>DASYGM010000025.1:0-27612 GCA_035999715.1 Micrococcaceae bacterium | reverse complement strand
TGCTCAGATCCTGCGGATGCGCGATGGTCTCCAACAGGCCCATGGGTCCCCTCCTAGGATCGCGGATAACAGTTAACTCTAACGCCCGGCGTGTGGCAGGGCTGACGGAGGCGGATGCGGAAGGGCCCCGGAGGAGGTGGTTTCCCACCGGCTCCGGGGCCCGGTCCCGCTGATGTCCGCCGTTAGCTGGCCGAGATCTGGCGCAGCACGTACTGCAGGATGCCGCCGTTGCGGTAGTAGTCCGCTTCCCCTGGCGTATCGATCCGGACGACGGCGTCGAAGGACTTCTCGGAGCCATCCTCAGCCTTGGCAGTGACCTTGACGGTCCGCGGCGTGCTGCCCTGGTTCAGCTCGGTGACGCCCTCCACGGAGAACACCTCGGTTCCGGTCAGGCCCAGGCTGGCGGCGTTTTCGCCTTCCGGGTACTGCAGCGGAAGGACGCCCATGCCGATCAGGTTGGAGCGGTGGATCCGCTCGTAGCTTTCGGCGACGACGGCCTTCACGCCCAGCAGCGCGGTGCCCTTGGCGGCCCAGTCGCGGGAGGAACCGGAGCCGTATTCCTTGCCTGCCAGCACCACCAGCGGGGTGCCGGCGGCCTGGTAGTTGACCGCGGCGTCGTAGACGTAGGCCTGCGGGGCGCCGTCCTGGCTGAAGTCGCGGGTGAAGCCACCCTCCACTCCGGCACCGCCGTTGGCGTCCGCCAGCAGCTGGTTCTTGATCCGGATGTTGGCGAAGGTGCCGCGGATCATCACCTCGTGGTTGCCGCGGCGGGAGCCGTAGGAGTTGAAGTCCTTGCGCTGCACACCGTTCTCCAGCAGGTACTTACCCGCCGGGGTGTCCGACTTGAAGGAACCGGCGGGGCTGATGTGGTCGGTGGTGACCGAGTCGCCGAGCTTGAGCAGCACCCGGGCGCCGGAGATGTCCTGCACCGGCTCCGGCTGGGCTTTCATGCCCTCGAAGTACGGTGGCTTGCGCACGTAGGTGGACTTTTCGTCCCAGGCGAAGGTGTCGCCGGCCGGGGTGGGCAGGTTCTGCCAGCGCTCGTCACCGGCAAAGATGGTGGCGTAGGAGCTGGTGAACATGTCCTTGTCAATCGAGGCATCCATGACCTGCTGGACCTCGGTCGGGTTCGGCCAGATGTCCTTCAGGAACACATCATTGCCGTTCTGGTCCTGGCCCAGGGCGTCGGTCTCGAAATCGAAGTCCATGGAACCGGCCAGGGCGTAGGCGATCACCAGCGGCGGGGAGGCCAGGTAGTTCATCTTCACGTCCGGGTTGATCCGGCCTTCGAAGTTGCGGTTACCGGAGAGCACAGCAGTGACGGCGAGGTCGTTCTCCTGCACGGCCTGCGAGATTTCCTCTTCGAGCGGACCCGAGTTGCCGATGCAGGTGGTGCAGCCGTAGCCGACGGTGTAGAAGCCCAGTTTCTCCAGGTACGGGACCAGCCCTGACTTCTCGTAGTAGTCGGTGACCACCTTGGATCCCGGGGCCACCGAGGTCTTGACCCACGGCTTGGAGGTCAGACCCCTGTCCACAGCGTTGCGGGCCAGTACCGCGGCGGCCAGCATGACGGAAGGATTGGATGTGTTGGTGCACGAGGTGATCGAGGCGATGCTGACCGCGCCATGGTCCAGCTCGAACTGGCGTCCATCGGCCATGGTGACCGCAACGGGATTGCTCACCCGTCCGGCAGCCCCGTGGGCGGCCGAGTACTTGGGCGGTTCCCGGTCCGTGTCGGTAACCTTGGTGTCCGGTTGCGTGAACGACGGCGAATCGGACGCCGGGAAGCTTTCCTCCAGGGATTCGTCCACGGTTCCGCCATCCGCGTTGTGGGCGACGTAGTTCAGGATGTCGTTGCGGAATTCGTCCTTGGCCTCCGTCAGTTCGATCCGGTCCTGCGGGCGCTTGGGCCCGGCAATGGAGGGAACCACGGTGGACAGGTCCAGCTCCAGGTATTCGGAGAACTTGATCTCGATGGAGGGATCGTGCCAGAGGCCCTGCTCCTTGGCGTAGGCCTCGACCAGGGCCAACTGGGCCTCGTCGCGGCCGGTCAGGCGCAGATAGTCGATGGTGACCTGATCGATCGGGAACATTGCGGCGGTGGAGCCGAATTCGGGGCTCATGTTACCGATTGTGGCGCGGTTGGCCAGCGGAACCTCCGCCACGCCCTCGCCGTAGAATTCGACGAACTTGCCGACGACGCCGTGCTTGCGCAGCAATTCGGTGATGGTCAGCACCACGTCCGTCGCGGTGGCGCCGGCCGGGATCGCGCCGGTGAGCTTGAAGCCGACGACACGCGGGATCAGCATGGAAACGGGCTGGCCGAGCATCGCCGCCTCGGCCTCGATGCCGCCGACGCCCCAGCCCAGCACGCCCAGGCCGTTGACCATAGTGGTGTGCGAATCGGTGCCGACGCAGGTGTCGGGGTAGGCGCGCAGGGTCTTAACGCCGTCAACTGCCATCTCGCGGGTCATGATGGTCCGGGCCAGGTACTCAATGTTGACCTGGTGCACGATGCCCATTCCCGGGGGGACGACCTTGAAGTCATCGAATGCGCTCTGGCCCCAGCGCAGGAACTGGTAGCGCTCGCCATTGCGCTGGTATTCGATCTCCATATTGCGCTCGACGGCGTCTTTGTTGCCGAACACGTCGATCTGCACGGAGTGGTCAATCACCATCTCCGCCGGTGCCAGCGGGTTCACCCGCTTGGGGTCGCCGCCGAGTTCCTTCACAGCCTCGCGCATGGTCGCCAGGTCCACCACGCAGGGAACCCCGGTGAAGTCCTGCATGATCACGCGCGCCGGGGTGAACTGGATTTCGGTATCGGGCTGGGCATCGGGATTCCACCCGGCCAGGGCCCGGACGTGGTCCGCGGTGATATTGGCACCATCCTCGGTGCGCAGCAGGTTTTCCAGCAGTATCTTAAGGCTGAACGGAAGGCTTTGGGCGCCTTCGACGGAATTCAACCGGAAAATCTCATACTCGGTCCCGGCTACATTCAGTACGCCTTTGGAACCAAAGCTGTCCACATTACTCATAATTGGACTCCTCTCGCCACAGCTTTTATCTTGCCACGCGGGGGTTTACCCGCTAGTTAGGCTAGCCTTACCCACCGATAGCCTCAGCCGCTCAGTACCGGCTCCCGGGTGTCAGCAACGCCACCGTCTCGAGATGATGCGTGTGCGGGTAGAGGTCAAAGGCGCGCAGGCGGGCCAGGTCCCAGCCTGCCCGGCGGAAGTAGCCCAGGTCCCGGGCAAAGGAGGCCGGGTCGCAGGAGACGTAGGCGATGGCGCGGGGCCGGGAATCGATCAGCTGGCGGACCACGGTCTTGCCGGCACCGGCACGTGGCGGGTCCAGGACGACGGCGTCAAAACTGCGGCGCTGTGCGCCCAGCACCCGCTCCACCCGGCCACGCTGGATCTCCACCTGGGCTGATGCGTGCAGGTTCTTGCGGGCGTCCCGGCTGGTGCCCGGCGAGCCTTCCACGGACAGCACCGTACCGGTAGGCCCGACGGCGTCGGCCAGCGGGGCGGTGAAAAGGCCTGCGCCGGCATAGAGGTCCGCCACCGCACTGCCCTGGTCCAGGTATCCCCCGGCGGTCAGGAAGCCCAGTGCCGCGGTGGTGAGCACTTCGGGGGCGCGGCGGTGGATCTGCCAGAATCCGTCCCCGCTGACCCGGAATTCATGCCCGGCGCCGGATTCGCGTACCCAGCCCCGCCCGCGCAGCTGCGTCAGCTGCCCGCTCTCCGGATCCCAGCCGGCAAGGGATACCCCTTGGTCCCCCGCGACCGCGGCCAGCTGCGCGGCCACCCGCTTGAGCACGTGGCCTGCAGCCTTGGGCGAGAGCGCGGGATCCGGCGCCAGCAGCACCAGCGGCTCGGAGCCGTTGGCGGGAGCTGCCACCTCCACCCGCATTATCCCCTCCAGATCCATCTCCCAAAGCCGCAGCGCGTTGATGCCCTCGTCCGCGAGCGGCATCTCGCGGATGGGAATCACGGTGGTGGACCGGTGCGCGTGCATGCCCAGCCGGTGTCCACCGTCCGGGGCTATCCCGCCGCCGGTGACGGCAAAGCCGGCCCGGGTGCGCCAGCCCATACCGGCCGCCTGCTCAGGCGAGCCGGATGCGTCCACGTCCTCGACCATGATGCCGGCTCCGGCCGCCACACCGGGGCCGGCCTCCGGCGGATCCCCGGGGCCGGCGGCCAGGACAGCCGGATCAAGCTCGGCAAGGTCCAGCTTGGCCAGGCGCTGCAGCTGTTCGGCAAGCACCGCGGCCTTGAGCCGGCGCTGGCCTGCCCGGCTGATGTGCCCGAATTCGGCGCCGCCCACCGGCAGCGTTCCCCGGGCCGCAGCCGCCAGTGCGTCGGCCTCCGGCCAGAAGTGCGGAACCCGCTCCGGCGCGGACTCCAGCACCTCCGTGACGTCCGCGCGCCAGAAGTGCGCGGCGTCGTCGTCGTGCCCTGTCAGGCGCACCCGCACCACCTCGCCGGGGATGGCGTGGCGGACAAAAACCACCCGGCCCTGATGACGGGCGACGCAGTGGCCGCCGTGCGCCACCGGGCCGATGGTCAGGGTCAGCTCCGTCTGAAGCGCACCGCTGCCGGCGGCCGTTTCGCCCTGGCCCATCATCCCGCCTGCCCCCATCAGCGCATTTCCTGGAACTTCTGGGAATCCTCGGAGGACTTCAGCTGCCACGGGACGCTGGCCACCATCACGCCGGGCTCAAAATGCAGCCGCGTCTTGATCCGCAGCGCAGTCTGGTTGTGCACCAGCTGCTCCCACCACTTGCCCACCACGTACTCCGGGATGTAGACCACGATCAGGTCGCGCGGCGACTCGCGGCGCATGGTAGTGATGTAGTCCATGATCGGGGTGATCGTTTCCCGGTAGGGGCTGGCCAGCACCGTCAGGGGCACCGGGATCTCCAGCTTTTCCCAGTCCGCCAGCGTGCCCTCGGTCTCCTCCGGGTCAATGTCCACGGTGATGGCGTCCAGCCGGGAGGGACGGGAGGCGCGGGCGAAGGCCAGTGCGCGAAGCACCGGTTTGCGCACGTGCGAGACCAGCAGCACGGCATGCACGCGGGAGGGCAGCGCGCGCGGGGAGGAGTCCTCGTCCACGGCCAGCTCCTTGGCCACATTGTCATAGTGGGCCCGGATGCTCCACATGATCAGGAACAGCACAAACATGGCCAGCAGGGCAATCCAGGCGCCCTGCTCGAACTTGGTGACCAGCACGATGATCAGCACGGTCAGGGTCATCAGGAAGCCCATGCTGTTGATGACCCGGGAGCGGACCATGTGCCGGCGCACGGATTTGTCCTTAACCACCCGAAGTCCGCGGGTCCAGTGCCGGATCATCCCCAGCTGGCTGGAGGTGAAGGAAATGAAGACGCCCACAATGTAGAGCTGGATCAGCTTGGTGACGTCGGCGTTGAAGGCGATGATCAGCACCAGCGACCCCGCGGCCAGGGCCAGTACGCCGTTGCTGAAGGCCAGCCTGTCACCGCGGGTACGCAGCTGGCGCGGCAGGTAGCCGTCCTGGGCCAGGATCGAGGCCAGGACGGGGAAGCCGTTGAAGGCGGTGTTGCTGGCGAAGACCAGGATGACGCCGGTGGCGGCGACGATCAGGATGAAGGGGATGGAGCCGGTGCCAAAGACGGTGCCGGCAATCTGGCTGATGGTGGGATTCTGCACATACCCGGCCGGCAGCGGCTGGCCGTGCAGCAGGAATTCGGAGGCAGGGTCCTGCACCATCTGCACGCCGGTGGCACGGGCCAGGTAGAGGATGCCGGCAATCATGGCCGCGGCAATGGCGCCCAGCAGCAGCAGCGTGGTGGCGGCGTTCTTGCTCTTGGGTTTCTTGAAGTTCGGCACGCCGTTGCTGATGGCCTCCACGCCCGTCAGCGCCGCTGCCCCGGAGGAGAAGGCGCGCAGCAGCAGGAAGCCGCCGGCCAGCCCCACCAGGCCGTTTTCGAAACCGGCCTGCGGGACAATCTCGAAGGCGGCCGAGGGCGCCCTGCCCAGGTTTCCCGTCACGGCCTCGATCAGACCCGTGATGGTCATGCCCAGAATGCAGAAGATAAAGATGTAGGTGGGGACGGCGAAAACGGAGCCGGCTTCCTTGATGCCGCGCAGGTTGACCAGGGCCAGCACCACCACGCCGATCACGGCGATCAGGGCCTGGGTTCCGTGCATCCCGGGAACCGCCGTGGCCAGGTAGTTGGCAGCCGAGGACATCGACACCGCGACGGTGAGCACGTAGTCCACCATCAGCGCCGAAGCGACGGTGAGCCCTGCCGACCGGCCCAGGTTGGTGGTGGCAATTTCATAGTCGCCGCCACCGGAGGGGTAGGCGTGCACATTCTGCCGGTAGGAGGCCACCACCGTCAGCAGCACGATCATCACCGCAATGCCCACCCAGGGCGCCATGGTCACGGCGGCGGCACCGGCCAGGGCCAGGGTCAGCAGGATCTCGTCCGGGGCGTAGGCCACCGACGAGAGAGCGTCGGAGGCAAAGACCGGCAGTGCGATCCGCTTGGGGAGGAGGGTATGGGCCAGGCTGTCGTTCCGGAACGGACGACCGACCAGGACGCGTTTGATCGCGTTGAAAAAAGTCAGCACGCGGGTAACGCTAGTCGCTCGCCCCACCAATGTCATGGCGGCTCCCGGCAGGTACGCCGGTATTGCGCGGCGCGCCTGCCGGAGCAGGTTTGGCCGGTGCCGCAACAACAACAGATAATGTCCAAGGTGGCGGCGGCGTTCAGCTGCGCGCCGCCGGGGGACGACAAGCGAGAATCAACAGGTACGCGCCCGCGGGTACCGGAAGCCAAAGGAGCAGCAGTGGCACATTTTGTGATCATGGGTTGCGGACGTGTCGGCGCTACCTTGGCGCACACCCTTGAGGATGCCGGGCACTCGGTGGCCATCATCGACCAGGATGACAGGGCGTTCCGCCGGCTGCGGACGGGCTTCTCCGGGCGCAAGGTCACCGGCGTCGGCTTCGACCGGGACACCCTCAAGCAGGCCGACATCGAACAGGCCTATGCCTTCGCCGCGGTGTCCAGCGGAGACAACTCGAACGTACTGGCCACCCGGGTGGCCCGCGAGACCTTCCACGTGGAGCACGTAGTGGCGCGCATCTATGATCCCGGCCGGGCCGAGATCTACCAGCGCTTGGGCATCCCCACGGTGGCGGCGGTGCGCTGGAGCGCGGACCAGGTGCTGCGCCGGATCCTGCCGGAGGCCAGCATCAGCGGGGACTTCCGGGAACCGTCCGGCCGGCTGATTCTGACCGAGGTGTCCCTGCATCCGGGCTGGATCGGCCGGCATGTGCTGGACATCGAGAAGGCCTCCCGCGCCCGGGTGGCCTACCTGACCCGCTTCGGTGAGGGGATGCTGCCCTCCGAAGACACCAGCTACCAGCAGGGTGACACGGTCCATGTGGTGCTGCCGGTGGCCGAAAGTTCCGAAATCAACCGCGTTCTGGCCGCGGCCCCAGCCAAGGAGTCCGAGTGAAAGTCGTTATTGTCGGTGCCGGCAGCGTGGGGTCATCGATTGCCCGCGAACTGCTCTCGCACGGCCATGAAATCCTGCTCATCGATCCGAAGCCGGAGGTGATAGGGCGCAGCGGGCTCCGCGGGGCGCGCTGGCTGGTGGGCGACGCCTGCGAGCTGAGCACGCTTAAAGAGGCACGCCTGGAAGAGGCGGAGGTGGTGGTTTCGGCCAGCGGTGACGACAAGGTCAACCTGGTCGTCTCGCTGCTGGCCAAGACGGAATTCGGCGTCGGCCGCACCGTGGGCCGCGTCAACAACCCGAAAAACGACTGGATGTTCGACGATTCCTGGGGGGTGGACGTGGCGGTAAACACTCCCCAGCTGATGACGGCGCTGGTGGAGGAGGCGGTGGAGATTGGCGACCTGGTGCGCCTGCTCACGCTGCAGACGGGCGTTTCCTCGCTGGTGGAATTCACCGTGCCCAGCGACTCGCACGTGATTGGCAGCATGGTCGGATCCATCAGCTGGCCCACGGACACGGCCCTGGTGGCGATCCTGCGGGATGAAGCGCCCATCACCCCCAGCAACGACGACGTGATCGACAGCGGGGACGAGCTGTTCTTCGTCACCACCATCGCCGCGGAGGACGGGCTTAGGGCGCTGCTGTCCCCGAAGAAGGTCCTGTAGCGGACGGGGCGACGGCGGCCGGCCGGCTGATGACCCATGCCAGCCAGAGTGCCAGCGCGTACAGCGGGACGCCCATCAGCAGCCGGGTGATCCCCAGGGCGACGACGTTGTCCGCGAAATACAGCGGCACCTGGACGGCCAGCCGGAGCACGAACAGTGCCAGGATGATCCACGAACCGATCAGGTAGGCACGCAACCGCAGCGGGCGGCTGCGCCACTCCACGTTTTCCCCGCGGATAAAGCCAAAGACGAGTCCGGCAACGGGCCACCTTGCCAGGATGGACCCGAGCACCACTACGATCGAGACCACGTTGATCCAGAAGCCCGGCACGTAGTAGTCCAGGGCCCGGCCGGTGGTATCGGAGAACCAGGCGCAGATACCGACGCCGACCAGGCCGGAGAAGGCCTGCAGCACGCTCTGCCGCTGGACCAGCCGCCAGAGCGTGAAGACCGCGGCCACCGCGATCGCACCAGCCAGTGCCACGGACAGGCTCCGGCCGATGACAAAAACCGCGAGGAAAACAAAGCCGGGCAGCAGGCTCTCGGCCAGTCCCCTGATTCCTCCCACGGCCTTCATCAGATCGATATGGCCGCGTTCGTTGCGGGCGATTCCGGAGGAGGCGGCGTACGCCTGGGCCATCGACGCCAGGGTGGGTGGGGTCTTGGGCTCTTCGGGCTGGTTCAACTAGCTCTCCTGCTTGCCGATGATCTCGTACCGCGGGTTGTAAATGGTCGGCAGGCCGTCGCGGACCGCAACCATCCCCTCGAACCGCAGCTGTGTGCCGGCGGAAATACCGGGCACGCGCCGTCGGCCGAGCCAGATCAGCCGCACCCGGTGGTTCAGCTTCGGGCCCTGCGCCCGGACATTGCGCCCGCTGCGGTCGGCTGGCGCCAGGGCGTGCTTGTCCACATCGGTGACAATGGCGGAAAACTGCGGCGCCTCATTGGGCGGCAGCACCGTCACGGAATCAATGTAGCCTCCGCACACTGCCCGTCCGCGCTGGGGCAGCTTGCAAATGGCGGTCATGTTGGACCCGTCCCCGGGCCGCGCGTTAATCAAGGTAATCAGCCAATCTGGGTTATTTCCGGTCCCCGGCGGAAGGGTTCGTACGCCTGGCCCGCGGCCGGGTGGTCCGCGGGGACATGGCCGGATTCATCCGCCACGGCGTCCTTGGGCAGGCGCAGCGCCAGCAGTTCGCGCGGCGGCAGCGGGCTCTCCCCGCGGACGACGACGACGGCCCGGAAGAGTTTCTCCAGCTCCGCCGCGGAGTCGCGTTCCATGGCAGCTTCGCCGCCGAGCACGCCGCGCAGGAACCAGCGCGGTCCGTCCACACCGATGAAGCGCGCAACCCGGTAGCCCCGGCTACCGTCGGCCGCCTGTGCGGGCAGCTTGGCCAGCACCTCGGCGCCGAAGGTGCCGTCCAGCTCCTCAACGGTGCCGCCCTGCGAGGCCACGGACAGCCCGATCTGTTCGCGGATCTCGTCCCAGAGCCCCTCCGAGCGGGGGGCGGCGAAGGCCTGCAACTGGAGGCTGGAGGCGGCCAGGTCCAGGGTCACGGCAATAACCCGCTGGGTCCGCTCTTCGACTTCAAGGCGCAACTGCAGTCCCTCATGCGGGGTGATCAGCAGCGCCCCGAGGTCAACGTAGCCATCCCGTCCGGCGATTTCGTCAACGTCGAAGGGGCCATGCACGGAACGCTCGTATGCCACGTCCGCAGGGTCTTCGCCGGTCTGGACGCTGGCGTCGTCGTGGAGGCTGACGTCGTCGTCCTGCTCCGGACCCGCCGCCAGCCCGTCCCCGTCCACGCCATCGACATACGCGTCGCCGCCGTCGTCGGCCCGCTGATTCCGGGATTTCCTACCGAGCCCAAAAACCATTTTGGGGCATCTCCTTCGATTATTTTCCGGCGCCTGGATGTTCCGGCGCGAGGGCCTGGGCGGCAAAACCGCCGGTGGACCCGAAGCCGCCCGTTCCGCGGACCGAGTCCGGCAGGTCGGCAACGGGAACAAACCGGGCGTACTCCACGCGCTGAATGACCATCTGTGCAATTCTATCGCCGCGGGACAGGGTCAGGGACTGGTTCCTGTCGGTGTTCAGCAAGGTGACAGCGATTTCGCCCCGGTAACCCGCGTCCACCGTGCCGGGCGCATTAACAATGGTCAGACCGTGCTTGGTGGCCAGGCCCGACCGCGGATGGATCAGGGCCACATAACCGTGCGGCAGCGCAACGGAAACTCCCGTCGGGACCAGCACCCGCTCCCCCGGCGCAATGACCAGGTCCACCCGGGTACGCAGGTCCGCCCCGGCATCGCCGGGATGGGCATAGCTGGGCGGCTCAATGCCCGGATCCAACATCTTCAGTTGCACAGGCAGCGCGTCCAGTTGCACGGGCAGCGCGGCGGCATTGTCTTCACTCACAGCACCTCACTCTAGACGATGGACCAGCACCCGCTGGCCCCGGCCTGCCCAGCCGGCCAGCCTGCCCGGAGAGGTCAGGGCCTGCGCCAAAGCGGAGCCTGGCCCGCCTAAGATGAAATGCACAGGGAAAGATGAAAAACTGGCTCCATGTCCCCTGACTTCCCCCTCAATACCGCGCCGCCCACGGTCCCCACCTACTCCGAGCGGCTCTGGCCCTCAATCTGGGTCTGGATCATCGTCGTCGGTATCTCCCTGGCGGGGATCCTCATCCTGGCCCCCATCAGCATGTTCGCCGGCTACACCGCAGCCGTGGTGATGTTCCTGATCCAGGCCATCCTGCTGATCCTCTCCACTCCGCGGATTGAAGTGACGGCGCAGTCCCTTCAGGTTGGCCGGGCCCACATTGAGCGCCGCTTCGTGGGGAAGGTCCAGGCCTTTTATGGCGATGAGGCAAGCGCCCAGCGCGGTCCACAGCTTCACGGCCTGGCCTATTTATGCATCCGGGGCTGGATCAGTCCCGTCGTCCGGATCGAAATTACTGATGAGGCGGACAGGACCCCATACTGGCTGGCCTCCTCCCGGCGGCCGGAGCAGCTTGTCGCAGCCCTGGCCGCACGCCGTCCCGTTTCGTAGCGGCACGTTGCCTCCCGCGCATGCAACTGCCCCGCAGATAGTGCACAAAACGCGTCGCTTTTGTGCACTATCTGCGGGGCAGTTGGATGCCAGCTAGCCTTCGCAGTCCTTGCAGTAGTACAGGCCGTCCTTCTCGCGCGCGATCTGCGAACGGTGCCGCACCAGGAAACAGGACGAACAGGTAAATTCATCGGCCTGGGCAGGCAGTACGCGAACCAGCAGTTCCTCGCCGGACAGATCAGCACCCGGGAGCTCGTATCCTTCCGCCGCCTCGACCTCGTCCTCATCCACGATGGCGGACTGCTTATCCGTCCGGTGGGTCTTCAACTCTTCAATCGAGTCTTCGCTGAGGTCTTCTTCGGTCTTCCGCGGCGCATCGTAGTCAGTCGCCATAATTCCTTGCTCACGCTCCGGTTGGTCAGTTCTACACCAGGTGCATCCCAGGGTTTGCCACCCGTCAATACAAACGTTAAGGACAAGCTTTTTGTGCCCGGTATCGGGAGAATCTTCGCGGTGTATTCCACGAAAGACAAGCCCTCTGCCAGATGTAGATCAACACGATAAACTTCCGCGCGGGATTCGTCGCGGTTTCCGGGCTTTTTATGCCAAAGGCTTAAGAGGAATGTTTCCGCCGGTGGTCCTTGTCCGCCCTGGTGTCCCTGGGTTGGTGGGTACGGGGCGCCCAAACTGCCTGTAGGAGCAGGGCCGTTTTCCGCCACGCCTGCCTCGGTCGTAGGAAATCGCCCGCTTCGGTGGCAGAGTTTCGAATGAATGTAGTGCGAGGCTGGAGGCTTTTATGCAGGATCTACGGTTGGTGGGCGTCCATGACGATGGCGAACATCTGCTGCTCAGTGGACCCGGCGGGGACATTTCCCGCCTGCGTATTGACGAGGCCCTCCGGGTAGCAGCCTCGAGACCCCCTGCCCGTTCCTCGGCGGCGGCAGGCCAGGAGGAGGTCGCCAGGCTCTCCCCCCGCGACATCCAGATGCAGATCCGTGCCGGAGCCACCGCGGAGGAGGTGGCCGAGTCCTCCGGACTGGCACTGGCGCACATCCAGCGCTACGAGGGTCCGGTGCTGGCCGAGCGTGAGTACATTGCCCTGCAGGCCCGGAACATGGAAATCTCGGCCGCGGTCCCCTCCCACGATGGCTACCGGTCGGCGTTCGGGGATAACGCCGCGAGCCTTGACGAGATGGTCTCCTACCGCCTGGGCACCTTTGGCATCACCCCTTCTTCCGTGGTCTGGGATGCCTGGCGGCGGCCGGATGGAACCTGGACGGTCAGCGCCGACTTTGATGCCAATATTGCCGGCGCCGCGGCCAGCATCGGCGAATCGGCCCCTGCGCAGTGGACCTATAATCCGGGCCGGAAGACCATCCGCAACGCCAACCGCTGGGCGCAGCAGCTCAGCGAGCTGGAGCCCCTGGACGGTGCGCTGCCGGCCCGGCGCCTCTCAGCCGTCGCTGACCGGCCCTTCGATTTTGAAGTGGACGCTCCCGGCACCGCTGGTTATGCCGGTGCGGAACTGGCCACTACAGAATTGATCACCGCCGAGCAGGACCGCAATGAGGCGGACAGCCTGCTGGACATGCTCCGCGCCCGCCGCGGGCAGCGGCTGGGCCTGGACGAGGACGACGACGACGCTCTGGCCACGCTGTTGACGTCCGGGGTGCCGGCGGCGAATCCGCGCGGCCTGCCCGCAGACTCCGCCTTTGACGCGCCCACCGGCGCTGCGCCGGCCGGAGGAGAGGACACCGGCCAGGATGCCGCCCAGGTGGCTGCGCATGTGGGCACGGATGCGCCTGCTGATGCCGTCACGGGCGCCAAGGCCGGCGGTCCGTCGGCTGCGCCGAGGGCGGCAGGGCCGAAGGATGCCACGGCCAGCCAGAGCCCGGAACCGCACGAACAGGGCGGTGAGCAGTCCGCCGGACCACGAGGCGTACGGTCGATGATGTTCCCGGCCCTGAGCCTGGCTCCCCGCCGCCATCACTTCACCGGTGACTCCCCGGTGGACGGGATTGCCCTGCACGAGGTCAGCACCCAGACGCGCGAAATCCGGATCCCGGCCGGTCCCAAATCGGTGCAGGTGGCCGCTGCCCACCCGCAGGAAAGTACGGCAGAGGACGACGCCGCGTCGGATCCAAGGCATGACCGTAAACCGGCCGTCCGCCCCAAGCGCTCCAGTGTCCCCAGCTGGGATGAGATTGTGTTCGGCACCAAGGGCGACTGACCACCGGCCAATGCAGTTTCTGCCGGTGGACGGCGTTAGGTCTCTTCGGTCGCCTGCCGCCGGCCTTGCCCCGGCAGGGAGCAAGCATCCACATCGAACGGCAGCAACTGGTCGCGCTCGGCCATCAGGTTGGCGCGGTGCGCGGTGACCCTGCGCATGTAGTGCCGCCGGCACAAGGTCTCATATTCCACCGCTGCTGCACCGGCTTCCGCTTCAGGGTCCGCTGCCGGCTCGCCGGCCGTCTCCACCATGGCCACGTCCCCCACCACCACCTGGTCCCCCTCAACCGTCATGACGCCGTCGACCGTCCGGGCATTATGCGTGGCCCGCCGGCCGCACCAGCACAACGCCTCCACCTGCAGCACCTGGACGCGGTCCGCCAGCTCAATCAGGCGCTGGGATCCCGGGAAAAGCCGGGTCCTGAAGTCGGCGGTGATGCCAAAGGCAAATACATCGATGTCCATCTCGTCCACCAGCCGGGCCAGCTGCTCGATCTGCTCCGCGGTGTAGAACTGGGCCTCGTCGCAGATCAGGTAGTCCACCCGCTCGCCGCGGGTCCGCCGGCGCACCACCTCCTCCCAGAAGTCGGTCCCGGCGGTTACCTCCACCGCACCGGTGAGCAGGCCCAGGCGGCTGGAGATGACAGACTCGCCGGCGCGGTCGTTGCAGCTGAAGAGGACGCCGCCGCGGCCGCGGGCGCGATGGTTGTAGTCCATCTGCAGGGCGAGCGTGGATTTGCCGCAGTCCATGGTGCCGGAAAAGAAGACGAGCTCAGCCACGCCGTCCCTTCCGCGCAGTGCCGCCGCGCTGCATCGGGATGCGCAGCAGCGGGACCTCCCGCTCCGCCCGGGTCAGCGAACCATGCTGGCCCACCACGGTCAGGGCGGCGGGGCGGACCCGGCGGGTGTCGAAGAAGGCGACGGGCTCGCGCGCGGCCACCAGTACGTCGCCGATCCGGGGCAGCACCTCCGGGCGCACCGGCCCAAAGAAGCCGGCCCGCACGGCCTGCTCGCGGGTGAGCACCCAGGCCTTGTTACCGTAACGGCGCAGCCAGGAGTCGACCAGCCGTTCGCGGTGTGCCACGTCGGCGTCCGGCTCCAGATACAGATGCACCATCCGCGGCTCGCCGGCGGTATGCCGTACTCCCGCGGTCAGCTCCGGCTCGGCGGAGTAGTCGATCCGCCATTGTTCGGCGACATCGACCATGCCGTGGTCGGCGGTCAGCAGGATCACGGTGTCCGCGGGCAGCTGGGTGGCAAGGCGTTTCATGGCCGCATCGAGTTCCTCCAGCTGGTGCTCCCACCGCTCGGAGGAGCTGCCGCTGGCGTGTCCGGCCTTATCCAGCTCGCTCCAGTAGAAGTAGAGCAGCATCCGGTCGTTGGCGGCCATCAGCTCCGCGGCCGCCTCGGTGCGGGCGTGGGCGGTGCTGGCGCCCACAAAGGTGCCGCCGCGCAGCGCGGCCCTGGTCATCGGTGAGGCGGCAAACTTCGGAAGGCTGATGGTGGCTGTCGGAACGTTTCCGTGCAGCCGCTCGAAGACGGTCGGAAAGGGCTGCCAGGTCTCCGGGTCCACGCCGGGGTCCCAATTGCCCAGCAGGTTCACCACCTTGTCCTGGCCGGGGTCCAGTACGTCGTAGCCCACCATCCCGTGCTGCCCGGGTACGACGCCGGTTCCCAGGCTGGTGAGCGAGGTGACAGTCGTGGAGGGGAACGCCGCGGTGAGGGTCTGCTGGTGGGCATGGTCCGGGCCGCCATTGGCGGCGGCGTTCAACACCGAGCGCAGGAACGGCGCATGGGCGGCGCGCTGCTTCAGCAGGGACTTGCCCAGGCCGTCAACCAGGACCACGCAGATCCGCTTGGCACTGGGGATCTGCAGGACATTGCTGAAGCCGGACGCGCCCAGGGCCGCGGCGCTGCTGGTGAGCACATCGGCGATGGTGTCGCGGCCGTAGCCGGGTGCTTCGGGCAGCGCTGGCTGGAGCGGGCTGGCCGTCATCGGTGCCTGGCGTCCGCTCAGCGGTTGTGGTGGCTGCGGTTGAGCCGCGGACCCAGGGCGGGGAGTTTTCCGCGCTGGCCGCCCAGCTGCTCCGCTGCCGCGGAGCCGCTGCTGGTGTTGACCGCGCGCAGGGCCCGGGCAAAGGCCTTGGCGTCCTGCACGGCCTGCAGCCCGTCCGCCTCCGCGCTGATCCGCAGCCCGATGTCCTCCCGGGCAATGGTTCCGGTGTAGCCGTGGTCCGCATCGCACTGCGGATCCCCGCAGCTGGCCGGGGCAAGATCCAGCCGCTGCCCGCCGGACCAGGCGATGGACAGGGTCACCTCGCGCACCGGATCGGAGGGCTTGTAATCCTGTGGCTGGGCGTACACGTAGCTGAGCACCACGGAGACTATCTGGCTGACGGGAACGGTTTCGGTGGATACCTGCGCCACCATCTGCTCCCCCGCCTCGTCCAACTGCTCGTCATCGACATGGGTGATCACCAGCATGTCCTCGGTCAGCACCAGCACGGTGATATGGCGGTGGATCTCGGTGCGGTCAAAGTGGGTTTCCAGATGCACCAGATGGGACAGGCTCTCCCTGCCGTCCAAGGCGTCCTGGACCACGTCGGTGACCAGCAGCGGGTAGAAGCCGGCCCGCTGCAGGGCGTCTTCCAGCCCGCTGCCCTGGGCGCTGGAGCGCGCCGATGTTCCGAACGTGTTCATCCTGCCATTTTCACAGATCCGCACGCCGGGCGCGAACCATGCGTCCCGGGCTGGGGAAACAGGCTGGGGAAACACGCTGGGATGGCTGACGCCCCCCGGTCAGGAGATCATCGCCCGGCGGGCACTGTCGGTGCGCTGGGCCGGGTTTGCAATCCGCACGTCCGCGGCCAGGATGGTCAGTCCGGCCGCCCCTACCAGCACGGGGTTGAATTCCACCAGGGCAATCTCCGGATGCTCGTCCTTGAGCACCGCCAGCCGGGACACCAGATCCTCCAGCGCCGCAACGTCCACCGGCGGCAGGCCCTGGTAACCGAACAGTTTTCGCGCGGCCCGCGGGGCCCGCACCAGCTCTGATACGTCGGCCCCGGTCAGCGGCGGGACGCGGTGCGCCCAGTCATCCAGCAGGTTCACCGCATCGCCGGCCAGGCCAAAGGAGACCACCGGCCCCAGCAGCGGATCCTCGATGGCCCGCAGGGTGCACGACTGCCCCACCGGTGCCATGGTCTGGATCTCCATGCCGAAGGTGCCGTACGGTTCCAGCAGCTTCTGCATCTGGGCGATGTTGCGGTGCAGGGAGGCGGCGTCCTCGATGTTCAGCCGGACGCCGCCCAGATCCAGCCGGTGCCGCAGCGTGGCATCCATGGTCTTCAGGGCGACCGGCCAGCCCAGCCGTTCGGCCGCCGCCTGGGCCTGCTCGGCGGAAGTAAACGGCACCGATTCCAGCACGCGGATGCCGTAATGGCCCAGCAGGTCCGCCGCGGTGGCCGGGTCCAGGCTGACCAGCGCGTCGCCGTGCACCTCCTCAAGGAGCCGGTCCAGCTTCTGCGCGACCGCATCGGTGTCGATGCCGGCCGGCTGGCCGAAGGCAACCTGCTCGCGTTGGAGCCATTGGGCATGGCGGACGACGGCGGCCAGCGCAGCTACCGCTGCGCCCGGGTTGGAAAAGGACGGAAGCCCGGGTTCCAGCACGCCCTCCACCGCGATGGTGGGGTCAAGGATGCCGGTGAAGGTGGCCACCACGGGCTTAGCGGCGGCCACGGAGCACTCGTGCAGCACCCGGGCTATGGCCTCCACCGTCAGCCCGTGCGAGGGCAGCAGGGTCACCGCCGCGGCATGTACGGTGTCCCGGTGCAGCGCCTCGAGGAGCCGGCGGCGCAGTTCGGGCAGCGCCACCGACTGCCCCCCGTCCAGGTCCAGGTCCGCCGCCAGCACGCCGACCTTGAGCCCGTGTGCCTCAGCCGAGTCTGCCACCACCTTGCCCAGCGCCAGCGAGTTGCTGAACACGGCCAGCGACGGCCCCGCCGGCAGCGGCTGCGCCGTCACAATCTGGGCCACGTCCACCAGTTCCTCGACGGTGGCCACCCGGATCACCCCGGCCTGGCGGAGCATCGCATCCAGCGCCCCGGGCGGTGCCTGGGTGGTCCGCACCGCGTGGCCGGGCGGCAGGCGCAGGCCCATCACGTCCGACTTGGCCACGATCACCGGCTTGCTGCGGGCCAGCCGGCGGGAGATCCGGGAGAACTTGCGCGGATTGCCGATGGATTCCAGGTACAGGGCACAGGCCCTGGTGTCCGGATCGTCCTCCCAGAACTGCATCAGGTCATTGCCGGAAACGTCCGCCCGATTGCCGGAGGAGAGCATGCTGGAGATTCCCACCCGGCGCCGGCTGGTGGCCGCGTACAGGGACACCCCAATCGCCGCGGACTGGCTGAAGAGGCCAAGACCGCCGCGGCGCGGAAGCACGGGGGCCAGCGACGCGTTCAGCGAGATCTCCGGCCTGGTGTTCGCCAGCCCCAGCGAGGCCGGGCCGACCAGCCGCATGCCATTGGCCCGCGCCTGCCGCACCAGCTCGCGCTGCCGCGCCAGGCCGCGGACGCCGTCGTCGGCAAATCCCGCCGTGGCGACCAGCACCCCCTTCACCCCGGCTGCCGCGCATTCAGCCACCACCGCGGCCACCTCCTGGTAGGGCACCGCGATGATGGCCAGGTCCACCGGAGCGGGGACCTCCGCGATCCGGGCATGGGAGAGCATCCCGGACAACTCCAAAGCCTCCGGATTCACCGCGTAAACCTGGCCGCTGTAGTGCCCCTCCACAATGTGTTCCAGCAGCTGGTAGCCCACCGTTCCCCAGCGCCGGCTGGCCCCGATCACCGCGATGGAGCCCGGGGCCAGCAGGCCGGCGACGCTGCGGGCCTCGGCGCGGTGTTCACGCGATTCCATCACCGTCCGGGACTTCTCCGTCGGGTCGATGTCGAACGCCAGGGAGACAACGCCCTCGTCGAAATGCCGGTGCACCTCGTAGCCCGCCTCGGAAAAGACATCCAGCATCTTACGGTTCTCCGGCAGCACCTCCGCGCTGAACTTCCGGATGCCGTTCTCCCGCGCCGCGGCGGCCAGATGCTCCAGCAGGATGGACCCAAGGCCGCGGCCCTGGTGGCGGTCCGCGATGTTGAACGCCACTTCCGCCTCGGTGCGGTCGTCCAGCCGGTCGTAGCGGCCGATGCCGATGATTTCTCCGCCGACGGTGATGACCAGCGCCACCCGGTCCCGGTAGTCCACCTCCGTGAACCGGTGCAGCTCCTTCTCGCTCAGGCGCGCCTTGAAGGTGAAGAAGCGCAGGTAGATGGAGTTCTGCGACTGGGCCACGTGGAAGGCCTGCACCGCCTGCGCGTCATCGGGGGAAATGGGCCGCAGGTGCGCCGTCCCACCATCCCGGAGCACGACATCGGCCTCCCAATGTTGGGGATATGCACTTTCCGGGAGCTGTTCCGCCATAGACTCACTGTACCGATATGATTCCCTCCGGCCGGGTTGCACCCGTCCGGAGCCCGCTCCACCCTCCCGCAGCAGTAAGGACCCGCTTCACCATGGCCAAGCGCCAAGCACCGGCAGAACCCCAGGATTTCACCGAGAAGATCATCGACATCGATGTCTCCAGTGAGATGGAAGGCTCCTTCCTGGAGTACGCCTATTCGGTGATCTACTCGCGCGCGCTGCCGGATGCGCGCGACGGCCTCAAGCCGGTGCAGCGGCGGATCCTGTACATGATGAGCGAGATGGGCCTGCGCCCGGACCGCGGCCACGTCAAGAGCGCCCGCGTGGTGGGCGAGGTCATGGGTAAGCTTCACCCGCACGGCGACGCGGCCATCTATGACGCGATGGTGCGGATGGCGCAGGACTTTTCGCTGCGGCTGCCGCTCATTGACGGGCACGGCAACTTCGGCTCGCTCGACGACGGCCCGGCGGCCCCGCGCTACACCGAGGCACGGCTGGCCGCGGCGGCCCTGGCGCTGACCGACAATCTGGACGAGGACGTCGTCGACTTCGTCCCGAACTATGACAACCAGCTCACCCAGCCGGATGTGCTCCCGGCGGCGTTCCCCAATCTGCTGGTCAACGGCACCACCGGCATCGCCGTGGGCATGGCCACCAACATGGCCCCGCATAACCTGGGCGAGGTGATTGCCGGGGCCCGGCACCTGATCGACCATCCGGACGCCACGCTGGAAGACATCATGGGCTTCATCCCCGGCCCCGACCTGCCCACCGGCGGACGGATCGTGGGCCTGGACGGCATCCGGGATGCCTACGCCACCGGCCGCGGATCCTTCAAGACCCGGGCCAAGGTGGAGATCGAGCAGCTCTCCGCCCGGCGCACCGGCCTGGTGGTCACCGAACTGCCGTATCTGGTGGGCCCGGAAAAGGTGATTGAAAAGATCAAGGACGCGGTCACCTCCAAGAAACTGGCCGGGATCAGCGACATTGTGGACCTCACGGACCGCAACCACGGGCTGCGCCTGGTGATCGAGATCAAGAACGGCTTCAACCCGAACGCCGTGATCGCCCAGCTGTACCGCTACTCGCCGATGGAGGACTCCTTCGGCATCAACAACGTCACCCTGGTGGACGGGCAGCCGCAGACCCTGGGCCTGCTGGAGCTGCTGCGGGTCTACGTGGAGCACCGGATCTCCGTGGTCCGCCGCCGCACCGCCTTCCGGCTGGCCAAGAAGAAGGACCGGCTGCACCTGGTCGAAGGCCTGCTGATCGCCATTGTGGACATCGACGAGGTCATCCAGATCATCCGGTCCTCGGACGAGGTGGCCGCGGCCCGCGAACGGCTGATGGCCATCTACGACCTGAGCGAGATCCAGGCCAACTACATCCTGGAACTGCGGCTGCGCCAGCTGACCAAGTACTCCCGGATCGAGTTGGAGAAGGAGCAGGAGGAACTGCGCCGTGAGATTGCCGAGCTGGAAGCCATCCTGGCCTCCGAGACCCGGCTGCGTGCGCTGGTCTCCGGCGAACTGGGCGAGATCGCGGCCAAATACGCCACCCCGCGGCGGACCGTGCTGCTGGAATCGGAGGCCGTGGCCCCGAGCGTGGCCAAGGCCCTGTCCGCGGGCATGGGCAACGCACCGGGCAACGGTAAGGCCGCTCCACTGGCGCTGGAAATCCCCGACGACCCGTGCTGGGTCATCCTGAGCACCTCGGGCCAGATCGCCCGCACCTCCAACCAGGATCCGCTGACCGACAACGGTCCGCGCGGCAAGCATGACGCCTTCCTTTCGGTGGTCAAAACCAGCGCCCGGTCCGAGATTGCCGCGGTCACGTCGGCCGGCCGGATGGTCCGCCTGCAGGTGGTGGACATGCCGGCGCTGCCGCCCACCTCTTCACTGCCAAACCTGGCCGGCGGCGTGCCCGCCAAGGAATTCATCACGCTGGGCAAGGGCGAGACCCTGGTCGGCTTCGCCCCGCTGAACACCGTCGTCGCCCTCGGCACGGTTCAGGGTGTGGTCAAGCGCATCACCCCCGAATACCCGCTGAACCGGGACGACTGGGAAGTCATCACGCTCAAGGACAAGGACCGCGTCGTGGCGGCCGTTCCCGCCGGTGACGACGACGAGCTGGTCTTCGTCACGGAACAGGCACAGCTGCTGCGCTTCCCCGCTTCCACCGTGCGGCCGCAGGGGCGCACCGCCGGCGGGATGGCCGGCATCAAACTCGGCCCCGGGGACAGCGTGCTCAGTTTCGGCGCCGTCAACCCGGCCGACGAAGCCGCCGTCGTCGTCACCATTGCCGGCAGCTCCGATGCCCTGCCCGGCACCAATCCGGGCTCCGCCAAGGTCAGCGCCTTCACCGAATATCCCAGCAAGGGCCGGGCCACCGGCGGCGTGCGGGCGCACCGCTTCCTCAAGGGTGAAGACGTGCTGCTGCTGGCGTGGGCCGGACACGGACCGGCCAAGGCCGCCTCATCCGCAGGCGTGGCCCGCGCCCTGCCCACCGAACACGGGCGCCGGGACGGCTCCGGCATCCTGCTCAGCCAGCCCGTGGAGGCCATCGGGCCGAGCCTGTAGCCGGCGCTTGCGCATTCCCCCGACCTCACGGTGGAGTCGTGGGAGGCCTGCCAGGTCGCCGATGGCCTGCAGCGACCCGGCCGCGTTCCCCCGACCTCGGCGTCGGTGCTGCCACGACCTCTGCCGCGGCCGGATCGCCTACACTACTGACATGGCGATTATCGCGGACGTGAAGGACTGGACCTGGGTACTTCAGCGGCCGTGCCCGGAGTGCGGATTTGAGGCCGCCAGCACCACACCGGCCACCGCGGCCAGCAGCTTGCCGGAACTCCTGCCACGGTGGCAGGCGGTGCTCCGTCGGCCCGATGCGGCCGAGCGGCCCAACGATGCGACCTGGTCCCCGCTGGAATACGCCTGCCACGTCCGGGACGTGTTCAGCGTCTTTGACCAGCGGCTGCACCTCATGCTGGACCGCGGGGACCCGGAGTTTGCCAACTGGGACCAGGACCGGACCGCGGTCGAGGAGGATTACGCCGGCCAGGACCCCGCCGTCGTCGGTGTGGAACTGCTGGAGTCCGGTACGGAGCTGGCGGATTCCTTCGCAGCCGTCGCCGAGGATGACTGGGGCCGGACCGGCCGGCGCAGCGACGGTTCGGTATTCACCATCACCACATTTTCCGGCTACCTGCTGCACGACATCGTGCACCACCTGCACGACGTCGACGGCTGACCCCACCGCCTCCAGCGTCTCCGGGCATCCTCCACGCCGGCCCATCCGATGCATTCAGTCGATGCCGTTAGTCAACGCAGTCAATCGATGGGAAGGCGGCAGTCCCAGGCCATCGACCGGTGCGTCGGCGTGTACCCCATCCGCTCATAGATGCCCAGCGCTCCTGACGGGTTCTCGGTATCCACGTCCAGGCTCGCGTACTCCATACCCGCCTCGCGGAACCGCCTCATCGCATCTGCCAGCAGGGCGGCGGCGATCCGGCGCCCACGCCAGCTCCGGCGGACGCCGAGCAGTTCCGTGTAGCCCTCCTCACGGCCTTTGGCCGCCCGCAGCGCGGGATCGTAGCTGGCCAACTGGTAGCCCACCACCTCGCCGCTGGTCTTCTCCACGGCCAGGGTGCTAAAGTCCGGGCGGCTGTGCGGATGGCGGACCATGAAGCCCCACGCCTCCTGATCGCGCGGTTCGGAACCCCAGTGGTCGCCGAAGGCCTCGTTGTGTGCCAGCCGGGCCGCCTCGGAGAGCCTGTCGGTGTAAGGCACAATATCGATCTCCGGATCCAGCTCCACCACGGGCAGCACGCCGGCCAGCGGCCGCAGCATCTGGGTGAAGTACCTGACGATGCCGAAGCCGTTCCCGGACAACAGAGCAGTTTCAGCGGTGTTGTCCTCCTCCGAATAGATCCGCAGCAGCGCTTCGGACATGCCATCCTGGACAAACCGGCGAACCGCTTGCGCCTGCTGCCAGCGCAGCACCGCGGTGCCGACGCCCCGGCGCTGCCACTGCGGATCCACCCCGCCGAAGGCCAATGCCTTGGACCCCTCGGCGTTCTTGGTGATTCGGCCCCAGGCCCTGGCCGTTCCCGCCGGGTCGACACCGATCACGGAGTTGTGGGCCGGATCGTTTTTGCTCGAGGCGAAGACGTCGCGCAGGTCGGCGCGCTGCTCATGCCACGGCGGCTTCTCCGATTCCGCTATCCGTTCGATCAGCCGGATCCACTGGTCAATATCCGGTTCGGCAATCGGACGGAACCGCAGTCCGTCAATCCTGGGCAGAGAAACCTCGGGAAGTACCGTCATTCCGACAGCCTAACCCAGCACCAACTCCCGATCCCGCGGTCCCCTGGCCGCCTCGTCGTGGGTCACCAGCACTACCGTTTTGGTACGCAGCGCCCGGCGAAGGTCCTTCATCAGGGCGTCCGCCGCCTCGGAATCCAGATGGGCCGTGGGCTCATCGAGCAGTAGCACGTCCGCGCCGGCCAGCAGGGTGCGGGCCACCGCCACGCGTTGCCGCTGGCCACCGGAGAGGTGGCTGCCTTCGGGCCCCAGCCGGGTGTCCAGCCCCTGCGGCAGCGCGGTGAGCAGCGGGCCCAGTCCGACGTCGTTCAGCGCCTTGTGCAGTTCGGCTTCGCTGGGTGCCTGGGAACGGGGCCTGGCCAGCAGCAGGTTGGCGCGCAGCGTCGAGTCGAACAGGTGGCCCTGCTGCGGGCACCAAGCAATCCGCCCGCGGGCGCGGAACTGTCCGCTGGCGGGTTTAAGGAAGCCCAGCATCACCGCCAGCAGGGTGGACTTTCCCGAACCGGAAGGCCCTGTAACTCTCAGCCATTCGCCCTGCAGCACGGTCGCGCTGACGCCGCTGAAGACCGGGGCGGGCGAGTCCGGCCAGGCGGCTCCGACCCCTGCCAGCTCCAGCGCGGCAGCACCGTCCGGCAGCTCTGGGGCGGCCAGCAGTTCAGGGCCAGACCGCTCGGCACCCAACAGGTCGGGGGCAAACCGAAGCAGTACCGTATCCAGTGCCGGCCAGAGCTGGACCGCCGCGGTAACAGGAGCCAAAGCGTCCGCCAACGCCAGATTGAGCAGCACCAGCGCCGCCAGTACCTCCGGAGGCAGGCTTCCTGCGGCCACCCCCGGGGCGCCCACTGCGAGCATGCCCAGCGCACCCAGACAGGAGAAGATCACCAGCAGTCCCTGCGCCAGTCCTTGGGCGCGGACTGAGCGTTTCACCGCCGCGGTGGCCGCCTGGTCCTCCAGCTCCAACCGGTCCAGCAGGCGGCCGTCCGCCCGGTTCACGCGCAGGTCCCCCGCCGCGTTCAGCAGCGCTGCGACGGTGCGAACCACGGTCGAACGGTGCACCTGCTCCGCCCGTCCGGCTGCCCGGTCAGCCAGCAGGGCCGCCGCGGGAGCCAGCAGCACCCCACCGGCCAGCACCACCAGCTGTAGTACCACCGCCTGCGGAAGCAGCAACGCCGTCGTCGTGAGCACTCCGCCAGCCGCGAGCACCCCCGCCACCGGCGGCAGCACCGCCCTCGGCGCCAGGTCCCGTACCGCATCCAAGTCGCCGATCAGATGGTCCACCGCCCCCTCGCCACGCAGCAGTGAACGGCGGGAGAGCACGCGCAGGCTCAGCGCCTCCCACACCCGCACCCGCAGCCGGGTCAGAGCGGAGAAGACAGCGTCATGGAGCCACAGCCGCTCGGCATAGCGCGCCACTGCCCGCATCAGACCGAAGAAACGCACTCCCACGATCGCCACCAGCAGGTAGAGGATGGGTGGCTGCTGGCTTGCCCGGACTATCAGCCAGCCCGAAAGCCCCGTCAGTGCCAGCGCGGCCAGGGTCGCCACGACGCCGGCAAGGACGGCGAGCAGGAACCTGGGGCGCCACGGTTCCAGAATCTGGCCAAGCAGCCGCAGCCGGCCGGACAGTGGAACACCGGGAGCGGCGGAAGCGGGTCCGGCAGACGCGGCTGCGGGAGCGACGCCGGCGGACGCGGCGGCGGGAGCAACCCCGGCGGGCAGCCAGGGGTCAGCCCCGTTGTCCGGCAACGCCGGAGTAGCCCCGGCGGACGCGGCGGCGGGAGCAACCCCGGCGAGCAGCCAGGGGTCAGCCCCGTTGTCCGGCACCGCCGGATCAGCCCCATGGTCTTCCACCGCCGGACCAGCCCCGTTGGACGCGGTCACCGCCGTGGCGGACACCGCAGCCGGCACGGCACGCGCTGCCCCTGCCGCACCCAACCGAACCACATGTTCGGCGAGCGCGAGCGTCGCCGGATTGTGCGCCACCATGATCACGGTGGCCCGGCCACGCAGAGAGCGGATGACGTCCCCGATCACGGCGGCGGAGCCGGCGTCCAGGTGCGCGGTAGGCTCATCCAGCAGGACCACTGTGGCTCCGGCGTCGACCCGGGCCAGGGCACGGGCCACGGCCAACCGGCGCAGCTCCCCCGGACTCAATTCCGCCGGATGCGAATCAGCCAGGTGCGCGATGCCCACCTGCCCCAGCCAGGACGAGGCTTCCCCTGCGGCACCGGCCGCATAGATCTCCAGCTCGGCCCGCACAGTCTGCGCCACGGTGGCGGGGTGCTGCGGGACCCAGGCCACCCTGTCCGGATCCAGTCCGCTGATCTCACCGCTGACCTCCAGGCCAGGCTGTGCCACGACCAGGCCGGCCAGCACCTTGAGCAGGGTGGACTTTCCGCAGCCGCTAGGCCCGGCGATGCCGGTGATCCAGCCCCCGGGGGCGACCAGATCCTGCCCCTGCAGCGCCGCGGTGCTGCGGTCCGGATAGCGCACGGTCAGGCCGCGGACGACGACGGGCTCCAGGGACCCGCTGTCAAGGCCGGCGGGAGCTCCGGCCCGAGTTCCGGGGCTCACCAGCGCTTCTCCGGCCGGCGCACTGAGCACGCGCCCGGCGCGTTCCATCGCCTCGCGCCCGTCCTCGCTGGCGTGGTGGGCCGTCCCCAGCTCACGCAGCGGCAGATAACATTCCGGAGCCAGGATCAGCACCAGCAGCCCGGTCTCCAACCCAATCCCTCCCTGCACCAGCCGGATGCCAATGAAAACGGCGACGACGGCCACGGACAGGGTCGCGATCAGTTCCAGGGCCAGTGCGGACAGGAAGGCCACGCGCAGGGTTGCCATGGTGGTGCTGCGGTACTCGTCCGAGACCCGCCGAAGCGCCTCGGTCTGCGCACGTGCCCGGCCCAGGCCCACCAGGACGGGAAGGCCTTTGGCAAGTTCCACCAGATGGTTGGACAGGGTGGCCAGCGCTCCGGCGGCCCGCTCCACCCGGTCGCGGGCGTACCAGCCGATCAGCACCATGAAGAGCGGTACCAGCGGCACGGTTAGGACGATGATCAGGGCGCTGACCCAGTCGGCGAGCAGGATCCGCGCACCGATCAGCAACGGCACGACGGCGCAGCCCACCAGGGCGGGCAGGAACTGCGTGTAGTAGTTATCCAGGGCGTCCAGGCCCCGGGTGGCCAGGACGGTGCCGCCGCCCTGCCCGGCCGTGGCGCGCAAGGCCGAGGACGCGAGGCCCGCGCCGGATGAGCTGCCGGTCGCATTCCCCTCCGGCGCACCGTCATCGCCCGCGCCGCCGGCCACACCGTCGCCGAAGGCGCTGCCGGCACCGGTGCCCGTGTTGCTGACCAGCCGCGCCGCAAGCCGGAGCCGAAGCTCCTCCTTGGCGCCCAGCGCTGTCCGCCGTGCCACCACCTGCGTGCCCCAGACCACCAGGGCCCGCACCACGGCGCCCCCGGCCCCCCACGCCAGCGCCGGGAGCAGTCCCGTGCCGCCGATGACGGCCATGACACCACCGGCGACGGCCTGTGCCAGCACCAGCCAGCACAACGCCTTCAGCGCGCTGAGCAGGCCCAGCAGGTAAAGGCTGCCCCGGGCCTCCGCTGGGACCGGCATCGCGGGACCCCTGCCCGGAAGTTCGCCGGGACGTCGGCCCGGACCCCTGCCGGGACGTTTGCCGGCAGCTGCGGCCGGACGTGCTGTGGGGGATGCGGTGGGAAGCCTAGTGGGACGCGTGGCGGCAAGGCGGGTCGGCATCTCAGCCCTTTCCGACGGCGGGAACAACGTCGTGCTGGGCGGGCAGGTGCGCGGCGCTGATCCGCCTGCGGAAGACCCAGTAGGTCCAGCCCTGGTAGGCCAGCACCAGCGGAATGCCGATGCAGGCCACGATGCTCATCAACCCCAGGGTGTACGGCGACGAGGAGGCGTTGGCGACGGTCAGATCCCATGCGTGGTCCAGGGTCGAGGGCAGAACCTTGGGGAAGACCGAACCGAAGATGGCGGCGCTGCCGGACAGCAGGAACACGCCCATGGCCAGGAAGCTCCAGCCTTCGCGGCCGTGCCCGGCCAGCCGCCAGGAGGCCAGCGCGGCGGCGACGGCCAGCAGGACCAGCAGCCAGCTTCCCGTTTTGCCGTTCTGCGCCGTAACGGCTACCGCCCACAACGCCATGGGCACCAGTCCCACGGGTAGCCAACGCCGCAGGAGCGCGCGCGCCCGCAGCCGGATGCCGCCGTCGGTCTTGAGCATCAGGAACGCGGCGGCATGCACCAGAGCGAAGCCGACGACGGCCAGCCCGCCCAGCACCGCATAGCCGTTGAACCAGGCGAAGGGACCGCCCACCCGGTCGCCGTTT
>DASYGM010000013.1:0-14569 GCA_035999715.1 Micrococcaceae bacterium | reverse complement strand
TCCCCGCGTTCGGCCGCCACTACCAGGAAGCCGTCCAGTTTCCCCCTATTCTCGGTCTGGTCTGCGCCCATCTGGGCATCGCCGTGGTACCGGAGTCGATGTGCGCGTTCGCCGTCTCCGGACTGGTCTGTCTGGACATTGAGGACGTCAGCCCCACATTGACGGTCAGCCTGATCTGCTCCATGGAAACGTCCAACCCTCTACTGGTCTCAAAAGCCGGGATGACGTTTGGGGGAATTCTCGCCGACCAAGCCGGCGCGGCACCCCGCCCAGGGACGTTTGGACTGGCGGAGAGAGACTGCGCTCCGCCGGTTCAAGCGCGCCATCTTTTGCACCGCTTGCCGGCGCGATATGCGCGGGAGAATCACTCACCTTTTACCCACAACCGAAAGCTACCGCAATCAAAGACATCTCACGGCCTTCAACAGCGGCAAAATTTCCCGGAAATACACCGTTTTTGGTAGTCAACGACAAGGCGCGAAATCCACGCCACGAGATTCTCTTGGCCGCGGGTTGGAGTCCCGCCCGGGGCACACAACATGGCTCTCACCTGCGCTTTTGCCGGTCAGAGCGAAGTCATACTCCTGCCCTTGAGAAATCCGTTCACAGGCCGGTGGCGCAGTTCCAGGAAAAAGGCACTCCTCGCAGGCTCAACTCACCTTTAACTCACCAGTGAAATCCATCCATTCCGGAACCAGCGAACCCTGCCGGGCAAACGGAATCCGCACCACGACTGAGATGTCTGACATTCGGCTCTCTGGACGCGGGCTATCGACGGTCCGGCGGGTCTCACCCAGCCCATCTGTCAGGTCGAATGTCGAGGAGTCGCGGCGCTCAAAGACGTCGATGTTGCCGGCATAGGCATGTAGTCCCGCTCGGTGGTGCCGGGTCCGCTCATGGCGTGGGTTGTGATGGTGCGCATGGTTCTGCCGGTGAAGCCGTAGCTCTCGGCGAATGGGGTCTTGATCATTGGAGCGCTGGAGTATCAGCGGAAAGCGCTGGCGGAACCGGCTCCGGCCAACGCGAACACCGCAACGACAAGTGTTGCCCCCTTCCCAGTGGCACCTTGGTTCGGCGGCAGAGCGGCAGACAACGGCGGCCGCCCGGCCTTCGTCATGTGGCATCGCCGGGAAGCGTCCAATCGAAGTCATGCGGAAGCGTAGGGCGCGGGTCAGGCTCGGACGGGCGACCCACTTCTTCGGCTTGCGCCGCCTGACGGCTCCTCGCCGCCGTGGGCGATCCGGGCCAGGTCGAACAGGTGCTCAGGCTCAGCATCGTCGAGTTGCAGGGCGCGGGCGACCAGGTCGAACACCGTCGGAACGCCGGTGATCATGCAGCGTTCCATCATGGCGTAGTACTCGATGGTCACGTCGGTCAGCATCGTGACCTCGTTGCGCCTCAGCCCGGCGACGCGCCTGTTGCCCGAGGCCGGTGATGCCGGCCTGTTCGGGGGTGAGCTTGGCTCGCCGGGACATGAGGAACTCGCGCACTTCGTTCCCGTCGTCCAGCCATCAACCCTAGGACAGGCCTGCTCCGAGGGGGACCCTGCCGGTACACCCTTCATCAGGGACTCCCACGACGAGCAGGAAAGGTGTTCCATGGAATCGTTCCTTTGATCCCTGACATGCGAGGAGAGAACGATGGCCGAGAACACGGAGAGCGCCGGATGGACCGGCGGAAAGAACGCCTTCGGGGACTTCGCCCCCGGCGTGGTGCACTACACGGACCAGGTCCTCTTCGACGAGGTCTGGGAGCGCGACAGCCTGTCGAAGCGCGACCGCAGCCTGGTCACGGTCGCCGCGCTGACCGCTCTGGGGAAGATGGATCAGCTGCAGTTCCACCTCGCCTTCGCCCGGCGCAACGGAGTCACCGACGAGGAGCTGAAGGAGGCCCTGCTGCAGTTGGCGTTCTACTCCGGCTGGCCCAACGGCATGGGTGCCACCACGGTGCTGAGGAACATCGTCGACGGCGAGGGCTGAGCAGCATGACCCGCTGGCCGACGGAGACCATCAAGCAGATCGCCGCCACCGACAACCTTCGCATCGCCCCGTACCACCCTGATGGCAAGACGACCGGGACGCTGACCTGGATCTGGTCGGTCGTCGTCGACCGCCGCCTCTTCGTGCGCGCCTGGAACGGGGCCGACGGCGGCTGGTACAAGTCGGCGATCGCGCAACGCGCCGGAAAGATCGAAGCCGCCGGGCAGGAGCACGAGGTCGAGTTCGCGCCGATCACTGATCCACGGCTGAACGATAGGATCGACGCGGCCTACGACGCGAAGTACGCGGGCAGCCCGTACCTGCCGCCCATGGTCTCTGCAGGCCCGAAGACCGCGACCGTCGAGGTCACGCCTCTCGTCGGCTCCTGAATTGGCAGGAACCGGAGCAGGAGAATGGACATCACGAAGACAAGAAAAAAGGAGAACGACATGACAGCGAACGACTTCGACCAGATCTTCCCGTCCGGGGAGAAGAACGACGCTTACGCCCAGTACTTCATTGGGCAGAGCTATCTGGCCCCGCTCACCGCAGGGAACGTCCCCGTCAGCAATGTGACCTTCGAGCCGGGGTGCCGGAACAACTGGCACATCCACCACGGCACCGGAGGAGGCGGCGACCAGATCCTGCTCTGCACCGCGGGCAGCGGCTGGTACCAGGCCGAAGGCGAGGAGCCTGTCAGCCTGGAGCCAGGATCGGTCGTCCGTGTCCTGGCCGGCACCAAGCACTGGCACGGCGCGAAGGCAGACTCCTGGTTCTCCCACGTCGCCTTCATCACCCCGGGCGAGGACCTCAGCAACGAATGGCTCGAGCCCGTCACCGCCGAGGAGTACGCACAGCTGCCGAAGAACGGAGACAACGCATGACCATCCTGAACGAGACCTATACCCTGTCGAACGACGTCGAGATCCCCAAGCTGGGGCTCGGCACTTGGTTCATCGACGATGACAAAGCAGCCGAAGCGGTACGGGCAGCTGTCGGGATCGGCTACCGCAACATCGACACCGCCCAGGCCTACGTCAACGAGCGCGGCGTCGGGGAAGGCGTCCGCACCGCCGGCGTTCCCCGCGAGGAGCTGTTCGTGTCAACCAAGCTCGCCGCGGAAATCAAGGACTACGACGAGGCCGTGGTGGCGATCGACGGATCCTTGGAGAAGCTGGGGCTGGAATACATCGACCTGATGCTCATCCACGCCCCGCAGCCGTGGGACGACTTCCGCGGCGGTGACTACGCCGAGGGCAACCTCGCTGCGTGGGGTGCCCTCGAGGAGGCACACAAGGCCGGGAAGCTCCGCTCGATCGGGGTGTCGAACTTCCTGCAGACAGACCTGGAGAACATCATCGAGGGCGGGACGGTGGTCCCGCACGTCAACCAGATCCTCGTCCATGCCGGGAACACCCCGAGCGAACTCATCGCCTACTGCGAGAGTAAGGGAATCCTGGTCGAGGCCTACTCCCCCATCGCCCACGGCGAGATCCTCAAGAACGCCGACGTCGCGGCGATCGCCGAGCGGTACGACGTGACGGTTCCGCAGCTGTGCATCCGCTACACGCTGCAGCTGGGTACCGTTTCGCTGCCCAAGACCGCGAACCCAGACCACATGCGCTCCAACGCCGAGGTGGACTTCCTCATCTCCGACGAGGACATGGACGCCCTGCGGAACCTCAACGAGAAGGACTACGGTGAGTCCAGCGCGTTCCCGGTCTACAGCGGCAAGTGAAGGAGAACATTGATGGCTGAGAAAGCGGCAGCAGAGCAGGACATCCTCGGGAGCTTTGCGCCGTAGTTCGCCGAGCTCAACGACGACGTCCTCTTGGGCAGGTAGGTAGCGGGAGGAGCAGGTCTCCCCGGGCATCGCCGCGCTCGTGGGCGGCGTCATGGAAAGTACGGTACCCGAGCCATCGGACTCGGCCGGGCCGGCATGACGCCGACCAGGTCGGAATGTGGCACACTGAGCGCCATGGCGCACTTCCCGGCTCCTGACCAACCCCTGAACCCGTTCCCTTCCTACCGGACCATGCGGGACACCGCTCCCGTCTTCCAGGACGAGCAATCCGGAAGCTGGCATGTGTTCCAGTACGACGACGTCCAACGGGTGCTCTCCGAGCACGCCACGTTTTCCTCCCGGATGGCCGGGGACAATCCGTCCGAGACAGGCCAGCTGTTCGCGGCAAGCCTGATCAACACTGATCCGCCACGGCACCGGCAGCTGCGCTCATTGGTCACGCAGGCATTTACGCTCAGGGCAGTCGACGAGCTCGCTCCACGCATCCTGGCCATCACCGAGGATCTGCTGGACCGCATCTCATCCGCCGGGACCGCGGACCTGATCGGGGAGGTCGCCTACCCGCTGCCGGTAATCGTGATCGCCGAGCTCATGGGCATACCGGCACAGGACCGTGACCGCTTCAAGCACTGGTCCGACGTCATCGTCAGCCAGGCGCGGCCGGGAGCCGACACGGCCGACCACGGGGATGCGCACCGGGAAATGGCCGAGTACTTCCTGGCAATGATCGAACACCGCCGAAGCCGGCCGGGAAATGACCTGATCAGCAACCTGCTGGCCGCCCAGATTGACGGGCAGCGGCTCGACGTGGCCGAGCTGCTGGGCTTCTGCAGCCTGCTGCTGGTGGCCGGCAATGAGACAACCACGAACCTGATCGGGAACGCGGTGCTTTGTTTCACCGAATTTTCCGGAATCCTTGACCGGCTCGTTGCGGAGCCGGAGCTGCTGCCGCAGGCGATTGAGGAAGTGCTGCGCTACCGATCCCCGGTCCAGTCCATGTACCGCGTTGCCGCCACCAACACAACCCTCGGGGACAAGCAGATACCGGCAGGCTCCCGGCTGGTGGCCTGGATCGGCTCGGCCAACCGCGACGCGCGGCAGTTCCCGGAACCGGATAGGTTTGACATCACGCGGACGCCGAACCGGCACCTCGCCTTCGGCCAGGGCATCCACTTTTGCCTCGGGGCACCACTTGCAAGGCTTGAGGCCAGGCTGGCGTTGCAGGCTGTGCTCACCCGTATGCCTGGACTTGCCCTGGAACCGGGTCCACCGCTCGAATGGATGGAGAGCACCATTGTCCATGGACTCAAGGCACTCCCGGTCAGCTGGCAGCCGGCCTGAGCAACCAGCTGGCCAGCCACGCGTGGAGGTTGCGAGGGCAGCGGCGAGCCGATGGCCGGGCGGCCGTTGCCGTCCTGCTCACGGACTTTGCGCGCGAGGTCGCGTCGTAGCCGTTTGGGTAGGGGTCGGCCGCCTCGATGCGGTATGTCGCAAGGGATGAGGCTGCCTTCCTAGATCACATCCCACCCGTCCGACGCTAGCCCTGTCGCCACGGGGCGAGCCGCGGCAGCCAGCGTGGGACGTTTGCCCGGTAGTCCTCATACTCGGCGCCGAACCTGCGTTCCAGCGCCGGCTCTTCCTCAAACCTGACGAAGGCCGCCACGGGCACGGCACCCAGCGCCACCAGGCCGAACAACTTCGGCTGGCCCAGCAGCAGGCCTTGCCCGGCGACCGCGGCCCCGATGGCCACGTAGATGGGGTTCCGGACGAACCTGTAGAACCCACTGACCACCAGGTTCTTCGGCGGTGCAAAGGGTGCCGGTGTGCCTATTCCCTCAAGGGCGAACCGCACAAACGAATTGGTGATCACCGCCGCGCCAGCGCCGATTAGCACGACTCCTACACCCTGGGCCGCCAGCCCGCCCGGCACGGGATGCTGCACTTTCCAACGGGTCAATACCCACGGCAGAAAACCTGCAATGGTTGCCGGTGCGGCGGCGAAAACCGCGGTGCCGATGCCAGCCAGCCTCTTCTCACCCAGTGCATCAACTGACGTTGTCATGCAGACCATTCTGAACTGCGCAACCATCAGCGACAAGGTCCGCCATACCCGGGTGATCGACGCACACGGTCACGCTGATCGCACCCGTCACACCACGACCAGCGTTGGCTGGATGCGATGCGCCGTGCCCGGCAGAAGGGGATGCTCCGTGCCCGGCAGAAGGGTGAGCCGTTAGCTCCGATCATTGGCCCGTTCAACGGATCAGTAGAAGCGCCGTGCCGGAGTGGCGAATGACGATCAACCCGCTGCAGTCACTCCCGGAGATCCGTTCCGATCCGCCGCCCGAGAACGTCCAACGGGGAACGGGGAACGGCGAACGCCTTGAGCGGATCAACGATCCGATGCATGTCCAACGCATGTCCGTGTCCGTTGCTGACGTCCGATATCCTACCAACACAGTTATTGCGGACCGTACCGTGACAGAAGTGAGAGCATGATCCTATGGAAGACGCCGAGACGACCGAGATTGAGCCCGATGCCGAGGGTGCTGCCCGCAGCAGCGTGCAATCGGTGGACCGGGCCATCACGGTCCTGCAGATCCTGGCGCGCACCGGCGGTGCCGGTGTCAGTGAGATTGCCGAGGAAATGGGCGTGCATAAATCCACCGCCTCGCGGCTGCTCAGCGCCCTCGATGCCCGGGAGATGGCACAGCAGAACCACGAGCGCGGCAAGTACCAGCTCGGTTTCGAGATCCTGCGGCTGGCCAGTTCCATCCCGGGCAGGCTCAGTGTTGCCTACGAGGCCCGGCCGTTCCTAAGCGCCCTGGCGCACAAGTTCCAGGAGACGGTAAACCTGGCCGTGCTGCGGTCCACTTTTGCTGTGAATGTGGATCAGGCCATGGGGTCCTCCAGCCTGGCCACCTACGACTGGATCGGTAGCCTCACGCCCCTGCATGCCACCTCCAGTGGCAAGGTCCTGCTGGCCTACCTCGACGAAGCCGCGCGGGACCGCATCCTGAAGGAATCCGGGCTGCCTGCCTTCAACGCCAACACTGTCACCTCCCGGCGCACGCTGGAAAAACAGCTGGCCGCCGCCGTGCAGGCCGGGTACGCCAGCACCTACGAGGAGCTGGAAATCGGGATGAATGCCGTCGCGGTGCCGGTGCGCGACCATCGCGGAGTGGTGATCGCGGCGGTGAGCATTTCCGGACCCGCCTTCCGCTTCGATCCCGACAAAATGCCCGGCCTGCTCCAGGAACTGAAGCATGCCGGGCACTTGATCAGCGAACGGATGGGATATTCCGCACCGCCACACGGGGTGCGGGAGCCGGACTAGGCCCCGATGGTGCCGGCCAGCCGGCCGGTGACCCATTCATGGAATGGGGCGATGTGGTGCTCGCTGGGCACCAGCACTCCGCCCTTGGCGTATATCCGCGAGCCCATGGCTGGCTGGCAGCGTTCACAGGCATCGAAGTCCTGCCGGTTGACCCGGTCGAACAGCTCCACCGAAGCGGTGAGGTCCTTGCCGCTCTCCACCACGCTGGGCACGTAAAGCCAGTCGCATTCCACCACCGTGCGGTCTGAGGCCAGCGGGAACATCCGGTGGATAATGACATGGTCCGGCACTAGATTCACGAACACCGTGGGCTTGATCGTGATGGCGTAGTAGCGGCGGTCCTGGTCCTCCCCGATGCCGGGGATCCTGTCCACGCCCTCGGTCCCGTCCACCGTGAAGCCCTGGATGTCCGCCCCGAACTCGGCACCGTGCCCCACAAAGTACTGGGCGGCGAGCCCGTCGGCGAACTCCGGCAGCACTTCGGTGAGCTCTGGGTGGATGGTGGCGCAGTGGTAACACTCCATGAAGTTTTCAATGATGAGCTTCCAGTTGGCCTTGACGTCATATCGGATCCGCCGGCCCAGGCTGAGATTGGCAATGTCGTAGCCGTCAATGGCCCGCAGGTCGCCCAGCCGCTCCTCGATGGCGCCCATCACGTCCTCCTCGAATGACGGCGGCTCCTCGGCGAGGCAGACCCAGATGTAACCCATGTATTCACGGACGGCCACCTTCACCAGTCCGTATTCCTGCCGGTCGATGTCAGGCATCTTGGTCAGGTTGGGGGCGGCGATCAGCTTGCCCTCCAGGTCATAGGTCCAGGCGTGGTAGGGGCACTGGAAGGCCCGGTTTGCTTCGCCCGATTCCTCCATGCACAGCTTCACCCCGCGGTGGCGGCAGATGTTGTAGAAGGCGCGCACTTCGCCCTTGCGGGTGCGGTTGATGATGATGCTTTCGCGTCCCACCTGCACGGTCCGGAAGGCCCCCGGCTTGGCCAGGTCTGCGGATAGCACCGAACAGAACCACATCTTTTCAAAGATCTGCTCCTGCTCGGCGCGGAAAATCTGTTCGTCCACGTAGGCATTGCCCGGCAGGGTGGGGATGAGGCTCGGCGAGATTACTTCTGCGGTCATTCTTTGCTCCTCAGCAACGGCGGTGAAGGGACTTTCGATCAATGGGACAACAACGAAAAATGCTCAGGAAACGGCCAGCGTGGGGACCGCAGCACGTGATCGGGCGGCCGAGGGTACCGCCTTTTCCAAGGCCTTGCGCCACCGGGTGAACAGCCGCGGCTGGTCCAGGCCCAGCACGCCGACCGCTTCCCCTCCCCGGTAATAAACGGCCAGGAAACTGAATGCCGCGGGGTCGCCGGCCTCGATCTCCACCCGGTCGGCCAGTCCCGCCGTGCCGGCAAACTGGAGCCGCACTCCATACTGATCGGACCAGAAGTAGGGAACGGCTAGTCGGCCCGAGCGGGGATCGAAAGCCGCCTCAGCCACGGCCTGGCTTCCGTCTTGGTCGGTTATGTCCTCCAACAGCGCTGCCACGGCAACGGCTGGCCGTTCCAGTGCCCCGGTCCAGTGCTCCAGCCGAACGTGCGCAGCCAAGCGCTCGTCGAACCAGGCTGCGCAGTCCCCCACGGCCACGATGCCCGGGACGCCGGTCCGCCCGGCCGCATCACAGCGGACGCCGTCTACCAGGTCCAGCCCCGATTCACGCAGCCAGGATGTATTGGCCAGGCCGCCAATACCGACGACGACGACGTCGGCTGGCACCTCGCGCCCGTCCGCCAAGCGGACGGCCGTGGCGGCTGCGCCGCCACCTGTGCCGTCGTCGTCGACCACTAAGGACTCCACCCGGGTCCCGCAGAGCAGCCGAACACCGTGTGCGCGGTGCAGGCCGCCAACGAGAGCACCCATCGGTGCGCCGAGCGGGCCGGCGAGCGGCACTTCATCGGCGCCGATGACCGTCACGTCCATGCCCAGCGAGCGGGCGGTGGAGGCAACTTCGGCACCGACAAATCCCGCTCCCACCACCACCAACCTTCCACCTGCCCTCAACTGTTCGCGAAGCCGACGTGCATCCTCCAGTGTGCGCAGCGTGTGGACGTTGGGTATTCCTGCCGTCCCCGGAAGGGTGCGGGCACGGGAGCCGGTGGCCAGGACGGCACCGTCAAAAGGCAGCCGGCTGCCGTCGCCCAGGGTAACGATACGTTCGTGGACGTCCAGGCCCGTCGCCGCGGCACCCAGCCGCCATTGGATGCCCAGGTCCTCCTGGTCTGCTTCCAGCGAGAGGTCCGCAGGACTCATTTTTCCGGACAGGAAATCCTTGGACAGCGGAGGCCTGTCATAGGGCCTCTCGGACTCGTCGCCGACGACGACCAGCGCGCCGGCGTAACCTTGGGACCTCAATGCGCGCGCCGACGAAAGTCCGGCCAGTGAAGCTCCTACAATGACCACAGTCTGCATGGTCGCCACCTCACTTCTACCGCGATGGTTTGAATTGCGTAAAGCGCAACTGACTGCGCCATGTGAAACAGCGTGAAGCCTTCGGGAGAACTTGTCAAGGAAAAGTTCCAACGCATTACAGCCCTTGACAACGTCCGTGATCTGCATCACGATGTTGCGTAATACGAACAGAGTTGTTCATAGCGAAACGAGGATGCCGACGGCGGCCCAACGGCCCTTCGGGATCCGGTACGGAAAGAGGCCCGGATGCATAAGGCATGTCCACTCAGCTCGCTGGCCCCCGGAGACTCGCTCCGGCTCAATACCTCACCTCCTATCGCTGTCTTCCATACCGAAGACGGCGAACTGTTTGCCATCGACGACACCTGCACGCACCAGGATGCCTCGCTTGCCGACGGCTGGGTGGAAGGCTGCGAGGTCGAGTGCCCGCTGCATGCTTCCCGGTTCAATCTGCGCACGGGTTCGGTGGATGCACCGCCGGCCAAGCTGCCGGTCCGGGTCCACGACGTGACCGTGGTGGACGGGGACATCATGGTGTCCGAGTCCGCAGAAGTGCCTAACCTGCCTCCCGGAGTGACCGTCCACGGCCACGGCTGAGGCGAGCAGCAACTCCTTCCGATTCCCATCCAGTCGACCATTAGTGAGGTGGTAACCGGTGAACCAACCAACCCTCGTCCGGGCATCCCCGGCAGCCAGCCCCGGCATCGGGCCGATGACAACGGATCCGGCGGCCGACGGCGGCCCTTACGTGCTGACCCTCAGTTGCCCGGAACGGCCCGGAATTGTCCATGCGATAACCAGTTTCCTGGACGAAGGCGGCTTCGACATCCTGGAACACCAGCAGGTGGACGACCACGTCTCCGGCACCCTCTTCCTGCGCACGGCCTTCCGCCCGGACCACCTGGACACCGGCGCGGGGGCCCGCTCGGCCGCGGAGCTGACCCGCAGCTTCGGCCCCGTAGCCGAACACTTTGGCATGAGCTTCCAAATCACCGACGGCGCTCGGGCGCGGGTGCTGGTCATGGCCTCCAAATTCGGCCACTGCCTCAATGACCTGATCTACCGCTGGCGCTCGGGGAACCTGAGTGCGGACCTCGTTGCGGTCGTTTCCAACCACGAGGATCTGCGCGCGATGGCCGAAGGTGCCGGCCTGCCGTTCATCCACATACCGGTGACAGCGCAGACCAAGCACGAAGCCGAGCGCCTGCTTCTGGAGACAGTGGGCGCCTATGAAGCGGACCTGGTGGTCCTGGCGCGGTACATGCAGGTGCTCTCCGACGACCTCTGCCGGGCACTGCAGGGCCGTGCGATCAACATCCACCACTCTTTCCTGCCCGGGTTCAAGGGCGCCAGACCCTATCACCAGGCCTATGAACGCGGGGTGAAACTAGTGGGCGCCACCGCCCACTATGTCACCGCCGACCTCGACGAGGGTCCCATCATCGAACAGGAGGTGATCCGCGTGGACCATTGCCTGGATCCAACGGCCATGGCGTCGGTCGGCCGGGATGCCGAAGCCCTTGCTCTTTCCCGGGCCGTGTCCTGGCACGCGGAGCACCGCGCGCTGCTCAACGGCTCCCGTACGGTGGTCTTCCGCTGACCGGAGGCCCGGTTCCCCCGTCCCACATCCCCAATGCACGGCCCCACCCCGCACCCGAGCCCCTGGAGACCATCAGCATGAGTCCATCACCCCGAGTTGTCATCATCGGCGCCGGCATAGTCGGCGCGAACCTGGCCGACGAGCTGCTAAGCCGCGGCTGGACCAACATCACCGTCATCGAGCAGGGTCCGCTGCAGCTGGCGGGCGGTTCCACCTCCCATGCCCCCGGCCTGGTGTTCCAGACCAATGCGTCCAAGACCATGAGCTCTTTCGCCGGCTACACGGTGGAGAAGCTGCTCTCGCTCAACGCCGGCGGGACCTCCTGCTTCAACCAGGTGGGCGGGTTGGAGCTGGCGACCACTCCGGAGCGGCTGGGGGAGCTGCACCGCAAGCACGGCTATGCCACCTCCTGGGGCATCGAGGCCAGGATCATCGATCCGGACGAATGCGAAAAGCACCATCCGCTGATCAACCGGAGCATGGTCCTGGGCGGGCTCTACGTCCCCTCCGACGGCCTGGCGCTGGCAGCGCGGGCCGTGCAATTGCTGATCGAGCGGGCCTCGGAGGCGGGCGCAACGTTCATCGGCTCCACCCCGGTCACGGGCATCGAACACAGTGGCGGCAAGGTCACCGGCGTCCGCACCCCGGACGGCGTGGTGCCGGCGGACATCGTGGTCTCCTGCGCCGGCTTCTGGGGTCCGCAGATCGGAGCGATGGTGGGTATGGCCGTGCCGCTGCTGCCGCTGGCCCACCAGTACGTCACGACGACGGCGCTGCCGGAACTGGCCGGACGCAACGAAATGCCCAACGGCGCCGGCATGCCGATCCTGCGCCACCAGGACAGGGACCTCTACTACCGCGAACACGGCGACCGGCTTGGCATCGGCTCCTATGCGCACCGGCCAATGCCGGTGGACATGGCACAACTGCCGCGGGTGGATGCCAGCCAGATGTCCGAACACAAGATGCCCTCCCGGCTGGACTTCACGGAGGCGGATTTCCTGCCCTCATGGGAAGACAGCCGGGAACTGCTTCCCGCGCTGCGGGCCGCGCAGATCGGGGACGGCTTCAACGGTATCTTCTCCTTCACTCCGGACGGCGACCCCCTGGTGGGCGAATCCCCGGACGTTGAAGGGTTCTACGTGGCCGAGGCCGTGTGGGTCACCCACTCGGCCGGTGTAGCCCGGGCGGTGGCGGAACTGCTGGTCGAGGGCCAGTCCCGGACGCCACTGCATGAGTGCGAGGTTTCCCGGTTCGAGCAGGTGCAGACGGCGGACAGCTACGTCAGTGAAACCTCGCAGCAGAATTTCGTGGAGATCTACGACATCCTGCACCCGTTGCAGCCCCGTGTCTCGCCCCGGGACCTGCGGGTGAGCCCGTTCCACGTCCGGCAAAAGGAACTGGGCGCATTCTTCCTGGAGTCCGCTGGTTGGGAGCGCCCGCACTGGTTCGAAGCCAACGCCGGCCTGCTCGACGAGCTGCCGGCGGAATGGCAGCCGCCGCAACGCGAGGCCTGGGCGGCCCGCTTCTCCTCCCCCATTTCCGCCGCGGAAGCCTGGAAGACGCGCACCGCCGTCGCCCTTTATGACATGACGCCGCTCAAACGGCTGGAAGTCTCCGGTCCCGGTGCGCTGGAACTGCTGCAGCGGCTCAGCACCGGGCAGATCGCCAAGAAGCCCGGGGCGGTGACCTATTGCCTGCTGCTGGCAGGTGACGGCGGCGTGCGCAGCGATATCACGATTGCCCGGCTGGACGAACACACCTTCCAGGTCGGGGTGAACGGCAATATCGATCTTGACTATTTCACGGTGGAGGCACGCCGGCAGACAACAGCCGATGTGGCGGCATGGGTGCAGGTGCGCGACATCACCGGCTCCACCTGCTGCATCGGGCTGTGGGGGCCGCTGGCGCGCGAGGTGATGGCAAAGGTCAGCCAGGATGACTTCGGCAATGACGCGTTGCGCTACTTCCGCACCCAGCAGGTACGCATCGGCGGGATCCCGGTCACGGCCATGCGCCTGTCCTATGTGGGCGAGCTGGGCTGGGAGCTCTATACGACGGCGGAGAACGGGCTGCGGCTCTGGGACCTGCTCTTCGAGGCCGGGCAGGAGCACGGCATTATCGCCGCGGGCCGTGGCGCCTTCAACAGCCTGCGGCTGGAGAAGGGCTATCGGCTCTGGGGCACCGATGTGACCCCGGAGCACGATCCCTACCAGGCCGGCCTGGGCTTTTCGGTGAGCAAGGCCAAGACCGGTGAGGACGGAGCCGGCAAGCAGGTCGGCTTTGTGGGCGCTGATGGCCTGCGGTTGCGGCGCGAGCAGCCGGCGGCGCGGGAGCTCCGTTGCCTGACGGTCGACGACGGCAGGTCGGTGGTGTTGGGCAAGGAACCGGTCTACCTGGACGCCGAGCCGGCGGGTTATGTGACGAGCGCGGCCTATGGTTACACGGTAGGCAAGCCGATCGCCTACGCCTGGCTACCGGCGGCGACAGCGGTCGGCGACCCGGTGGAGATTGAATACTTCGGCCGCCGGATCGCGGCCACCGTGGCGGCTGAACCGCTGGTGGATCCGGGCATGGAACGGCTGCGCGGATGAGGCCCTGGACAAGTCCGCCATCGATGCCCCGGCACGGTTCAAGGAGAACGGCACCATGACAGACAAAACCTACGACTACGTCGTTGTTGGCGGCGGCAGCGCCGGATCCGTACTGGCGGACCGGCTCAGCGCGGACGGCTCCCGCAGCGTGCTGGTCCTGGAGGCGGGCCGCAGCGACTACCCCTGGGATCTGTTCATCCAGATGCCCGCGGCGCTGACGTTCCCCAGCGGTAACCCGTTCTATGACTGGCGCTACCAGTCGGACCCCGAGCCGCACATGGGGGGCCGCCGCGTCGCTCATGCCCGCGGGAAGGTGCTGGGCGGATCCAGCTCCATCAACGGGATGATCTTCCAGCGCGGAAACCCGTTGGACTACGAGCGATGGGGTGCCGACGCAGGCATGCAGAACTGGAACTTTTCCCACTGCCTGCCCTATTTCAACCGAATGGAAAACTGCCTGGCCGCCGACCCGGACGATGAGCTCCGCGGCCACGACGGCCCATTGGTGCTGGAACGGGGGCCGGCGACGAATCCGCTGTTCCGCTCCTTCTTCGCCGCCGCGCAGGAGGCCGGTTATCCGCTGACGGATGACGTCAACGGATACCGCCAGGAGGGTTTTGCCCCCTTTGACCGCAATGTGCACCGGGGCCAGAGGCTCTCCGCATCCCGGGCTTACCTGCGGCCACACCGGAACCGGCCCAACCTGGACGTGCTGACCCGCGCCCTGACCACCCGGATCAACTTCAACGGCACTCGTGCCACCGGGGTCAGCTACCGCCGCAACGGGAAA
>DASYGM010000009.1:0-9145 GCA_035999715.1 Micrococcaceae bacterium | reverse complement strand
CCCCCGCGTTGCCCGGGCGCATGATCGCTGAGAGGATCTCCCCTGCGTGCCGGCACCGTAGTCAACACTGGCGATGAAGGGCGCGAACCCGTACCCGCCCTTATACGTGCCCACGGCCTGTTCCTTGTCACTGTGGGCGCTCACGAGCGTGGCATCAAGATCGATGATGAGCGGATCCACGGCGGTCGCTGTCAGGGCCGGATTCCGGTCCCCGGCCGCGTCCCACACCCTGGAGCGAAGCTCGCGGGTCAACGTGGCGAAGCCGTAGGTGAAGAGGTCAGGATTGGCCACGGTTCGTTCGAAGAACCGCGAGACCGTCGCATTCGAGGGAACCTTCCCAAACACGCCGGCACCGGCGCGCAGGATATCCAGGTCCGAAACATGCTCCCCGCCCCCGGCGAGCATCACCGCCAGCGGGCCCAGAATCCCGGCCGGCCGGTGCCTGGCCCCGGCCGGGACGAACTGACCCAGCCGGTCCTCACACACGCTGCGGAAACCGAGGGCATCCACGAAGGACGTCACCACATTCAGGCCCGCGTGGGAAACCAACGACTGGCCCGTCGGGGCAACACGAACAGGAGGGAAAATTGGGCTAATCTGGGACATCAGAAAGGTGCTTCTTTCAGCCGGTGACAACAGTGCGTCGATAACACTATTTTCCCAGCTCAGAAGCACCTTTCGCCGTTTAACACGCCCTCAGACCACCACTCCCATGAAACTCCCGGGTTAGCCTTCGGCCCGGTGGTGGTCCTTGGCTTCCCGGGCGAAGTCCTTGTCGTAGTCTGTGTTCAGCTTGGCCATCAAGGTGGCCAGTTGCCGCAGTTCCGTCTCGGACCACGCAGCGAGCCGGGTGTGGAAATCTTCCTTGCGGGCGGCCTGGACAGTGTGGATCTGGGCGGCGCCCTTGTCCGTGAGGAGAATGGCCTGGGCGCGTCCATCGGAAGGGTCAGCCTCCTTGCGGACCAGTCCGATCGATTCAAGGAAACCGATCTGCCGGCTGACCGAGGGCTTGCCGACGCCGACGCTGGCAGCGAGGTCGGTCAGCCGCATGGCCCCTTCCTGGGCGAGAATCGTCAGCAGGCCGTAAGCGGAAGGCTCCATTTCCGGGTGGACGCTGCGGGAAAGGTGGTGCGACATGGACCGTGCGCGGCGCCAGAGCAGGCTGAGCTGGAGTTCCACCGCCTCAATGGCGGCCTCATCCGGATCCGCAGCCGTGGAAACGTCCAAGGGCGCAGGGTCGCGTCGTCCGGCAGCAGATGTTGTCATGGCTTAATTGTAGGGTCAGGCGTCCATGAGAGGATCTTCAGGTGCGTGTGAGTGACTTCTGGCGACTGATGGACGACGAGTTTGGGCCCGCGTATTCGCGCGTCCTGGCCCGCGACCTGGTTCTGGGCGCCGTCGGCGGGCGTACCGCCCTCGAAGCCTTGGAGGCCGGGGTCGGACCCAAATCCGTCTGGCTGGCTGTCTGCGAACTTCAGGATGTACCCCCGGAGCGGCGCCTGGGCAAGGACGTCAAGCCGCCCCAGTGACACGCCGGGGACCATCTTCGAATATCTGTTCGGGTAGGGATAGGCTTCTGTGAGAGGCAAAAATAACCCAGGCTTTCGGCGAAGTTCTCCACATTCGGCGCCCGGCTGCTGATTTTGTCAGACCCCCCGGCTAGCGTCGTGGACAAGAGGTGCAGGAACAGCAGGCCGGATCCAGAGTGTGGCTTTTGGACCTGTGGTTTTGGACCGCCAATTACAGACAGTCAGCCAGTAATGGCACTAGAAAGAACAAGGTGAAACATGGCCGCTCCCGCAGACCGTGAAAAAGCGCTGGAAGCAGCACTGGCCCAGATCGACAAGCAGTTTGGCAAGGGTTCCATCATGCGGCTCGGCGATGACGTCCGGGCTCCGATCGAGACCATTCCCACCGGGTCGATCGCGCTGGACGTTGCCCTCGGCATCGGAGGACTTCCCCGGGGCCGCATCGTGGAGATCTACGGTCCGGAATCCTCCGGTAAGACGACCGTAGCGCTCCATGCTGTCGCCAACGCCCAGCGCAATGGCGGCATCGCCGCCTTCATCGACGCCGAGCATGCGCTGGACCCGGACTACGCTGCCAAACTCGGCGTGGATGTGGATGCCCTGCTGGTATCGCAGCCGGATACCGGTGAGCAGGCGCTTGAAATCATGGACATGCTGATCGGCTCCGGATCCCTGGACGTCGTCGTCATCGACTCCGTGGCGGCACTGGTCCCGCGCGCGGAAATCGAAGGCGAAATGGGCGACAGCCACGTGGGTCTGCAGGCCCGGCTGATGAGCCAGGCGCTGCGCAAGATCACCGGCCGGCTGAACCAGACCAAGACCACCGCCATCTTCATCAACCAGCTGCGTGAAAAGATCGGCGTCTTCTTTGGCAGTCCGGAGACCACCACCGGTGGTAAGGCGCTGAAGTTCTATGCTTCCGTGCGCATCGACGTGCGCCGGATCCAGACGCTGAAGGAAGGCGCGGACTCGGTGGGTAACCGCACCAAGGCCAAGATCGTCAAGAACAAGATGGCCCCGCCCTTCAAGATTGCCGAGTTCGACATCATCTATGGACAGGGAATTTCGCGCGAGGGCGGAATCATCGACATGGGTGTGGAGCACGGGATCATCAAGAAGTCAGGGTCCTGGTTCACCTACGACGGCGACCAGCTGGGCCAGGGCATGGAAAACTCCCGCCGGTTCCTGCGCGATAACCCCGAACTGGCAGAAGAACTGGAACGCCTCATCAAAGAAAAGCTGGGCGTGGGGGTAAAGCCGGCGGCAGCCGAAGAGGCGTCGCCAAAACTGAAGGCAGTGGACGGGTTCTGAGCGGGACAGTTTTGGGCGGGACGTTGGGTCAGGCGGTTTAGCCGATGGCCAGGGGGAAGCCGGCTCCGGAGCTTGACCCGGACGCGGATCCGGCAGCTGTCGCCCGGGCCATCGTGCTGCGGCAGCTGACCAGCTCACCGAAGAGCCGGCAGCAGCTGGCACGGAAGCTGGCCGAGCGGCATGTCCCGGAGGATGTGGCCGAGGCGGTGCTGGACCGGTTTGAGGAGGTCCAGCTGGTTGACGATGTGGGATTTGCGCAGATGTGGGTCAGGAGCCGGGCACAGACCCGGTCCCTGGCCCGCGGGGCGCTCCGGCGCGAACTCGCGGACAAGGGGATCGCCGGGGACACCGCGGAGGAAGCCCTGGACCAGCTGACGGACCAGGACGAGCAGGAGTCGGCCGCAGCCCTGGTCCGGCGGAAACTGCGGCCGGGCATGGGCCTGGATGATCGGCCGGAACGGGACAAACAGGTGCGCCGCCTGGTGGCGATGCTGGCCCGCAAGGGATATCCGCCGGGCATGGCCTTCCGGCTGGTGGACCAGGAGATTGACCGGTACCTCGCCGGTACGGACAGCTGAAGGGCTGCGTGGACGGCCAGCTGCCACCAGCCAGCTGTGAACCGGCTGGGATCTGCCGGGTTTCGGCGATGTCTTCCGTGGGATATTGCCCGCGGGCGGCTATGCTGGGCCGCATATGTTCAGGCTCAGGTTGAAATTCAGGCTCGCCCTCGCCTCGGGGGTTCTCGCGGCCGCCATGGTGCTCTCGGGCTCGTTGGCGGCGCCGGCGCTGGCGGACGACGACGCACCGCCCAGCGGCTTTCCGTCCTGGCAGGACGTGCAGAACGCCAAGACAAACGAGGCCAGCAAAGCCGATGAGGTCGCCAAGATCACCACCTTGCTGGACGGGCTGCAGTCCCAGGCAGAAGAACTGGGCAATGCCGCCGTGAGGTCCGCCGCCGACTACGCCGTCGCCAAGGCTGCCCTGGATGCGGCCAGCGCCAAGGTGGACGTGCTGACGGCGCAGACCGAGCGGGCGAACGCGCAGGTAACCCAGTACAAGAAGGAAGCCGGTGCCCTGGCCGCGCAGACCTATAAGGCGGGTGGGGCTAACCTGGGCGTCTTTGTGGCGCTGGACGCCATCTCCTCCAAGGACAGCCTGCAGCGGCTCGACGTGATGCGGATGGTAACGCAGAAGGCAACAAACCTGTACGCCAACTCCAAGGCGGCCCAAGGTGTGGCCCAGGCACTCACGGACCAGCAGCAGGCGGCGAAGGCCGAACGCGAACGGCTGGCCGGCGACGCCAAGACAAAACTGGATGCGGCGCAGGCGGCGCAGAAAGCGATGGACGCCCAGATCAGCCAGCAGAAGCAGCAGGACCAGGTCCTGACCGCGCAACTGGCCTCGCTGAAAGGGACCACCGTAGCTGTGGAGGACCAGTACCGGCAGGGCCAGGCCGCACTGGCCGCCTACCAGGCCGCGCAGGAAGCGAAGCGCCGGGCTGCGGCCGAACGCGCCCAGCAGGCGGCTGCAGCGGCGGCACAGGCGGCAGCGCAAGGTTCAGGTGGCGGTGGCACCGTCAGCCAGGGCAGCGGATATATACCGGTCAATGTCCTGCTGCCCAGCATTCCCGGCAGTGAAGTCAACAACCCCGGGGGTGCGCAGGCGTATGCGTCCGGCCGTCTGGGTGCCTATGGCTGGGGTCAGGACCAGTTCCAGTGCCTGGTGCAGCTGTGGAACCAGGAATCCAGCTGGCAGACCAACGCCACCAATCCCTCCAGCGGCGCCTACGGCATCGCCCAGGCCTTGCTGCCGGGCAAATACTCCAGCGCCGGCAGCGATTGGCTGACCAACTACCGCACCCAGATCGAGTGGGGCTTCGGCTATATCCGGGACCGCTACGGCTCGCCCTGCGGCGCCTGGGCCCATGAGGTCTCCAACAACTGGTACTGAGTGCGCCCCACCGGCGGCGGCCGCGACCCGCCGTGGTTTCGGTGCCTCGGCGAGCAGGTCCTAAACTTGATGGGTGAGCTTGACCATTTCCGGCGTTGAAACCTCCGCCACCAGCACAGATCCGGCACCGGCTGCAGTCCCCGAAGTCCGTGGACCCCGCACCTACCAGGTGCGCACCTTCGGCTGCCAGATGAACGTCCACGATTCCGAGCGGATGGCCGGCCTGCTGGAAAGCGCCGGCATGGTGGAGGCCCCGAAGGGACAGCCCGGCGCTCCCGGCGCTCCCGCCGACGTCGTCGTGTTTAACACCTGCGCGGTCCGGGAGAATGCGGACAACAAGCTCTACGGCAACCTGGGCATGCTGGCCCCGATCAAGGAAGCCAACCCCGGCATGCAGATTGCGGTGGGAGGCTGCCTGGCGCAGAAGGACCGGGACACCATCCTGAAGAAGGCGCCGTGGGTGGACGTGGTCTTCGGCACCCACAACGTCGGTTCGTTGCCGGCGCTGCTGGAGCGTGCCCGGCACAACAGCGAGGCGCAGCTGGAGATCCTCGAATCCCTGGAGGTCTTCCCTTCCACCCTGCCCACCAAACGGGACTCGGTCTATTCCGGCTGGGTCAGTATCTCGGTGGGCTGCAACAACACCTGCACGTTCTGCATTGTCCCTTCCCTGCGCGGCAAGGAGCGCGACCGCCGGCCCGGGGAAATCCTGGCGGAGATCCAGGCGCTGGTCGACGACGGCGCCATCGAGGTCACGCTGCTGGGACAGAATGTGAACTCCTACGGGGTGGAATTCGGCGACCGGCAGGCCTTCGGCAAGCTGCTGCGCGCCTGTGGCGGCATCGAGGGGCTGGAGCGCGTGCGCTTCACCAGTCCTCATCCGGCCGCCTTCACCGACGATGTCATCGACGCGATGGCGGAGACCCCAAATGTTATGCCGCAGCTGCACATGCCGCTGCAGTCCGGCTCGGACAAGGTGCTCAAGGATATGCGCCGGTCGTACCGGTCCGGCAAGTTCCTGGGCATCCTGGACAAGGTGCGTGCACGGATGCCGCACGCGGCCATCTCCACGGACATCATTGTCGGCTTCCCGGGCGAGACCGAGGAGGACTTCCAGGCCACCCTGGACGTGGTGGAGAAGTCCCGCTTTGCCACGGCATTCACCTTCCAGTACTCCAAGCGGCCGGGCACTCCCGCGGCCGAGTTGCCGGACCAGTTGCCCAAGGCCGTGGTGCAGGAGCGTTTCGAGCGGCTTACCGCGCTGCAGGACAGGATCGCCGCCCAGGAGAACGCCAAGCAGGTGGGCCGTCGCGTCGAGGTGATGGTGACCGCCCAGTCGGGCCGCAAGTCCGCGGAAACGCACCGGCTTTCCGGCCGTGCGCAGGACCAACGGCTGGTCCACTTCAGTGTGCCGGAGGGTGCGGAGCGCCCCCGGCCCGGCGACCTCGTCACAGTCACGGTCACGGAGGCCGCTGCCTTTCATCTGGTGGCGGATCCAGTCGCCGCCGATGGCACAACCAGTGGCTACAGTCTGCGCCGCTCCCGTGCCGGCGATGCCTGGGACCGCTCGCAGGCCGAATCCTGCGGTGTTCCAGCTGCCCCGGCGTCCGCATCCGCCGCAAACGGGGCTGGCAGCTTGTCCGTTTCGCTGGGCATGCCGTCGCTGCCGGTCCGCGCGCAGTGACTGCGCAGTGACTGCGCAGTGACGGTGACACTGGCCCCCGGCGCCGCGTTACCCGTGGTCGCCGTCGTCGGACCTACCGGCTCCGGAAAGTCCGACCTGGCCGTAGCCCTGGCCCAAACCCTGGACGGCGAGGTGGTCAACGCCGATTCCATGCAGTTTTACCGCGGCATGGACATCGGCACCGCGAAACTGACCGTGGCCGAGCGGCAGGGCATTCCGCACCACCTGCTGGACATCCTGGACGTTCGTGAGGACTCCAGTGTCGCGGACTTCCAACAGCTGGCCCGTGCCGCCCTTGCGGACATCCGCGTACGCGGCAAGGTCCCCATCTTGGCCGGCGGCTCCGGGCTGTACGTGCGCGCCGCCCTGGATGTACTGGAGTTCCCGGGGACCCGGGATGACGTCCGACGGCGGTTGGAGACGGAGCTGGTGGTGGAAGGGTTCGAAGCGCTGCAGCAGCGGTTGACCGCCGTCGACCCCGTCTCTGCAGGCCGGATTGGCGACGGCCGGCGCCTGGTCCGGGCGCTGGAGGTTTACGAGCTGACCGGCCGTCCCTTCAGCTCCTTCATGCCCGAGCGCGAGTATTTCCAGCCGGCGGTGCAGATCGGGCTCTCCATTGACCGCGTGGTGCTCCATGACAGGCTGGCCCGGCGGGTACACCGGATGGTGGAGGCCGGGCTGGTGGCGGAGGTGGCGGGACTGGCGCGGCTGGGCCTGCGCGAGGGCCGGACCGCCTCACGGGCGCTGGGATACCAGCAGTTCCTGCGGGTGCTCGACGGCGCTTCCACGGTGGGGCGCGCCAGCGAGGAAACCATCGTGGCCACCCGCCAGTTCGCGCGCCGGCAGCTGACCTGGTTCCGGGCCGACCCGCGGATCGGCTGGTTCGACTGGCAGCGGCCGGACCTGCTGGCCGCGGCGGTCGGCCATATCAGGGCGGCCTCACAGGCTTCCCCGCGCCCCCTGGCGTAGGCTTAAAAAATGACGACCCACTCCCAAGCCGCCAGTGCTGCCCTGTCCGTACCCCCGCCGTCGCCCGCGGGGAATCAGGCGGGGGATGGGGACGCCCTGCTTTCGCTCCAGGGGCTGGCTTTCTCCAAGGGCCACGGCACCGGGAACGACTTTGTCCTGGTGGCCGATCCCGAAGGGGTCCGGGAGATCTCCGGAGCCGCCGTGGCGGCGCTGTGCGACAGACACCGGGGAATTGGCGCCGATGGACTGATTCGTGCCGTTCCGTCCCGGCTGCTGCCCGAGGGGCGGACGCTGCTGGAGGCCGAGCCGGCGGCCGAATGGTTCATGGATTACCGCAACGCGGACGGTTCGCTCTCCGAAATGTGCGGCAACGGGGTACGCGTCTTCGTCCACTTCCTGATCGCACAGCGGCTCATCAGCCTGGCACCGGGAGAAGCGCTGACCATCGGCACCCGGGGCGGGGTGAAGAAGGTGCTCCGCACCCCCAACGGCTACGCGGTGGACATGGGGCCGTGGACGTTTATCTATCCGGAGACCGCCCGGACGCGCGGCACCGATTCGCTGGTTGAAGCCGCCGGCCTGGAGGTGGCCAGGCCCGCACTGTCGGTCAGCATGGGCAACCCGCACACCGTCGTCGCGCTGGCCCACGAGGGGGAACTGGCTGCCACGGACCTGACGAAAGCACCCGCCGTCGAGCCTGTCCCCACGAACGGGACCAACGTGGAATTCGCCGTGCCCGCGGACCCGCTGGTGGTTGAAGGCGTGGGACAGATCACCATGCGGGTGCACGAGCGCGGCGTGGGGGAAACACAATCCTGCGGGACCGGCGCCTGCGCCGCTGCGGCGGCAACCAGGTTCTGGGCCGGGAACGGCGCGCCTGACTCCTGGCAAGTGTTGGTCCCCGGCGGCGAGGTGGGCGTGCGGTTCGTGACCGCCGCGGACGGCAGCGAACATGTGGAATTGAGCGGTCCGGCGGTCATCGTGGCCCGCGGCGTTTTAGCCTGAGGCTGTCGCTAGTCCTGCCGGGCGACCTTCAGGACCCGGAACGACTTCGCGGTACTCTCGCGGCTGACCCTGAAGCCGGCTGCGGGGAAGCGTTCGCGCAGCTGGGCATCCAGCCAGCGCTGCAGCGAGTCGGCGCCCAGGTTCTTCTGCACCACCAGGTAGGCTGTCCCGCCGGGAGCCAGTCGCGGCAGCCAATGCAGCAGCAGCCCGTGCAGCTGCTCCTTGCCCACCCGGATGGGTGGATTGGACCAGATGGTGCTGAACTCCAGCGCCGCATCCACTTCCTCCGGCCGGCTTGCCTTGACGTTGCCAAGGCCCAGCGCCGCGGCATTGTCATTGGTCAGCGACACGCAGCGGGCATTCACGTCGACGGCGTAGACGCTGGCCGCGGGGGAGCGCAGCGCCAGGGTCAGGGCGACCGGACCCCAGCCACAGCCAATGTCCAGGAGATTGCCGGTGGGGGAGGGCTGCGGGGCGTCGGCCAGCAAGATGGCGGTGCCCTTATCCACGGCATCCGGGCTGAAGATGCCGGCGGAGGTGGTCAGGGTCCGGGTTTCGCCGTCCAGAGCCACCCGAAGGGGCCGGCGCTTTTCGACTCCGGCGGGTTGTGCGCTGAAGTAGTGATCGGAACTGTGTTGATCGGAACTGTGTTGATCGGCGCTGGAATGATCGGCACGGTGTTGATCGGCACTGTGTT
>DASYGM010000198.1:0-18966 GCA_035999715.1 Micrococcaceae bacterium | reverse complement strand
CTGCGGCACTTATAGTTCGCCTAGGACCATGACCGAAACAGGTCTGGACTACGGGATAACAGGGGGAAACCGCACATGCCACAACAGCTCCTTAGCGACCGCATACCGGGCCAGTCCGTGATGGCGAAACTTCTCAGCACGCACCGACTGGATCCGCCACGCACCTTCTTGGGACGCCTGTTGGGCTCGTCACCGTTGGGCAGGGACAGCAGGCCCTGGTATCAGGGGGCGCTGGGCGAAATTGCCGTCGCGGGCCGGCTGGGAACCCTGGGACCGGAGTGGACGGTCCTGCATTCTGTCCCGGTGGGCAACGGTTCCTCAGACATCGACCACGTCATCATCGGTCCGGGCGGCGTGTTCACCGTCAACACCAAGAACCATGCCTCGCAGACGGTGTGGGTGGCCGGCAGAACGTTCATGGTCGCCGGGCAGAAACAGCGGCATATCCCGAATGCTGTTCACGAGGCAGGTCGCGCCTCGAGCCTGCTTGGCCGTGCCGCCAACGCGCCGGTCGGTGTCCGTCCGCTCATCGTCGTCGTCAACCCAAAATCGCTGACCATCAAGGAGGCCCCCGCCGGGGTCGTCGTGCTGACAGACGGGCAATTGGAGCGTTGGCTGCGAAGCCGTCCGCCGGTGCTGGGCCCGGATATGGTTGCCCGCGTGGCGAAGGCCGCCATCCAGCCCGGGACCTGGCGTCATCGGCCGCTGGAGCATGAAGACGCGATCGCCATGTGGAAGGCCTTCGAAGCAGTGCCCCTGCTGGTCGAGCGGGCCCTGCGCCGCCAGGCAGGCTGGGCCTTGGCTCTGCTGGCGTGCCCGTTTGCGGCCCTCCTGGCGACGATCTCAGGTGTTCCCGGCCACGTTCTGCAGCTGCTGCTCCGGCACTGAGCTGCCAAATCTCCTACGTAGTCCCCAACCAACAGTGCCCACAATGCGACACGCCTTTGGAGAAACTGGACAATAGCAGTCACAATAGGATAGTAGACGCGCTTAGCCCGCCCCTTGAGCCTTTTGATGCCAGGAACAGGTGCCGTGCGCCTTCCGTTACCAGCCCGGCTGACCCCTAAAGCTTGAAAGTTCGTCCATGAGCCTTACACAAAAGTACCTGCTGCCGGACGGTTCGCCGCTCTACGGCATCCGCGCCGAGCTCCCCGCCCCGACCCAGACTGTCATGGTCCCGGCGGACCCGGCCCGGATCCCACGGACGGCCGTGAAACTCGGCAGCCGAGCCCTGGCGGCGGCCATCGACCACCGGCTACACCAGCCATGGTCGGACAGCCGGGACCCCCAGATCAAAGCACTGCGGGCCGCACACCCCAAGGAACTGGCCATGGCCGAGGCGCTGGTCAAGTCCGAGCTTGGTGACGCCAGGACCTGGCGGGACAAGGCCGGCCGGATCTTTGATGAGCGCCGCGCGGCCATCAAAGCCCGGCGCCGGAAGACGCTGTTGACGGGGAAGCTCGCCGTCCTGCGCGGACTCCTGATCCTGGCCCTGGCCATCGTGCCCATTGCCCTGGTCGCCGCCGGCGCACCGCTTATGGCGCTGGTCGCCGTCGGGCTGGCCGCCGTCGCCCTTGCCGTGGCCTGCGGCCAGCTGATCACCACGCACGAGCGGATCCCCGAGTACCCCAAGATCAGGGTTCGCTGGCTGGCCGACCTGCGCCACGACATCGTCGACGCCACTTTCGTGGCCGTGCTGATGCAGGCCGGCGTCGCCGTCGAGGCCCAGGTGGCCGCCGCCGCCTCACGCGGCTGGGAGAGCCTGCGCTTTGTGGGCGCGAAGATGGAGGAGATCAGTCGGGGCCACCAGTCCTGACGGCCGCCACCTTTTACTGCGGCCACCTTTACTTCGGCATCAGCACCGAATCGATGAGGTAGACCGTGGCGTTGGCCGTGTGCACGCCGCCGCAGATCACGTTGGCGCCGTCCACCTTGAGGGCATCCTTGCTGCCGGTGACGTTCACCGAGTCGCCTTCAACGGTGGCATGCATCCCGGCGATCTTGTCCGGCGAGATCTGGCCGGGAACCACATGGTAGGTCAGGATCTTCTTCAGCAGCGCGTCATCGGTCTTGAGCGAATCGATGGTGGCCGGATCAATCTTCTTGAACGCGTCGTCCACGGGAGCGAAGACCGTGAACTGGCCTCCGTTGAGGGTGTCCACCAGGTTGACCTTCGGGTTAAGCTTGCCGGAAACGGCGGCCGTTAGGGTGGTCAGCAGCGGGTTGTTGGAGGCGGCGACGGCCACCGGATCCGCGGCCATGCCAGAGACGGATCCGGCACCTGTAGGCACCTGCTGGGCGTAGGCCGCACAGCCCGGGCCCACCAGATCTGCGGCCGGATCCATCGAGGCGGAACTGCTGGAGGACGCCATCGGGGACGACGCCATCGGCGAGGAAACCATGGGCGAGGAGGCAGCAGCGGAGCCGCTGCTGCTGGCGGACGTGGTCCCGCTGCAGGCGGTCAGACCCACCAGTGCCATGATGCCGATGCCCGCTGCTGCCATCGAGTTGCGCTTGGTCATGTTCATTGTCTTCTCCTCTAGTGGTGACCGCCCTTGGCGGCGGCCGTACTGAAATCTGGTAGGGCCCCGGGGACCGTCTCGGCCGGGCACCGGCAGTGGTGCCTGACACCCTTCATTCGTGCCCCGCCCGGACCTGGATGGGTGGAACCGGAAATTTATTCTTCGGGCTGGCCGCACCGGTCCGCAGAGCCGTCGGCGTCGAATCCCTGCCATGAGAGCACAGCGTTTCTGGAAATCACCGGCCCTGGCTGCCGCGGCAAGCGGCATCCTCGCAGCCGGCCTGGTGCTCGGCATCGCCGAGCTGGCAGGCAGCTTCTTCCGCGCCGCCGCAACTCCCCTGGTCGCGTTGGGAGCCACCTTCATCGACTTCACTCCGGTCTGGCTGAAGAACTTGGCCGTGGACACCTTCGGAACCTCGGACAAGCTGGCCCTGTTCATTTCCATGGGCATCGTCGTAGCCGTCCTGGCGGCGGTGACCGGCTATCTGGCATACCGGCGCGGGCCCGTTGGCCTGGTCCTGCTGGTGGCACTGGGCGCCGTCGTCGCCGCCGCCGTCCTCAGCCGCGCCGGAGCCCAGCCTCTGGACATCATCCCTACCCTGGCCGGCACTGTCTGCGGCATCATTGCCCTGCGCACGCTTGTTAACCGCCTCCCCCGGAGCGGCACCGGGAGCGGCGCCCGGAACGGCACCCAGCCGGGGGCCGGACGGCTAGAGTCACACGGCAGGCGGTCCTTCCTCGCCGTCGCCGGCATCACCGCCGTCGCCGCCGTGGCAGCCGGGGCGGGAGGCCGTCTGGTCTCGGGGGTGCGCAATACGGCGCAGAAGACCAGGGAGGCGCTCTCCCTGCCGCCGGCGGGACGGCCGGCCCCCGTGCTGCCGCAAGGCGTCCAGTCACCGGTGGCCGGGGTCACGCCCTTCGTCACCCCCAATAAGGACTTCTACAGGATCGACACCGCGCTGGCTGTTCCGCAGGTGGACACCCGGAACTGGGAGCTGCGGGTCCACGGGATGGTGGATAAGGAGGTCCGGCTCAGCTTCCAGGACCTGCTGGACGCCGACCTGGTTGAGGACTACGTGACGCTGACCTGTGTCTCCAACCCTGTCGGCGGGAATCTGGCCGGCAACGCCAAGTGGCTGGGCTACCCGCTGCGGAACGTCCTGGAACAGGCCCGTCCGCAGGCCGGCGCGGACATGGTGCTCTCCACCAGCGTCGACGGCTTCAGCGCTTCAACCCCATTGAGCGTGCTGCAGGATGGCCGGAACGCGATGCTCGCCGTCGGGATGAACGGCCAGGCCCTGCCGTTGGAGCACGGCTACCCGGTGCGGATGGTGGTTCCCGGCCTGTACGGCTTCGTCTCCGCCACCAAATGGGTAGTGGATCTGGAAGTCACCCGTTTCCAGGACAAAACGGCGTATTGGACGCAACGCGGATGGGCGCCGAAGGGTCCCATCAAGACCGCCTCACGCATCGAGGTGCCCAAGTCCTTTGCCAAAGTCCAGGCGGGCAGGGTCGGGATCGGCGGTACGGCCTGGTCGCAGCACCGGGGCATCACCAAAGTCGAGGTCCAGGTCGACGACGGGCCCTGGCAGGAAGCTGAGCTTGCCGCCGAGGCCAACACCGACACCTGGCGGCAGTGGTCCTTCCAATGGGACGCCAAACCCGGGGACCACTACCTCCGCTGCCGGGCCACCGACGGCCAGGACGGCCTGCAGACTGAGCAGCGGGCCGATCCGATCCCCGACGGGGCGTCCGGCTGGCAATCCGTCAACGTCACGGTTCAGTAGCGGCCGGTTCAGTAGCGGCCGGCACAGCAGGGCGAACCGGCCCCTCTTGTCCTTGGGCAGAGCACCGAAGGGACGGCCGGGAACAAGGTCCTACATCCAGTAGGGTTGAGGACGGGCCCGAACCGCTGGGCCTGCCCTTCGCGGTCTCAGCTATATCGGAGTGCAAGCAAGTGAGTGAGTACTATCCCTTCCGGCAATTCCTCATGCCGGAAATATGCCCCAGCCTACTGACGCACCGGCTGGTGCCCAGCATTTCCACCGGCCAGCCAAACGGCAACATCAGCTACGGGACGGTCCTTGCCGAGATGGAGCAGGCAATGGCCGACGACGGCACAGGCGGGGTCGGCCAGCTCGCCTAAGCGGTGGTCGGCTGGGCCGGAACCTTACAGCGCCAGCTCCCTGAGGCCGGCCTCCAGCATGGCCACCATCACCTCGAAGCTCTTATCGACGTCGTCCGGCATACCGAATCCGCCGGACACCTCCAGCTGGACAAAGCCGTGCACGGCGGCCCGGACTGCGCGAACCGCATCCACCGTCCGCTCCGGCGGAAGGCCGAAGCCGCGCAGCACACCTGAAATTACGGCAACAGTCTCCGCTCCGGCCGCTGCCAGGGGGCCGTCCGCCGGGTCCTGAAGATCCGCTGCCACCTGGGCCGCGGCGTACCTGCCCGGATGCTGCCGCGCGAAGGCCCTGACGGCGGCGGCGAGCGCAAACAGCGCCTCCGGCCCGGAGCGGCCCACCGCCGCCTTCGAACAGCGTCCGGTTAGCTCGGAAACCGCCGCCAGAGCGACACTGCGGCGAAGGTCCGCCAGCGAACCGACATGTTTGTACAGGCTGGGTACGGCGACCCCCGTCCGCGCGGCGACTGCCGCCAGCGTCAGCCCGCTGAAGGCGAGGTAGCCGCCGTCGTCCACCAGCTCCAGCGCCGCAGCGGTGACCGCGTCCCGGCTCAGCCGGCCCCTAGCCACGGAGATTACTCCGGCCGGTCTGTGCCGACCCACCCGCCGCGGGACGGGCCCAGCGCGGGCCGTCCGGGGCCTGCAGCGAGGCCAGGAAGTCCAGGGTTACGGGCACCACAAGGTCCGGGCGCTGCGCCTGCGGATAGTGGCCGATCCCCTCGATCAGCTGCCCGGTGGCGTCCAGCTGCTCCAGGAACCAGGCCAGCTCCGCTTCCGGGTCCTTGTAATCCGGATCCTCCGAGCCCACAAAAATGGTGGCCGGCGCCGTGACCTCCCCCAGCCTGGCCTCCACGAGGGAGTGATCCAGCTGGACCGCCAGCTCGCGGAAGGACCGCAGGCGGCCCGGTTCCTGCAGGTTGCGCCGGATGTCCGCCACGTGTCCGGCCAGCCAGGGCGCCCGCTTTCCCCGGTTCAGCGAGGCGTAGTAGCGCGACCAGAACGCGGCACCCCAGGGACGGGCAAATGCGGCGCGGTAGAGCTGCCGTGTCAGCCACGCGGAGGTCCGCGAGCGCGGCGCCTCGCGCAGCAGCGGCGCCAGCAGCACCAGTCCGGCAACAGCCTCAGGGCTTTCGGCGGCGGCCCAGACGGCCGCGGAGGCCCCCATGGAATTGCCGACGACGACGGCGGGGCCTCCCAGCTTGGCGATGAGGGCCAGCAGGTCCTGCCCTGTCGCGGCGTCCCCATGGGTGCGGAAGGTGGTGTTACTGCTGCCGTGGCCCCGCAGGTCCAGGACTGCCAGCCGGAATCCGGCCTTGACGATGGGACCGGCCAGCTCGCGGTAGGTGGAGCGCAGGTCCCCCATCCCGGGGACGGCCACCACCAAGGGCCCCTCCCCCTCCACTGTGTAGGACAGACGGCCCGCGCCGCAGTCAAGGTAACGGATTTCAGCGGCTTGGATAGTGTTCATAGCTAAAAGGCTAAGGCTATTAGCTGTAAGGCGCAAGAGGCGGAGGGTGGTTTTTTCAGGGTTGCGTCGGGGCAGCGGAGAACACTGGCACTGCGGGAGACCGGGACGGAACTAATTGGGGGGAATCGCCGCGTCCCGGCCTCCCTTGCAGTAATCGCCGGCAGCGGCCGAAAAGTTACGCGAGCTGCAACCTTTAAAAAAGGCGGCTCACAGCGGACCCCGAGCTTTCCTCCTGCAAACTCGGAGAACGTGCCCTTAGCCTGTTGGAGTTTGGCCTCGGGCCTCGAAGCAACAGATCGACAGCCCTGGGCAACCCCTCCGGTCCCGAGCAATGGAGTTTACGTGAGCGTGCGAACCACCGATCCCCAGGAATACCAGTCCGAAGCCGAGCCGACCGAACGCCCCGTGATCCATACCAATGGCGGCACCTTCCTCATCTATCCCAACGGGCACGTCGTCACAGTGACGAACGAGGATCTGGAACAGGCCCGCCGCCTCCTGGCCCGCAGCACCATCACGGATCCCCGTCCCGCGGCGGTGGCACGCGCCGAGGCCCTGTTCCGGGCGGCCGAGGACCGGTGCTTCCTTGAATTCGGCCTGGTCCGCAGCGGTGAGGAATGGGTATTTGCCCGCTGATCCGATCCCCCAGTGCATTGAGTACGATTTGTAGCGAACCGTCATCGGTGGACCGTCCGGACCCGGTGCGCGGGCAGTGCACGAGCCAGGAGGCGTGGGATGGACGCAGATGTGATCATCGTCGGGGGCGGCCTGGCCGGCCTGGTCGCCAGCAACGAGCTGGTCCGCGCGGGTAAGCGCGTTGCGATCCTTGACCAGGAGAACTCCGCGAACCTGGGCGGCCAGGCGTTCTGGTCGTTCGGCGGCATGTTCATGGTGGACACCCCCATGCAGCGTCGCCTCGGGGTCAAGGATTCCTTCGAGCTGGCTTGGCAGGACTGGCAGGGATCGGCCCAATGGGACCGGCTTTCGGGACACAACCCCGACGACGAGTGGGCCCGGCACTGGGGCCGCGCCTATGTCGAGTTTGCAGCCGGGGACAAGCGCTCCTGGCTGCAGGAGCAGGGCGTGAAGTTCACCCCGCTTGTCGGCTGGGCGGAGCGCGGCGAGGGCACAGCGGGCGGCCATGGCAACTCGGTGCCCCGCTTCCATGTACCGTGGGGGACCGGCACGGGCATCTCGGAACCGTTTGCGGACAAGGCCAGGGCAGGGGCCGCGGAAGGCAACGTCCGGTTCCACTTCCGCCACCGGGTCGAAGGCCTCACCTTCGACGGCAACACCATCACCGGCGTGCGGGGAAGCGTCCTCGCCCCCGATCCGTCCATGCGCGGTGTCACCTCGAACAGGGAGAAGATCGGCGAGTTTGAGCTGCACGCGCAGGCGGTGGTGCTAGCCACCGGCGGGATCGGCGGCAACCACGACCAGGTCCGCAAGTGGTGGCCGAAGCGCCTCGGCACCCCGCCGAAGACGATGATCACCGGCGTACCCCAGTACGTCGACGGCCGCATGCTGGACATCGCCGACGACGCGGGCGTGCGCCTGGTCAACCGGGACCGGATGTGGCATTACACCGAAGGCATCCAGAACTGGAACCCGATCTGGCCCGATCACGCGATCCGGATTCTCCCCGGCCCGTCGCCGATGTGGTTCGACGCCCGGGGCCGCCGCCTCCCCGCCCCCGGACTGCCCGGGTACGACACGCTCGGGACGCTCAAGCTGCTGCGCACCACCCCAGATCTCGAACAGCACGACCACTCCTGGTTCCTTCTTACGGAGAAGATGATCGAGAAGGAATTCGCCCTCTCCGGATCCGAACAGAACCCCGACATCACCAATCGGGACTTCCGGCTCCTGCTCAAGAGCCGCCTCGGGCGCGGCGCCCAGCCTCCGGTGGAAGCGTTCAAGCAACGCGGCGCCGACTTCGTCGTCGCCGGCAACCTCCGGGCGCTGGTCGCGGGCATGAACGGACTCACCCCGCAGGCCCCGCTGGACTACGACCGGATCGAACGGCAGGTCGTCCAGCGCGACGCGGAAATAGCCAACCGGTACTCCAAGGACACCCAGATCATCGGGATCCACAACAGCCGCCGCTTCCTGGGCGACAGGCTGTTCCGCACCGCAAAGCCACACCGGATCCTCGACCCGGCAGCCGGGCCCCTGATAGCCGTCAGGCTGCATATCGTCACCCGCAAGACGCTCGGCGGCATCCAGACGGACCTCGATGGGCAGGCCTTCGCGAAAGATGGTTCGCTGATCGACGGCCTCTACGCCGCGGGCGAAGCCGCCGGCTTCGGCGGCGGCGGAGCCCACGGCTACAACGCGCTCGAGGGCAGCTTCCTGGGCGGCTGCATTTTCACCGGCCGCACAGTCGGCCGTGCGCTGGCGCGCCGGCTCTGAGCCACGAGATCCTGCTCATTTTCGGATCGTGAAAAAAGTTTCGTAATCCGGAAATACTTATCCAAAAAGTATGGCGCAGATCATTCGCTGCTGTTACGCTCGTCACAAGCCAAAGGCGGGCGCCCCGAAAAGGGTGGCTATCTACCAGGTGGAACTGCACATCAATCACAGTTGCAGCAGCCTGGTCTGCCGATCCACTAGAGCGTGGCCCGCCCCGCATGGTGAGAGACTGCTGCCCGATCTGGGAGTCTCAACGTGAAAAACCTCAACAAGCAAGCAAAGTGCCTCTCGCCCCTGCACGCGTTCGACCGCACCGAAGCGAAAGGACGCTGAAATGGCAATCCCCACCAGAACCCGCCAGGCCCAACGGACCACCGGCACGCCCCGCAAACCAGGCACCACCGGCACCAACGGGCAGCCGGCACCCGGGCGGGGCTTCACCGCAGGCCTGGACCGATACTTCGAAATCACCGCCCGCGGCTCAAGCATGTTCCGTGAATTCCGCGGCGGCCTGGCCACCTTCTTTGCGATGTGCTACATCATCGTCCTCAACCCGCTGATCCTCAGCAGCCCGGACGGATCCGGGCACACACTGGGCATCCCGCAGGTCGCGGCCGTCACCGCCGTCGTCGCCGGCGTCACCACCATCGTGATGGGAGTCTGGGCCAAATATCCGTTCGCACTGTCCGCCGGCCTGGGCGTGTCCGCCTTCGTCTCCGCGACCATCGCCACCACCAAGGGACTGACCTGGCCGGAGGTCATGGGTCTGGTCCTGATCGCCGGCATCGTCATGTTCATCCTGGTGCTTTCCGGACTCCGGGAAGCCGTGATGAAGGCGGTTCCGGCGGGGCTGAAGACCGCAATCGTGGTCGGCATCGGCCTCTTTATCGCCATCATCGGCCTGGTGAATGCCGGATTCGTCCGGCGTATCCCGGACGCCGCGCACACCACGGTGCCCCTGCAGCTCGGTCAGGACGGAAAGCTTCTGGGCTGGCCGACGCTGGTGTTCATCTTCGGCCTGATCCTGACCATCATCCTGGTGGTGCGCAAGATCAAGGGCGGGATCCTGATCGGCATCGTGGCCTCCACCCTCTTCGCCATGGGCCTGCAACTGGTGACCCACACCGCGTCCGGCGCCAAGGATCCCTCCGGCTGGTCCCTGATGGTGCCCGTCATCCCCTCCCAGGTTTTCTCGGCCCCGGACCTCTCGCTGATCGGGAAGGTCAATATTTTTGGGGCCTTCGCCCATCTGGGCATCATGTCCGCCCTGCTGCTGACCTTCACGATCCTGCTCAGCGTATTCTTCGACGCGATGGGCACCATGACCGGGCTGGCCAGCGAGGCAGACCTGCTGGATGAAAACGGCAACATGAAGAACGCGAACCGGGTGCTGCTGGTCGACGCTGCTGCCTCGATGGCCGGCGGCTTCGGCTCCGTCTCCGCCAACGAAATCTTCGTCGAGGCGGCCGCCGGCATCGCCGAAGGGGCCCGGACCGGCCTGGCCAGCGTGTTCACCGGAGGGCTCTTCCTGGTGGCGGCGTTCTTCGCGCCGCTGGTGGGAATTGTGCCCTTCGAGGCCGTTGCGCCGGCACTCGTAATCGTCGGGTTCATGATGGCCTCGCAGGTCCGCAAGGTGGACTGGTCCGACTACGGGATCGCCATTCCCGCGTTCCTGACCTTCATCCTGATGCCGTTCACCTACTCAATCGCCAACGGCCTGGGTGCCGGATTCATCGCCTACGTGATAATCCGTGCCGTCCAGGGCCGTGCCCGCGAGGTCCACCCGCTGATGTGGGGCGTTTCGGCGGCCTTCGTGATCTATTTCGGGATCGGCCCCATCCAACAGATCCTGGGCATCGGCTAGCTGGCCAAGCATCCCGGAAGCCGACGACGGCGGGACCGAGGCAGCACGCCTCGGCCCCGCCGCCGTCGTCGGTCCGGCCCTTTCGGCAGGCCGTATGCTGGGCCCGTGAGCATCAGATTCACCTTCCGGCCGCTCGCCCGGCCCGATTTTCCCCTAATCCGTCGGTGGCTGGCCGAACCCCACGTAGCCCGCTGGTGGAACCATGAGACAACTGACGAGGCCGTGGAGCGGGATTTCGGGTCCGCCGTGGATGGAACGGAGCCCGGCCGTGACTGGCTGGCGCTGACCTGTGGAGAACCGATAGGCCTGGTCCAGTGCTGCTTCTGGTCCGATTACCCGGACTACGCCCAGGAGTTGGCGGCCTTGCTCACCGTACCGGCCTCCGCCCTGACCATCGATTACCTCATCGGCCCGTTGGAGCGCACCGGCCGAGGGCTCGGAACGGCCATGATCGCAGAATTCATCGAACACATCTGGAACACCGAACCCGCCGCCTCCGCCATCATCGTGCCGGTAGTGGCGGTTAACCGGGCCTCCTGGCGGACACTGGAAAAATGCGGATTCCACCGGGTCGCGGCCGGCAACATGACACCCGACAACCCCGTAGATGACCCGCTTCATGTGGTCTACCGTCTCGACCGCCGCCAGAGTGACGGCTGCCCTTCCTCCCGGCCGCTGGGACTTTAACTCTGCCCGTAAATGCACCCGTTGACGAACAATGCCGCGGGGCGTAAACCGGGCCGTATCGGTTCAACTACGGGCCGACACCGGTGCGCTCGCACGCTCAAGGGAGCGGGCCCCAGTCCCCGGGCATCTGACGCCCGGGAACCAACATTTTTTCAGAGCAAAGGAGCTTCCAATGGCTGGCATGATCCGCAAGAACGTAGACGACCCCGAGGAAACCCGTCCCTTCCAGGACGGGAAGGGAAAACTGGACCTCGTTGATATCGCAAACGGAGGGGTGGGCCGCGCCGTGTTCGAACCAGGTTGGCAATGGTCGAAGCACGTCAAGCCCCTGGTCAACACCGACAGCTGCCAAGCCGGGCACACCGGCTACATCATCTCCGGGCGCCTGAAGGTCACCATGAACGACGGCGAGGAGATGGAGTTTGGGCCGGGCGACTACATGGTGATCCAGCCGGGCCACGACGCCGTGGTTGTCGGCGATGAAGCCTGCGTGATGCTCGACTGGCAGGGGCACGTCGACTACGCAAAGCAGCGCGCCACCTGACCGAGGTCGCCGGGTCGCGAAGAGACAGACATGGACGACGTTGCGACGTAGCTATTTGGTCTTTCGCGAACCCGGTACCTTTTGCGGCATCTCGGAGACGAAACGGAGCGCCTTGGCCACCCACTCCTTGGCCTGGGCCGGATTTTCATGCCAGGATTCCCTAATGCCGACGTAACCTCCCATCGGCCGCTCTTCGGGACCAAAAGGTACCGTGGGGCCCGCGCTTTCGAGATCGGCTCGGTCAGAATCGCTAAGCCGCAGCCCTAACGTTGCTCCGAACAGGCCAGCGAACATATTGCCGTTTACGAAGGCGCCAATGTTGCCGAACATTGGCTTGATGTCGATGCCGGGGAAGTCCGCCAGCATCGAGCGGAACTGCTCTTTATCCAACTCGGACGGCTTGGGTATCTGCATCTGACTACTTTAACCGTTCGTCTGGGAGGCGTGGGAAGCAGCCCCCAGCCCCAGATTTGAACGCCCGATCCTGCGAACCAAGCCGTATCCCGCAGCGCCAAACGGGCGGATAATTAATGCATCAGTCCACGTCGGGAGGATGAGATGCCGCTCTCAGATTCGGAGCGCCGGCGACTTGAAGCGTTGGCGCACGACCTTTCCTCCGAGGATCCAGGGCTGGCCCTCAAACTTGAATCCGGCGCCTTGCATCACATGGTCAGCTTGAACGTACTCCTGGGCTCGATGGTCTTTGCCCTCGGTGTGGCCGTCCTGCTGATCGGTGTCGGAATCCAATTTCCGCCCGTGGGCGTGGGCGGGTACCTGCTCATGCTGGGTGGAGCCTACTGGGCGCTCAGCCGCCGCCAACCGCGGGACCGGGGCCGCTAGGCGCGTGGGCGGCGGTCAGAACTTGTCGGGTGAGTCGACTGATTCCCCGATAATGATCTCCGGGGCCGCACTGGTGTCAGCGCCCACAGAGCCGATGAAGGCCTGTAGCTCGGGATCAGCGAAAAACTTCTTGAATGCTTCCGCGGATTCCCACTCGTCGTTGATGAGAATGTATCCGTCTCCCATGGCGACCCGGTGGTGGAGCGCACCTTTCTCCCGGCTGCGTTCAGCGATCTTGCGGTACTCCTCGGCACGTTCTTCGAGCGACTTGCGGAAGGCGCTGGTGTCGCCGGCGACCTTGACTGCGACAATGACAGACATGGCAATGACATCCTTTGTTCACGGACTGGTGCTCTCATGCTAGGCGGGTCGGCAAGGGCCCGCAATGGGCAGACCAGGCACGTATCCGTAACCAGATGCCCGGCTTGAGGCGCGCACGTGAAAACGCCGCCAGTTCACCGCCGCATGCTGGATTGCACATAGCCAATAGCTCGAATCCCAATGGAGGGCATCGCCCCTAGCAGCTGAGGTCTGGACCGCGCTGCCCAAGGTGGTGTTCAGCCGCACCCTGACGAGCGTGCAGGGCAACGCTCGGTTGGCGAACGCTTCGCTAGCAGAAGAAATCGAGACGGTGCTGGCGGCCACGGACAAGCACTTCGAGATCGGCGGAGCCAGTCTCGCCGCACAGGCCTTCGAGCTAGGAATGATTGACGACGTTCAGATGTTCCGCGCTCCGATCGTTCTCGGCGCGGGCACCCCGTTCCTGCCGCCGCTTGATCGAGACATCCCTCTCGAACTGGTCGAGTCGAGTGTGTTCGAACCGGGCATCGTCTACGAGCACTACCGCGTCTCCCCCGCCACGGCGCCGACTTCCTAGCACGGACCGGGGGCTGCGGACCACCCTCCCTCTTTCGGTGCCCGTACCAGGGCCCACGGTCGCAGCCGCCGATTCATACCTAGGTCTGAATCCAGAAGGCAGTGGCGGGCCTATAGTCGAGGCCATGAAGCGACTTATTCCGTGGCTGGTTGGCCTCGTGGTCGTTACGCTGCTCTTCGGCAGTGTTTACGCGTGCCTTCAGCAGATGGGCCGGCTGTCCGACGACGACGTTCCGGCTGGGCTTGCCCTCTCCCAGCTCACCTCACCTGACCCGCAGGTCCTCGCCGGTGCCACACCTGTAGACCTGGCACAGGGTCCCGAAACGTTCGTGAACGTGTACCGCGGCGACGGCACACCTTTGTCCGGAAATGGGACGCTGTCCGGCAGCGTCCCCCGCCTGCCCCAGGGCGTAATCGAGTCGGCACTGCAAACGGGCCAGGACCGGGTGACCTGGCAACCCCAGCAAGACGTTCGCTATGCCGTCGTCGCCAGGGCCACAGGGGACACCGTAGTGGTGGCGGGCCAGAACCTGCAGCCGTCCGAAAGCCGGGACCGGATGGTGCAGCTTTTGCTTGGTTTGGGCTGGCTGGGCTCCGGGCTAACCATCTGCGCCGGATATGTGCTCACCGTCCGCCGCACGGACTGGCTGAAAGTATGGACGGATTAATGTCGGACGAGGAATTGCGGTAAACGCAGCAGTTCCCCTCCCTTTCTTCGGGACGAGGAACGATTCCCCTGCCGAGCCCATTCACGGCATGAACGGTCAGCCTTCGCAGTCGCGGCAGAATTTGCTGCCATTTTTCTCCCTTACAAGCTGGCTGCGGTGCCGGACCAGGAAGCAAGACATGCAGGTGAATTCGTCGGCCTGGACCGGAATGACCTGGATGTTCAGTTCCTCATGGGAGAGGTCCGCGCCGGGCAGTTCAAAGCCTTCAGCGACGTCCGTTTCGTCCAGTTCCAGGACAGCGGTCTTCGCACCGGAAAGCTGTCCGGCCTGCAGTTCCTGGATCGAATCGAGGCCTTCGCCTTCATCCTTAATCCGGGGAGCGTCATAGTCTGTCGCCATTGGTCTTCCGCCTTTCGTTTAGGATCAGTTACCGATGGTAGCCATACCAACGGCTCCGATGCAGCAGGCATTCCCCGGGTTTGGCGGCCGGGAAGTGGTGCCAGCGCACTATCAGTTGCCTCCGTCGCCTCCTAGCTGCCACCATTCGAGGTCATTCAGGGGGCCCGCCTGAATGACCTACACCACCATCGAGAACCTGAAGGAAGCCTGATGTCCTTGACCTTGACCTTGACCGCCATTGAGCTCGACGAGTTCCTCCCCCTACCCGCCGGCAATGGTGTGACAGGCGCTCACCGAACCGGCCCTGATCGCGGCCTGGCTGATGGCAAACGACTTGAGCCCCGTCGTCGGGCACCGTTACACCATGCGCGGAACCCCTGTCCCGGCCGTGTGCTTCAGCGGTCTTGTCGCCAGTGAAGTTCTCGAAATCGATCCGGAACGTCTCCTTCGGATTTCGTGGAGGGACGGCAACGCGGGCAACGACCTGAACAGCACGGTGACGTGGAGGTTGGTTCCCGAGGCCGGTGGCACACGATTGATCCTCGTCCACGAAGGATTCGACCTGGAGGAGCCGAGCCATGTGGTCGCCCACCGCATCATGGGCGCCGGTTGCTGGCGCGGAAGGATCCTCGAGAAGCTGATCGAAATGTTGTCGTACACCGAGGAATAACTGCTCCTGGAGCCGGGACCGAATTCTTCACTGCAGACTGGATCACCAGGACCGGACCATCAACGTCCGCCTTCAGCTGTGCGACGAGACAGAACCCCTTCGGTCCCGACCGAAGGGATGACGCTCAAGTCCGCGTGTACACCTCCCTGTGGGAGGAGGCAAAGTCCACACCGTCTCACCAGCTCTTCCGGGCGAAGCCGCGGGGCGGCAGTTGTTTTTGGCGGCTATGGCAGGGGATTCCTCCCGGGATTGGAAATGAGCGTATCCGCCCCACACTTTACGGTGCTGTGGTTGACGTCAGTATCTCCTGTTCAGTCGGTAAAGTCAGTGCCATGGCCAGATGGAGGGTGACAGCGGCATTTACGTTGCTGGCTGCCCTGTGCGTGCTTTCCCTGGTGCCAGCCGGACCCGCTGCCGCGGCGCCGTGCGATCCTTCCGGCGGCTTGCTGGGTGTTGTTGGACTTTGCTCGTCCGGTCATTCTTCGTCTGCCCCGCCGGCAAAGCCCACGCCGTCGCCAAGCCCGGGCCGGCCGGCCCCCGCACCGGCAGAAGTTACGCCCGCTCCTTCCAGTCCGGTGCCGCAGCCAGCCGTTTTGCCACAGCAGACGAAAAGCCTACCGGCGCCACCGACGACAGCTGCTCCGACTCGGCCATTGCTGCCGGCCCCTACAGCCACACAACCGGCGACCTCACCGCAAACCACGGGTCCCGCAGTTGTGGACGCCGAACCGCACTCCCCACGCACCGCAGCGCCCGTCACCCCGTCACCTCTGCTGGCCGGGATCCTGTTGGCCGTAGGAGGATGCCTTATCACTGTCGGTGGTGCCCTCGGCCTGCGCAAGCTTCCACGCTGATAGATGCCCGACTCGCTCTGCAAATACCAGTTGTTGTGCCCTCGACGTCTCATGCGCACAGGGTGACCCGTAGCGGTCCATGATGTAGCCCGGGCCGCAGTCAATCTGAGTGCGGCAGCTGGTCAGCCACTGGGAGTCGGAGCTTGAGTATTTCCGCGGCGGAAAGGGACCAGGCGATGCCGAAGGCGCCGCAACAGCGACCGGCTACCCGGCGGACGCTCCGCGATAAAACGGCCCGGGTCGCGGCCCTGATCCGAGAACACATTCCCGCTCTGATTGCCCACCGTCGGTAATCCGGGGAACAGCGGCTGCATGGTTACGAGCTTCGGGCCAAGCTGTCCGTTGAGGATGGTCGCGGCGAACACGACGCAGGCGAGGACCGTGTTGAGTGTTATATCGGCCACCGCGGTCTCGATCGGCTTGCCGAGGTTGACGGTCCAGCCGACACTGAACCTGCCGCGGCGCAGGCGGCGGACGGGACCCGTGTTCACCGCGAGGGGGAAAAGCGGTTCCCTGCACCACAGTTGCCTGCCTAGAAATGCGTGGTGCCGCGCAGCCGGTGGGGACGTCCGTCTGGGTCCACGACGAACCGGCTGAGCGGATCCGCCCAGAGTCGTTGGAGGGACGGCACGGGTTCTGGAGTGTGGTGCCGTACGTGTCCGGCGGGTCGGGCCGAGGGGCGGCCGGTTTCGTGCCAGTAGTCGAGAGTATCGGCTGTTTTGTTCCAAAGCTCAAGCCCGGTAGCCGGATCCTGGAGTCGTGGATCGTTCTGGTCCAAGCCCAGGTGTTCGGCCCAGAGTTGGAGGCGGAGCCCGTGGGCCAACAGCGGGGAAGCGTCACGGCAGGCATACGTGCCAGGAGGTTCCCGGTTGGCAGCAGTCGTATCGAGTACGGCGCACGTGAGCTCGCTGTCGGTGGTCCAGGATCGGCGGTTGAAATTGTCTGAGCCGCAGGTGAACCAAGTGTCGTCGATAATGCAGATCTTGGCGTGGATGTAGATCGGAGTTCCGGTGCCGTTCTCCAGGTCGAACACGCCGACTCTGTCCGGGGCGACGCGGCGCAGCATCCTGATGGCACGCAGCTGCCCGATCCGGTTAGGCGGACCTGCCAGAAAACCATCGGAGTCGGGGTATCGGGGAACGACGGCGATCACATTCAATCCGGTGTTCCGTTCGAGCGCCTCCGCGATTCCGGCTGCGACGTCCGTCGACCATAGGTACTGGTCCTCGATGTAGATCAGCGAGCGGGCACGGGCGAAGGCTTTCGCGTAGGCGCGGGCAACGCTGCGCTCTCCGCCAGGTGCGAACGGGAACGGGGGACGTTTCACGCCGTAGGTGCGGAGCAGCTGCACTGCGTGCGGGCCCGCCGGGGGTGGCGGCGGCGCAGTGACTGGGAGCGGCTTGGGGTGCCGGGGCATACGGGCGAGTCTTTGCAGCAGCATCCGGTAGGGGGTGTGTTTATCCAGGGGATGGGGGTCGTTCCACCGTTCAGCGAATACTGCCAGCACATCTGCCACCACGGGGCCGCGCAGTTCCAGGGCGGCGTCGTGCCACGGGGGTCGTTTCCCGTACCGGGAATCCATCGCCACCGCTTGCGGGTCTCCGGCATGGTCGGCATCGTCTCGACGGCTATGGCTAAGGTCGATCCCGCCAACGAACGCAACGTCCCGCGATGGGTTGTCACGATGGCGGATGACGAAGAATTTCTGGTGATGCGAGCCGAACACGCGTACTCGCTGATCCAGCAACACCTCTCCGCCAGCGTCATTGATCTGACGACTTAAGAGCTCGTTGGACCGGCCGCTGATCGGGGCCGAGACGCGCTCCCCGTGGGATCTCCAGACAAGGCCTCGCACTTCCACTCCCGCGCGGGCCAGCCCCGCGAGCAATTCGCCGATCGACGGTCCGTCAGCCATCAACCGCTCATCGGCGTCACCACGCCAGTCGGTGAACCACACCCGGTCCCCTGCCTGCAGACCCGTCAGCTCCTGATGCAGTCGGGCGAAGTAGGTCGCTCCGTGAATCAAGGGGCGCACTAGGTTGCCCTCCGACCACGCCGCCCCGGCACCGCCAGTATGAATGTCGGTGGCCAGATTCCCCCGCTCAGCGCGACTCAGGAACCACGTACCAGGATCAATGTTCACTCGATGCACCTTACGGGACCCGAGTCCAGCTCGCTAAAACGGCAGAAAACCAAGCATGCCCCCGACCTATAGTGAGCCGAATGTTGGGATGTCTAAGTCCAGCTCAGCGCGCCGAACCCCATATGCTTGCCCCGACAATAATCCGACCTGAACAACGCCGGCAAGTTGCCCGCAGAGCGACCGCCGAGTAGGGCCGTCATCTAAGCAGGACTCATTCCTGTTTTCGCGGCTTTCGAGGTACGGTCACCTCCCATTCCCAAGAGAAAGCCGGTATTCCTGACCGCTGAGCAGGTTGAAAGCTTTGCTTCGACACCGGGAAGGCAACCCGGATGCGGACCATCTAGCTCCCGTGGCCTTTTGACGGCCTTTTGCGTCAGCCGGGGAATGACCAGCTGCTACCAGCGAAATACCTTGGAATTCTACAAATTTTTCCTGGAGCCCCTGCCGGATTCGAACCGGCGACCCCCTGTTTACAAGTTGGTCCTTCGGGGTTTTTGAAGTGGGCAATGTTCCGGCTTCTCCCGAGATTACGGGGATTTTTTAGGACGAGATGGCCGTCGCGGACCAGTCAGACGGGATGGATGAGACCCAGCGTGGCCTTTTGGTGGCCTTTTCGGGGCCTCTTTGTACTGGCGAAATGCGCTGGATAATAACGACAACGGTGGGCAGCTGAATGCTCCTCGATGCTGTTCCGGGAATCTGCCAGCGATGGGAATCTTATAGACACCGGGCCGCCCGGCCGGGCGGATCGTTAAAGGGGAACGGGACCCGCTGCAACGGGTCCCGTGCCCTATTTCCACGGCCCGGACGTCCGGGCGTTTTCCTGCAGGTTCAG
>DASYGM010000183.1:0-4035 GCA_035999715.1 Micrococcaceae bacterium | reverse complement strand
CGGATAGGTTTCACAGCGCCTGTTGACTAGCTGTGAGGTACAACATACTATTGCGTTGGTTCTAATATATCAGTTAGAGATTAGTTGTCGATCAGAACGCGTCAAGCTGGAGCAGCCAATTTGGCGGGCCAGCAAGGTTCCGCAAGCCGGCCAGGACCCAAGGCCGGCAGGATCCAGGACCGCGGTGTTTCAAAGGAGAGATTGATGGTGGATGTACTTACCCGTTCCCTGGCAGGGACGGATCCCGAGGTGGACCGGGCGATTGCCGAGGAGCTGAACCGGCAGCAGTCCACGCTGGAAATGATCGCGTCGGAGAATTTTGCCCCCACCGCCGTGATGGAAGCGCAGGGATCTGTGCTGACCAACAAGTACGCGGAAGGCTACCCGGGCAAGCGGTACTACGGCGGCTGCGAGCACGTTGATGTGATCGAACAGCTTGCCATTGACCGGATCAAGGCCCTCTTCGGAGCGGAGGCCGCGAACGTCCAGCCGCACTCCGGCGCGCAGGCCAACGCCGCCGCCATGTTTGCCCTGCTGCAGCCCGGCGACACGATCATGGGGCTGGATCTGGCCCACGGCGGCCACCTGACGCACGGCATGCGGATCAATTTTTCCGGCAAGCTGTACAACGTTGTTCCGTACCATGTGCGCGAATCCGACCTTGTGATCGACATGGCTGAGGTGGAGGCGCTGGCGCTGGAACACCGGCCCAAGCTGATCGTGGCCGGCTGGTCCGCCTACTCCCGGCAGCTGGATTTTGCCGAGTTCCGCCGCATTGCGGACCTGGTGGGCGCCTACCTGATGGTGGATATGGCACACTTCGCGGGACTGGTGGCCGCCGGACTGCATCCGAACCCGGTGCCCTATGCCGACGTCGTCACCACCACCACGCACAAGACGCTGGGCGGTCCGCGCGGCGGGGTGATCCTAAGCAAGGCGGGGCTGGCCAAGAAAATCAACAGTGCCGTTTTCCCCGGCCAGCAGGGCGGCCCGCTGGAACACGTGATTGCGGCAAAGGCCGTGTCCTTCAAAATCGCCGCGGGCGATGCCTTCAAGGAGCGCCAGGAGCGCACCCTGGAAGGGGCGAAGATCCTGGCCGAGCGGCTGCTGGACGACGACGTTGCTGCCGCCGGTATTTCGGTGGTGACCGGAGGCACTGACGTGCATCTGGTGCTGGTGGACCTGCGCCACTCCGAGCTGGACGGCCAGCAGGGCGAGGACCGGCTGCACCGGATCGGGATCACGGTCAACCGCAATGCCGTTCCGTTCGATCCGCGGCCGCCGATGGTCTCCTCCGGCCTGCGGATCGGCACGCCGGCCCTGGCCACGCGTGGATTCGGAAAAGCCGAATTCACCGAGGTGGCGGACATCATTGCCGCCGCGCTGCGCCAGGACCTCAGCGAGGAGCTCGCCGTCGAACTCCGCGATCGGGTCACCGTCCTGGCCGAGAAGTTCCCGCTTTACCCCAACCTTTCCCCTGCAACCCAGAAGGGAGCCTGACTGTGAGTGCAGATCAGCTGCCGGAGCACCCGGAATTCCTGTGGCGGAACGCCGAGCCGAAAGCCTCCTACGACGCCGTGATCGTCGGCGGCGGCGGACACGGCCTGGCCACCGCCTACTACCTGGCCAAGAACCATGGCATGACCAACATCGCGATCTTGGAAAAGGGCTGGCTGGCCGGCGGCAACATGGCCCGCAACACCACCATCATCCGTTCCAACTACCTCTGGGATGAAAGTGCCGCCATCTACGAGCACTCCCTGAAACTCTGGGAGATCCTGCCCGAAGAGCTGGAGTACGACTTCCTGTTCAGCCAGCGCGGCGTGATGAACCTGGCCCACACGCTGGGCGATGTGCGCGAGAGCGTGCGCCGGGTGGGCGCCAACAAGCTCAACGGCGTGGACGCCGAATGGCTGGACCCGCAGCAGGTCAAGGAACTGTGCCCCATCCTGAACATCAGTGACAACATCCGCTACCCGGTGATGGGCGCGACCTACCAGCCGCGGGCTGGCATCGCCAAGCACGACCACGTGGCCTGGGCCTTCGCCCGCAAGTGCGACGAAATGGGCGTCGACATCATCCAGAACTGCGAGGTCACCGGCTTCCTCAAGGACGGCAACAAGGTGGTGGGGGTGAAGACCAGCCAGGGCACCATCCGCACCGAAAAGGTGGGCCTGTGCGCCGCCGGGCACAGCTCGGTGCTGGCCGAGATGGCCGGGTTCCGGCTGCCGATCCAGTCCCATCCCTTGCAGGCGCTGGTCTCCGAACTGCACGAGCCGGTGCACCCGACAGTGGTGATGTCCAACCACGTGCACGTGTACGTCTCGCAGGCGCACAAGGGTGAACTGGTGATGGGCGCCGGGGTGGATTCCTACAACGGCTACGGCCAGCGCGGCTCCTTCCACGTGATCGAGCACCAGATGGCCGCCGCGATCGAGCTGTTCCCCATCTTTGCCCGCGCCCACGTGCTGCGCACCTGGGGCGGCATCGTGGACACCACGCTGGACGCCTCGCCCATCGTGGGCACCACGCCGGTGGAGAACATGTTCGTCAACTGCGGCTGGGGGACCGGCGGCTTCAAGGGAACGCCCGCGGCCGGGCTGACCTTTGCACACACCATCGCCACCGGCGCCCCGCACCCGCTGAACAAGCCCTTTGCACTGGAGCGTTTCGAGACCGGTGCCCTGATCGACGAACACGGCGCCGCCGCCGTGGCCCACTAGAAGGAGTAGCGCCATGCTGCTGATCGCATGCCCCAACTGCGGCCCCCGGGACGAGACCGAGTTCCACTATGGCGGCCAGGCCCACGTGGCCTATCCGGAGACCCCGGATTCGCTGACGGACAGGGAATGGTCCGAGTACCTGTTCTACCGCGACAACACCAAGGGCGAGTTTGCCGAGCGCTGGGTCCACAGCACCGGCTGCCGCCAGTGGTTCAACATGCTCCGGGACACCGTGAGCTACGACATTAAGGCTATCTACCCGATGGGCACCACCCCGGGAGCCGCCCTGCAGAAAGGACCGCAGTCATGACCGCCCAGACATCCCGCCTTGCCCAGGGCGGCCGGATCGACCGCAGCATCAGCTGGCGCTTCACGGTCGACGGCGCCGAATACACCGGTCACCCGGGGGACACCATCGCCTCGGCGCTGCTGGCCAACGGAAGGGTCGACGTCGGCAGTTCCCTTTATGAGCACCGTCCCCGCGGCATCGTGGCCGCTGGCGTGGAAGAGCCGAACGCGCTGGTGAAGATCGCCAGCCGCTTCCCGGGCCACGCCGCCGAATCCATGCTGCCCGCCACCGCGGTATCCCTGGTGGACGGACTCGGCGTGGAGCTGCTCTCCGGGCTGGGCCGGCTCGACCCCACCGATGACCAGGCCGTCTACGACAAGAAGTACGTGCACACCGACGTGCTGGTGGTCGGCGGTGGCCCCGCCGGCCTGGCCGCCGCCCGGGCGGCGGTCCGCACCGGAGCCCGCGTCATCCTGATCGACGACCAGTCTGAACTGGGCGGCGCCCTGCTGTCCGGGGCCGCGGTTGCACCCAACGCCGAATCCGTCGAGGGCCAGCCGGCGCTGGACTGGGTGGCGGACGTGGAAGCCGAGCTGATCGCGGCCGAGGAATGCACCGTGCTCAACCGCACCACCGCCTTCGGCTCCTACGACAGCAACTACGTCATTGCCGTGCAGAACCGCACCGACCACCTGAGCTCACCGGCCGCCCCGGGCGTGTCCCGGCAGCGGATCTGGCACATCCGGGCCCGCCAGGTGGTACTGGCACCCGGCGCGCATGAGCGGCCGCTGGTCTTTGAGAACAACGACCGCCCGGGCATCATGCTCGCCTCCGCGGTGCGCAGCTACCTGAACCGCTACGCCGTCGCCGCCGGTTCGAAGGTGGTGGTCAGCACCACCAACGACTCGGCCTACACCCTGGTGCAGGACCTGCTGGCAGCCGGCATCGAGGTGGCCGCCGTACTGGACGCCCGCCCGGAACTCTCCGAGCTGGCCGGCACCGTCGCCACGGGCACCGGAGTGC
>DASYGM010000165.1:0-40442 GCA_035999715.1 Micrococcaceae bacterium | reverse complement strand
GTCCAACCCGGACTCCATGATCCTTATTCCCCTCCGGTCTTCCCCTCCGGTCTTCCCCGCCTTCCCGTCACCCCTTTGGCCCCCCTCCGTTGAGAGCACAGTTGGCGCCCATGTTTTTGCTTAACATCGGCGCCAACTGTCCTCTCAACCATTGGCTGGTCCGCCGGGCCCGTCTTTCGGGCCTGCTGTGGCGCGTATCCGGCGGGCCAGCCAAGTCTTGCTTGGTCAGACGACGGCAGGGACCAGTTCCAGGGGCCGGCAGGCTTTCCTGTCCAGGCCTTCGCGCAGGTAGCGGGTGTAGGCGGGGAGGGTGAGGAAGGCCGGGAAGTCTTCCTGCAGGGCCACCTCGCGGAAGATTTCGCGGGCGTCGTCGAAGCGGTCCTCATCGAAGCGCGGCAGCTTGTTGAACTCCTCCTCGAGCAGCTCGGCCACCCACTGTTCGGTGATGATTTCGCCGTCGTTGGTGATGGCCTGGACGTGGATCCATTGCCAGATCTGGGAGCGGGCGATTTCGGCGGTGGCGGCGTCTTCCATCAGGTTGTTCAGGGCTACGGCGCCGTAACCGCGGAGCCAGGACTCGATGTACTGCAGGGCGACCCAGATGTTGTCCCGGATCCCGGCTTCGGTGATGGTGCCGGTGGTGGCGGCGACGTTGAGCAGGGCCCGGTCATCCGGGATTACGTCCTCGCGCAGCCGGTCCAGCTGGTTCTCCCGGTCGCCCAGGACGTGGTCGAAGACGCCCATCGCGGTCGGGACCAGGTCCGGGTGGGCCACCCAGGATCCGTCGAAGCCGTCGTCGGCCTCCCGGGTCTTGTCCTCCCGGACCTTCTCCATGGCGGTGGCGTTGGCTATCGGGTCCCGCCGGTTGGGTACGAAGGCGGCCATCCCGCCGATGGCCATGGCGCCGCGGCGGTGGCAGGCGCGCACCAGCTGTTCGGTGTAGGCGCGCATAAACGGGGTGGTCATGGTGATCTGGTTCCGGTCCGGCAGGACGAACCGGGGGCCGCGGGAGCGGAAGTTCTTGATCACGGAGAACAGGTAGTCCCAGCGGCCCGCGTTCAGTCCGGCGGCGTGGTCGCGCAGTTCGTAGAGAATTTCCTCCATTTCGAAGGCCGCGGTGATGGTTTCTATCAGCACGGTGGCGCGGATGGTGCCCTGCGGGATGCCGAGCAGGTCCTGGGCGAGGATGAAGATGTCGTTCCAGAGCCGTGCCTCGAGGTGGTTTTCGATCTTCGGCAGATAGAAGTACGGCCCCTTCCCCTGCGCCATCAGGCGGCGGGCGTTGTGGAAGAAGTACAGGCCGAAGTCCACGATGCCGCCGGCCAGGGGCGCCCCGTCCAGGATCATGTGTTTCTCCGGCAGGTGCCAGCCGCGGGGCCGGACCACGATGGTGGGCAGGTCCGCGGCCGGGGCGAGCCGGTATTCCTTGCCTTCCGGGGTGGTGAAGTCGATCCGTCGTTCCAGCGCGTCGATCAGGTTGAGCTGGCCACGGATGACGTTGCCCCAGGTCGGGGTGGAGGCGTCTTCCATGTCAGCCAGCCACACCTTTGCGCCGGAGTTCAGCGCGTTGATGGCCATTTTCTTCTCCACCGGTCCGGTGATTTCGACCCGGCGGTCCTCCAGCCCGGGTGCGGGCGGGGCCACCCGCCAGTGCGGGTCTTCCCTGATGGCGGTGGTTTCGGGCAGGAACCGCGGGTCGGTGCCGTTGGCAATCCGCCGGCGCTGGGTCCGTCTGGCCTCCAGCAGTTCGGCGCGCCGCTCCGCCGTCGCCCGGCCCAGGGCCGCGACGAAGTCCAGGGCGTCGGGGGTGAGGATTTCCTGCTGCCGGCGGATGGGCTGGGCCGTGAGGGTGATGCCGTTGAGGGTGATGCCGTGGAGGCTGTTCGTCGAATTCATGGGGATCTTCTCCTTTTTTGGAATCGAGTGAGCACTCCGTGCGCGATACGGGGCTGTATCGGGCACGGAGCGCTCACTCGATGGGAGGGGCGTTGGGTGCTGCGGCGCCCGAGGGGTTAGTGGAACTGCTGGGCTTCGGTGGAGCCGGCGAGGGCGAGGGTGCCGCTGTTGGGGTTCAGCGCGGTGGCGACCAGGTCGAAGTAGCCGGTGCCCACTTCGCGCTGGTGTTTGGTGGCGGTGTAGCCGCGTTCTTCGGCGCCGAATTCGCGTTCCTGCAGGTCGACGTAGGCGCTCATCCCGTTCCGGGCGTAGCCGTGGGCCAGGTCGAACATCGAGTAGTTCAGGGCGTGGAAGCCGGCCAGGGTGATGAACTGGAACTTGAAGCCCATCGCACCGAGTTCACGCTGGAACTTGGCGATCGTGGCGTCGTCGAGGTTCTTGCGCCAGTTGAACGACGGCGAGCAGTTGTAGGCGAGCATCTGGTCCGGGAACTCCGCTTTGATGCCTTCGGCGAATTTCTTCGCCAGCTCCAGGTCCGGCTTGCCGGTTTCCATCCAGATCAGATCCGCGTAAGGTGCGTAGGCCAGCCCGCGGGCGATGCACGGCTCCAGCCCGTTCCGCACCTGGTAGAAACCCTCCGCCGTGCGGTCCCCTGTCAGGAACGGCTGGTCGCGTTCGTCGACGTCGGAGGTGATCAGGGTCGCGGCCTCGGCGTCGGTGCGGGCCACGATCACGGACGGCACCCCTGCGACGTCCGCGGCGAGCCGGGCGGCGTTGAGGGTGCGCACATGCTGGGCGGTGGGGATGAGGACCTTCCCGCCCAGGTGCCCGCACTTCTTCTCACTCGCCAACTGGTCTTCCCAGTGCACCCCGGCGGCGCCTGCGGCGATCATGGACTTCATCAGCTCGTAGGCGTTCAAGGGTCCGCCGAAGCCGGCCTCCGCGTCCGCGACGATCGGCACCAGCCAGTCCTGAACGCTCTGCATGCCTTCGGAGTATTCGATCTGGTCCGCCCGCAGCAGGGCGTTGTTGATCCGGCGCACCACGGTGGGCACCGAGTTGACCGGGTAGAGGGACTGGTCGGGGTAGGTGGCCCCGGAGGTGTTGGCGTCCGCGGCGACCTGCCAGCCGGAAAGGTAGATCGCCTTGAGTCCGGCCTTGACCTGCTGCACCGCCTGGTTGCCGGTCAGGGCGCCCAGGGCGTGCGTGTAGCCTTCCGGCCCGGCGGTGGTCAGCTGGTCCCAGAGCTTTTCCGCGCCGCGGCGGGCCAGGGTGTGCTCCTCGCTGACACGGCCGCGCAGCCGGACGACGTCGGCGCCTGAGTAGTCCCGGCGCGTGCCTTCCCAGCGGGGATCGGCAGCCCACTCCAGTTCCAGCGCGGCGCCCTGCTCCTGGGTCTTCTGCTGGGGTGTGGTGGTCGGGTCGGATGCTGCGGTCATGGCGGGCTCCTCGGGTAGAACGGTTCGGGTAGGTATGGGGTGCGTTTCTTCTTCGTGGAACCAACTATTCGCGACCCTGCAAGGGCTTTCTAGAGGAAATGTCTGGAAAAAACAGCAGTTCTTCGCGTATCGTCAAGAAATGCAAACCCAAGGCTGGAACCGTCCCAAGAAGAGTGCGGCCATGGCCGCCGCGGAGGCCGCGAGCGGGGAACTGGACCTCATCAGCCTCGGACGCCGCGTGCGCCATCTGCGCAAGGCGGCCGGGCTCACCCTCGAAAGTCTGGGAACCGGCGTCGGAACGGCCCCGTCGCAGCTCTCACTGATCGAAAACGGCAAACGCGAACCGAAACTGGGCATGCTGCAAAACCTGGCCAAGGCGTTGGGCGTGGGCCTGGATCAGTTGCTGGGAGCGGAGCCGCCCAGCCGCCGGGCCGCGCTGGAAATCGAGCTGGAACGGGCCCAGCGCGGCCCGCTCTACGAATCGCTCGGACTGCCCAAAGTCCGCATCAGCTCACGGCTGCCCATGGACGTACTCGAATCCCTGGTCGGACTGCAGAACGAACTCGAACACCGGCTGGACCAGCAGGCCGCCACCCCCGAAGAGGCACGCCGCGCCAACACCGAACTCCGGGCGGAAATGCGGGCCCGGAACAACCACTACCAGGACCTGGAAGCCCAGGCACAGAAGCTGCTCGCCGCCGTCGGACATGCCCGCGGACCGCTGTCCCACCACGTCGCCGCGGACATCGCCGAACACCTCGGCTTCAGCCTGCAGTACGTGGGGGACCTGCCGCATTCCACCCGCTCCGTGACGGATCTGAAGAACCGCAGAATTTACCTCACCCAGGGCCAGCGCTCCGACCACGACCCGAGGGCCGTGCTGCTGCAGGCCGTCGGGCACTACGTGCTCGGCCACCAGACCCCCACCGACTACGCCGATTTTCTGCGCCAGCGCGTCTATACGAACTATTTTGCCGCCGCCCTGCTGATGCCCGAGCACGCTACCGTGGACTTCCTCAAGGAAGCCAAGACGGCGAAGGAGCTCGCCATCGAGGATATCCGCGACGCCTTCGCCGTCTCCTACGAGACCGCAGCGCACCGCTTCACCAACCTCGCCACCGAACACCTGGGCATTCCCTGCCACTTCCAGAAGGTGCACGTCAGCGGCATCATCCACAAGGCCTACGAGAACGACGGCGTGAACTTCCCCGCGGACCACACCGGCGCCATCGAGGGCCAGCCGGTCTGCCGGTACTGGACCTCCCGGGCCGTCTTTGATGTGCCGGACAAATTCCGTGCCTTCAACCAGTACACCGATACCGCGGTGGGCACCTACTGGTGCACCGCCCGGACCGAACGGCACTCCTCCGGCGAATACTCCCTGAGCATCGGCGTGCCCTACGCCCAGGTGAAATGGTTCCGCGGCCGCGACACCACCGAGCGCTCCCAGTCCCGCTGCCCGGACGAATCCTGCTGCCGCCGGCCCCCGCAGGAGCTGGCGGCGCAGTGGTCCGGCTACGCCTGGCCCAGCGCCCGCGCCAATTCGCACCTGCTCGCCGCCCTCCCACCCGGCGCCTTCCCCGGCGTGGACGAAACCGAGGTCTACACCTTCCTGCAGACGCACTCCTGATAGTCCAGACGGATACCGCCAGGCATCCTGCCAGGGAAAGGTCCGGCAAGTGGCTGGGACGCGGGATCAGCTGTTTCCGCCCGTCCGCTGCCGGGCCAGGACGGCGGCCACCCGACCAATCAGGTCGTACGGGATCGGCTTGTCCAGAGGAAACTTCAACGTCCCTTTGGCCGCCCGGAACGGAGCGATCTCCGCCTCAAAGGCCGCGTCCGCCTCCGGCACTGGGTAGAGCGAGACGTGGTGCTTCCAGCCGGCGAAGTAGACCAGCGTACGGCCGTTGAGGGTTATGGCCGGTATTCCGTAGCTGATCGTCTCGCCGACCGTATCCCCGGCGCCCGGTATCGCCTTCTGGATGCTGCGTCGGATCTGCTGCAGGATGGCCTGCACATCAGGCGGGAATGACGCCAGATACTCATCGACGGATGCGAACTTCTGCGCCATGGCCGGCCCTCCTCCACACCTTCCGACAGTCTGCCCGGTTCCGCCCCGGCTGGCCAGTGCCGGAGACGTTTTGCGGCCGGGCGTCCTATGCTGTGCCCACAGGTCTTGTTCGCTCCAGCGGCTCGAGGGGGAAGCATGAAACAGCGTCTGGCGGGATGGGCGGTTGCGGCTGTGGCAGGGGTAATGGCAACGGCGGCGCTGACGGGTTGCGGGGCGCGGCCCCCTGGGGAGCTGAGGGCTGCGGATGTTCAGCGAGTGCAGGTCCGGGAGGCGGACTACGCGGCGCAGATCCGCCAGCTTTCCGATGCGGCCCTCAGCTTGGGAACCGGACTCGTGGCGTCCGGCGGAGACGGCAACGTGGTGACTTCCCCGGCCAGCCTGCTGGTGGCGCTGGCGATGCTGCGGGCCGGCGCTTCCGGAACGACGGCGGACGAGATGGACGCGGTGATCGGTCTGCCTCCCCAGGGGAGGGATGAGGCGATGAATGCCATACTGGCGTCACTGTCGGCGTACGACGGCGATCCCGGTTCAGTGAGCGGTAAGGAGCCACCGGCCAAGCCACTGGTTCATCTGGCGGACGGGGCTTTTGTGGACCGCAGCCAGCCCACGGGGGAGGAATACCTTCGGATCCTCGCGGAACAGTATGGGGCGGGCGTTTATCCGGTGGACTTTGCAGCCGAGTCCGCCACAAAGGGGCAGATCGACGCGTGGGTCAGCAAGAACACGGGCGGACGGATCACCGAGGCTCCCGCCAACTACAGGCCGGAGAACACCTTCAGCCTGCTGAACGCGGCATTCTTTGCCGCCCCCTGGCAGACACCCTTCAGCGCGGATAACAAGCAGGATGCAGATTTCACCACCCCGCAGGGCGCCAGGATCCGGGTGCCGTTCATGAACGGAAGCCTGAGCCTGAAGTATGCTGAAGGTGAGGGCTGGCGGGCCGTGGAGCTGCCGTACAGGGACGGTTTCGCGATGCGCCTGGTACTGCCGTCATCCGGCTCCGCCCTTCCGCTGTCCGCCGCAGAGACCCGCGACATCGCCGCGGCTTTAGCGGCGGCCCAGCCCGTCGCCGTCGAACTGTCCCTCCCCAAATGGAACCATTCCTCCACAACAGACCTGCAGCCCATACTTGCGTCGATGGGGCTTGACGTTACGCTGGGTCCCGACCCGGACTTCCACCTCATCCAGCCCACGATGGTGATCAGCGCGGCCGCGCAGGCGGCGGTCATTTCGGTCGCCGAGAAGGGGACGGTGGCCGCTGGCGTCAGCCAGTTCAACGGGGTGGCAGTCTCCGGCCGGGCCCAGGTCGACGTTCTCCGCCTCGCGTTCGACAGGCCGTTCAGCTACCAGGTGGTGCAGCAGTCCACCGGCCTTCCGCTCGTCATGGGCCAGGTGGCGGACCCCCGCTGACCCCTTCCGGAATCGAGTGAGCGGTTGGTGTCCGATACAGGCCTGTATCGAACACCAACCGCTCAGTCGATGAGGTGATGGCTCACCTCCGAGGCCGTTCCTCAGGAGGGGAGCCGGCTAGCCCTGGTTGTAGCCGTTGGAGCCCTTCCCGTTGCCGTTGCCGCCGCCCACCTTCAGCGGCAGCACCTCCGCCTTGGACGCGCCCTGGCCGGAGCCGTCCAGCGCACCTGTGGCGTTGTGCAGGTGCAGGAACAGTGCCTTGCTATCGGTGTCCTTGGCCGTGCGGTGCACCGTCAGCGTCGCGCCGGGGGCATCCACGAACAGGGCGGAGGGGCCTGATCCCTCGAACCACACCTTGGGCGTCACCGGGTTGTACGCTATCCAGTCGGTGGTATCGACCGGAACCAGGCTGCCCGATTTGTCCATGTTGTAGGCCGACGACGTCAGCACCCGGTAGCTGATCGGTGCGGACTTGGTCAGGTCCAGGCCCAGCGCCGCGGCGGATACCGGCAGCACCATCGTGTTGGTGTCCATGGTGTTAGTGTCCACGTTGCCCTCCACCCCGTTGGCGGACTGCTCGTCAACGAACGTGGTGGTGCCGTCTGCGTTGAGCCGGTAGGTGTCCACCAGCAGCAGATCCAGGTTCGGTGCCGTGCCCGTCACCATCTGGTAGTCGGGCTTGCCGTCACGGTTGGTGTCGATCTGGACGTCGATCTCCGAGGCACCGAGGATGCTGGCCCAGTTGCCCCAGGTGCTGACGCCGAAGCTGATCATCCCGTTCTGGACCTTGCCGCCGGATTTGGCCAGCATAGGCACGGTGCTGGAGGCGCCGACGTACTGCAGATCCATGGAACGGTTGGTCAGCGGAGCCACCTTGGTGTCCGGCTTGCGCGGGCTGGAGGCCCCCAGCTCGAACGGTGCCACCAGGGACTGGTAGTGCGATGCCCCGGTGCCCTGGTCCACGCCTCGTCCGGACAGGGTGACCGTGGCGTCCGTGGCGTTCGCGTTCTTGAAGCTGACCAGTTTGCCCGCCGTCATCGCGGAGACCGGCTTGGGGGCCGCATACACCGGGACCCGCAGGGTGGGCTGCCCGGCGGACTGCAGCTGGATACGGCCGGAGGCGTCGGAAATGAACTGCCGCGCCACGCCGAGCTGGTTGGCATCCATGGTCGGATCCAGCGTCTTGGCCAGCGCCTTCGGGTCTGCGATGGTCATGGTGACGACGACGGTTCCGGTCGCCTTGGCGGGGACCACGACGGACTGGCTGACTTGGTAGCTCACCCCGGGCATGGCGGTGGCCGGCAGGTAACTGGCCGCGTAGGTCAGCACCTTGTTGGACTTGTTGACCACGCTGACCTTCTTGCTCACGGTCACCGGAGCACTGCCGACTTCGACGACGCCGAAGTTCACCGAGGTCAGCGCCGGATCATCCGCGGCGAACGCCAGCACCGGGGTGCTTAGCGCATCCAAGGCGACGACGCGTCCCGAACCGACGCGGTTGGGCCCGTAGGCCTTGCCGTTGGAGGCCAGCACATCGATGTTCGCGGTATTCATGATGGCGGACTTGACCTCCAACGGGGTGTAGTCCGTGGCCCCGTACACCAGCGCGGCGATGCCGGCGACGTGCGGGGTGGCCATCGAGGTGCCGCTCATCACGCGGGGCAGGTTGCCGCTGCCCGCGGCGGCCGAGGCGATTGCCGTTCCAGGCGCGGCGACGTCCGGCTTGACGACGCCGTTGGAACCGTGGTCCCCGCGCGAGGAGCTGGAGTTCAGCGTGTCCAGGGCATTGGATGGACCGGCGACGGTGCCCGTGTAGGCCGCGTTCAACCGGATCTTCAGCGTTCCGGCAGCGGCCGCGGAGCGCAGCTTGTCCGAGGACGTGCGGTTGAACTGCACGCCCGGGATACCGGTGTTTCCGGCGATCCCGGCGTCGAAGACGTCACGGGGGGAATCCAGCACCACGCCGGTAGCGCCGGCGGCCTGGGCGTTGTTGAACCGTGTACCGGAGCCGCAGGGAAAGCTGCCGTTCTCTTCCCAAACCAGCCAGACCCATTTACCCTTCAGCGAACCGGCGGGGAAGGTCTCGCAGCCGAACTTATTGTCCGCCGGCATAACCACGTCCCCGGTCAGGGCTTCCTGGCTCGCTGCAGCGTAGTTGAAGTTCACCGAATACTGTCCCTGTGCGTCGCCGGCCACATCCGCCGGCGCCAGCACGTCAATCCGGTCCATGGCCACCTGGGAACCGACGCTGTTCGCCACGGTCAGGGCAGACCGGGCGTTGCCCGGCGAACCGCCGATGTCGTAAACATCCCCGGCATTGCCGGAAGCAACGACGGAGAGGACACCCTGCTTGGTCAGGTTGTCCACGATGTCGTTCTCGGGGTCGTCGGTGGGGGAGCCGTCCGAACCCAGGGACATGTTGATGACGTTGGCCCGGTCATCGAAGTTGCCGTCGCCGTTGGGGTCCAGGCTCATGTCCAGGGCCTGCCCGACGACGTCTGAAGAGCCGGAACAGCCGAAAACGCGCAGCGACACCAGCCTGGCCTGGGGTGCGGAGCCGGGGCCGATCCGCATTGCGGTGACCTGGTCCGATGTCAGTGTGCCGTAGTCGCCGGTGAAGGTGCTGCCGTCCGCGTTGACTCCGTAGCCGCCAGCCGTGCCGGCGACGTGCGTGCCGTGGCCGGCTGCGGCACAGTCCAGCGGGTTACCGTCCGGGTGCGGAACCGGCTGGTAGGCGGGGCCCGCGGCCGGGTCGGCGTTGTAGTCATCGCCCACCAGGTCATAGCCGCCGATGACCTTCTTCGGATCCAGCAGCCCGGACGTGCTGTCGGGGAAAGTGGAGAGGGCCTTGGCCTTAGCGTAGGCATCCGCCGTACCGGGGCCGCCGAAGTCGGCGTGGGTGTAGTCCAGTCCGGTGTCGATGACGGCGATGGTCACGCCCTGGCCGGTCTGCTTCTTCTCCACCCAGGAGTTCAGGGCCTTGGTGTCGATGTCGGTGCCCTGGTTGTCATAGTGCTTGGTGACAATCGGCGTTAGCTTGACCACGTCCGCGCGGTCAGCCAGGGCACGGATCGCCTCTGCGTCGCCGTGTACGGCCACGCCCGGGATCGTGTTGCTGGTGGTGTACAGCTCGCTGGCGGAGGCGGATTGCGCAACGTCCTTGGCCTTGGCCTCCACGTCGTTGCGGATCTGCTTGACCCTTCCGGGATTGCTGACCGGCTTGGCCTTGCCCTGTTTCACCGCCGCCGGCTGGGTGGCGTCGAACGCTCCCTGGCCGCTGAACTGGATGAAGACGGACACGGCGCCCGAGGCGGAGCCCAGGCTGCCGGCGATCTTGTCCGCCGGCTTGATCGGCTGCGTCGGGTGTTGTGCCTGGATTCCGACGGCGGCTGCGGACGTCGTGTCGTCGGCGGATGCAACGCTGCATACGCTGGTTGCCAGTGCAACCCCGGTGACGACGGCGAGCGCCCGCAGACCATTGTGTGGCTTGGGCTTTCTCATGGATCTCCTCATGCTGTTTGCCGGCCGGGCTTGTGCGCGGACGCACTTATCCCTCGGTAGCCCGCCGGCATGCGGGTGACATTGTTGGTTGGTGCGGCGAAACGGTAGTGCTGTCTCTACCCTTATGTGCGCGCGCTCACATGTCAAAGCGTTTGTGAAACTTCTTTTACAGTTTTGTCACACGTTCCCCGGCGCGGCGTAGTAGTTCCCCAGAGTCTCGGCCCTGAACTCGAAGTAGCTGCCGTCCTCAATGGCGCGCCGGGCGTCGTCGACCATCCGCACCACAAACCGCTCGTTGTGGATCGAGACCAGCGTCGCGGAAACCATCTCCTTGGCCCGGAACAGGTGGTGGATGTAGGCGCGGCTGTAGTTGGTGCAGGCGTAGCAGTCGCAGCCCTCCACGAGCGGGCCGAAGTCGCGCTTGAAGCGGGCGTTGGAGAGGTTCCGACGGCCGTGCGGGGTGTAGAAGGCGGAGGTGCGCGCCACCCGGGTGGGGGAGACGCAGTCAAAGGTGTCTGCGCCGTTTTCGATCGCCGTGAAGATATCGTCCGGCTCGGAGATGCCCAGCAGATGCCGGGGCTTGTCTTCCGGCAGTTCCTCGTTGCACCAGCGCACAATGGTGCCCAGGTTCTCCTTCTCCAGCGCACCGCCGATGCCGTAGCCGTCAAAGTTCATCCCGCCCAGGTCGCGGGACGCCTTCCGGCGCAGGTCCTCGTACTGCGCGCCCTGGATCACGCCGAAGAGCGCCTGGTATGGCTTGTCCGTCCGCTCGGCGGTCAGCCGGAAATGCTCGGCCACGCAACGCTCGGCCCAGAGGCGTGTCCGCTCCAGCGACATCTCCTGGTAGGCCCGCGAGTTCATCAGGGTGGTCAGCTCGTCAAAGGCGAACATGATGTCGGCGCCCAGCTGGTGCTGCACGCGCATCGACACCTCGGGGGTGAACCTGTGCCGGTCGCCGTTCAGGTGCGACTTGAACCAGACGCCGTCGTCGTCGATGTGCGCCAGCCGCTCCTTGCCCGCGGCCACTCGGTCATCCGCACCGGCGTCGGCCCCGGCAGCCCCGGCTGCCGCGTCCATGTTGATGACCTTCTTGAACCCCGACCCCAGCGACATCACCTGGAAACCGCCGCTGTCCGTTAAGGTGGGCCCGGACCAGTTCATGAAGGTCCCCAGGCCGCCGGCCTCATCCACCAGGTCCGCCCCGGGCTGCAGATACAGGTGGTAGGCGTTGGCCAGCAGTGCCTGTGCGCCGAGCTCCCGCATGGCCTCCGGCAGGACGGCTTTCACTGTGGCCTTGGTGCCTACGGCGATGAACGCAGGGGTCGCGATCTCCCCGTGGGGGGTAACAATCGTCCCGGTCCTGCCTTGGAAGGCACCGCCATTCGCGGACTCCGGACCGCCGGACGGATTGCAGGTGTCCGCCAGCCGCTGGCGGACGGCAAAGGAGAATTGGGACTGTTTGGCAGAGGCAGGCACCTCCCTATTTTGCCAGCATCGGGCTGCACAGCCGCACCGGCGGTGTCCCGGAAGCCCTGTGGAGGCGTCGCGAAGGCGTTCCGGCGCTCACCGCACGGCAGGATTCAGCAGGAAGGTTGCCTGCGGCACGGAAATTTGTTGGTCGGATGTACTTCCATCGCAGACGTACGTCATTATGCTAAGCACGTCAGGATTTGGGTTCGCATCTCGCTGAGGAGCTGTGCATGTCCACCACGGAAAGCTCGCCGGATATTCCAACCAGGGGGCCGGCCAGGCCTGCGCCCTACGTGATCAGCGGGGTGCTGCTGGCCATTGCCATCGTCCTCCCGCTGATCGTGCCGATGTACGCGCACACCGATCCCCGCTTCATCGGAATGCCGTTTTTCTACTGGTACCAGATGCTCTGGGTGCCTATTGATGCGGGGCTGATCAGCATCTGCTACCTGCTGATGACGCGCGAGGACCGGCGGCGCCGGGACGTGCTCAAGCGAGGTGTCCCGGGAACGGGCAACACGGCAACCAACGACGACGGCGGTAAAGGGAGATGAGCAGGGTGGTCGAAGCGGGGCTCGGGTCCGGTGTGGTGGAGGCTGCGGGCGCCTCCCGGAGCGTCAACGGCGTGGCCCTGGCCGTCGTCATCATCCTGTTTGTGCTGGTGGGCGTGCTCGGTTTCTACGCCGCGCGCTGGCGCGGCGGCGGCAAGGAGGGGCTGCACAGCCTGGACGAGTGGGGTCTGGGCGGACGCAAATTCGGTTCCTGGATCACCTGGTTCCTGCTGGGCGGGGACCTCTACACGGCGTACACCTTCGTGGCGGTGCCCGCGGCAATGTGGGCCACCGGCGCGGTCAGCGGCTTCTTCGCCGTGCCGTACACGGTGGTGCTGTACCCCATTGTGTTCCTGCTGATGAGCCGGCTCTGGTCCGTCTCACACCGGCACGGCTTTGTCACCACGGCGGATTTTGTGGGCGGACGCTACGGCAGCAGGCCGCTGTCCATCGCCATTGCCGTTACCGGCATCGTCGCCACCATGCCTTACATTGCGCTGCAGCTGGTGGGGATCAAGGCCGTGCTGACGGTGTTGGGCGTGGGCAGCGCGGAAAACCCGCTGCTGAACGACCTGCCGCTGATCATCGCCTTCGTGGTGCTGGCCGCCTACACCTACACCTCCGGGCTGCGCGCTCCGGCCATGATCGCAGTGGTCAAGGACGTGCTGATCTACCTGGCGGTGATCGTCGCCATCATCTACCTGCCCATCAAGTTCGGCGGGTTCGCGCACATCTTCGACGCGGCCCAGACCAAGCTGACGGCCACCAGCGCGGTCACCGGCAAGCCGGTTGGCTCCGTGATCCCGGGAGCGGCCAGCTACTCCGCCTACTGGACGCTGGCCATCGGCTCCGCAATGGCCCTGTTCATGTACCCGCATTCCATCACCGGCGTGCTGGCCACCAAGAGCCGCAACACCATCCGGAAGAACGCTGCGCTGCTGCCGCTGTACTCCCTGGTGCTCGGCTTCCTGGCCCTACTGGGCTATGTTGCCATTGCCGCCGGAACCAAGCCGGTGGAGCTGGACGGGAAGACCATCAACCCGCAGCTGGTGGTGCCGCAGCTGTTCCTGGACAATTTCCCGTCCTGGTTTGCCGGCATCGCGCTGGCCGCGATCGCCGTCGGCGCCCTGGTCCCGGCCGCCATCATGTCCATCGCCGCCGCCAACCTGTTCACCCGCAACATCTACAAGGATGTTTTCCGGCCCAATGCAGATCCGCGCACCGAGGCCAAGGTGTCCAAGATCGTCTCCCTGCTGGTGAAGTTCGGGGCGCTGATCTTCGTCATCGCCATGGACCAGTCGGCGGCCATCAATATGCAGCTGCTGGGCGGGATCTGGATCCTGCAGACCTTCCCGTCCATCGTGGCTGGCCTGTACACCCGCTGGTTCCACCGCTGGGCGCTCTTCGCCGGCTGGGCGGCGGGCATCATTTACGGCACGGTGGCCGCGTACAACGTGATCAACCCGGCCACGAAGGCGCATTTCGGCGGCTCCATCGCGGCTATTCCGGGCACCAACGTGCAGGTCTACATTGCCGTGGTGGCCTTCGCCGTGAACCTGATCGTGGCAGCGGTGCTGACCGTGGTGTTCCGGGCCATGAAGCTGGCCGACGGCAAGGACATCACGCGCAGCTCCGATTACGGGGCCAATGAGGATGACCCGAAGGTGGTCAAGGTCGCCACAGAACTGCCGCAGACGCCCATCGCGTAGTAAGCCCGCCTGGGCAGGGCAGCTGGCCCAAATCCGACGGCGGCGCCCCCTGTTAGGGGAGCGCCGCCGTCGGGCATCAGGCCAGCAAGCCAGTGGAGGAATCTACTCTGCGGGGAAGTGCTTTTCCATGAAGGTATCCCAGTGCTCGGCGACGGCGTCGTATGCCGCCGCACCCAGCCCGTAGGTGGACGCAATAACCTGAGCGCCGGCCCGCTCGCGGATGCCGTCCAGCGGGGCCTGCTCCGCCAGCACCAGCAGTCCGTCACCGTGCTCCGCATAGGTCTGGACGGTAAGGCCCAACTGCGTGTCCTGCCGGTACCAGACCTTGCCGGCGAGCTCGTGGCCGGTGGAAAGCCGCAGCGAATACTCCTGGCCGGGATCCGGCAGCCAGCCGGTGTCGATGCCCAACGCCTCCCAGAGCGAGGATGACTGCGGGCCGCCAGCGGCGGTGATCCCGTCCGCATACACGGTGCGCCGGCTGGCATGTGGATGCCGTTCCAGGGCGAAGCGGAGCTGCTGCATGAAGATGGACCAGCCCTCGGTGATGTCCGCGTCGTACTTTTCCCATTCGCCGGTGGCCTGGCCGCGTGTCATGGTCAGTGTGGTGCCGTCGGCCACGGGGGCCAACGTGAAAACATCGCCCATGGCCAGGTCCAGTTGCAGATGGTCGGGACCCTCGACGACGTCGGTGTAGTAGATTTCCTGGATTTCGTCCGCCAGGGTATCCATTTCCCAGCCGTGCCACTGGGCGATCAGGCCCGGCTCCCGGAGCATCCGCCAGACCTGCTCGGCGTCAGCGTTGATGTGGACCGAAAGCTGGGTCTTGTCCATATGCCGAATGTACTACGGCCACCCGGGCTGGGCCAGAGGCGGGCTTCGGGCCGACCCCACAGGCTGGAGACGCGGCCGGGGCCCGTTTTCGCCATCGAGAGGCCGCCGTCGCCGGTCAGCTGGCGGCCCGGACCGCCGTCAGCTCGTTGCTGATCCGGCGCAGCAGCTCCTGGTCGTCGAAGGTCTCCGATCCGCCGTGCGCCAGCAGCTCCAGCAGCGTGTTCAGCCGCAGCAGCCGCCAGTCCAGTTCCGGCTGCCGTTCGCCGGCTGCAGAAGTTCGTTCAATCTCCTTGTCATACAGGTTGGGCTCGTTCAGGCTGCGCTGCCGCAGCTGGGCGCCCAGCTTGGCCCGCAGCGGGTCTGTCTCCGCATCATCCGGCACGCGCAGCAGCCCCGCCAGCCGGGCGGCCTCGGCGGTGTCCCCGTTGATCCGGGCGATGTAGTGCGTCAGGGCCAGGCAGTGGGCCACCGGGGTCCAGCGGCCCGGATTACCGTCAAACGGAAGCCCGGTGATCAGCCTGCTGACCGCAACGGAGTTGTCCTGATCGTCCAGCTCCACGAACAGCACCTGGGCCAGGGACTGGACGTCCCGCAGATTGGCGCCCGACTTGAGGTTCAGCCCCCGGGACAGCTTGGCGGCCAGATGCTGGACGGCGTCGTGGGCCCCATGGGCAGCCGCGGCATTCGCAACGACGGCTTCCGGCGTTCCCTCTTCGGCCGGGATCAGCGGCAGCGGCGGTTCGGTGGACTCCGACGCTGCAGGCGATCCAGGCAGGCCGGTCCCCGGGAGAACGGGGGCCACCGGCGCCGGAGTGGATCCGGAGCGCGGAGGGCGCGCCGGAGCCCTCGGGGCGCCGGCCAGTTCGACCGTGGCGGCTGCCGATACCCTGAAGGTCCCGCCGTCCTTGCGCTGCACAAGCGCCAGGACATCGTTGCCGTAATCGTCCTGTTCCCACTGCACGGCGGTGATTTCCGCGGCCGATCCGTCGGGGGATTTGATGATGGAACCGGCGGCTAGGCGGCGGGCCGGAAGGCTCTGGAACCGTGGGGCGGGGCCGGTGTCCGTGTTGTGGTCCGCAGAAGTTTCCGTCATCAGCCAGTCCTCAGATCATTACGTTTCGTCCCCCGGTATGGAAATTCCAGTATAGGAAACCGCTCCGGTTAGAGGGGCTGGCTGACACCGGCAAAGGCCAGTGCCTGGCGGACCAGTTCGCCTCGGCCACCGGCAAACTCATCCTGCACCATGGGACTGAGAACATCCCGGGGCGACATCCATGTCAGCTCCAGCGCGTCCTGGCGGGGATTGCACTCGCCGGTGACCGGAATGACATAGGCCAAGGCCACGGCATGCTGGCGCTCATCCGTAAAGCCGGTCTGCGACGGCGCCGGGAAGTATTCGGCAACGGTAAAAGGGACAGGGCTCACCGGTAGCTGAGGCAGGGCCATCGGACCCAGGTCCTTCTCCAGATGCCGCAGCAGCGCGGCCCGGATGGTTTCCCGGTAGAGGACCCGGCCGGACACCAGCGTCCGCACCATGTTGCCGTCGTCGTCGGCCTGCAGCAGCAGCCCCACCTCGTTGACGTAACCCAGCGGATCCAGCCGGACCGGGACCGCCTCGACGTAAATCATCGGCAGCCGGTTGCGCGCCTCATAGAGGTCATCTTCGGAAAGCCAGCCCGGATAGGGGTCGGGGGTGCGAACGCTCATTCCTCAGTTCTACCGGATGGCGCGCGGCGTTGTCAGAACGGCGCGGTGCGCAGGCCACTACTGGGCGCGAACCGAACGGCTAAGGTATGGACATGGCTGTTGAGTTGCCTGAGCTGCTGGTGGCCGATGCGGAGCAGTGGCGGAGCTGGCTGGAGGAGAACCATGCCACCAGCCCCGGCGTGCGGCTGGTGCTGCACAAGAAGGGCGGGACCGTCACCGCCCTGACCTATGACGGAGCGTTGGACGAGGCGCTCAGCTTCGGTTGGATCGACGGCGTGATCGGACGCCGGGACGAAGGCAGCTACCTCACCCGGTTTACGCCTCGCACGGCCAGGAGCAAGTGGTCAATGAACAACGTGGTGAGGATCGGACGGCTGGAGCAGGAGGGGCGGCTGTGCCCGGCCGGCCGTGCCGCCGTCGACTCGGCAAAGGCGGACGGCCGCTGGGAGGCGGCGTACCTGGGCCAGGGCTCCGCGCAGGTGCCGGAGGATCTGGCCACGGCGATCGCGGAAAATCCACGCGCCCAGGCCATGTTCGAGGTGCTGACCTCCACCAACCGCTATGCCCTGGTGTACCGGGTGGAATCGGTGAAGTCGGCCCAGGTCCGGGCCCGGAAGATCCGGGATTTCGTGGACATGCTGGCCCGGCATGAGACCCCGTATCCGCAGAAGCGCCTGCCTTAGACGGACGTTCCGTTCGGCTTAGACGGCCTTGGGATGACGTGTCCTGGGCGGCGGGTTCAGCGCGCTTCCAGCAGCCGCCCAGTTTGAGAGTGCACAATGGTCCAATGACTTCTGCGCCGCCGCCTGCCCGAAAGGCCTCCGCCAGTTCCCCGATGGCCGCTCTGCTGAGGAGCGTCGGTGAGACGGGTTTTGAACCACGACGGCGGAAGCGCCTTTATATTTCCGGTGCGGCCGTGCTGGTGGTGGGCATCGTGCTGTTCCTGCTGGTGCTGGCCTCGGTCACGTCCGGCAGCGGACTGGCCCTGCTGGACCAGCCCTCGCATGACTGGCTGGTGGCGCACCGCAGCACGGCCGTCACCACCGTCTTGGAGGCAATCACCACCGTTTCCTCACCGACGTATCTGACCATCATCGGCATCGCTTTTGCGCTGCTCTGGGCCTGGCGGAGCCGGCAGCTGTGGAGGCCGGGACTGCTGATGGCCGCCATGGTGGGTACCGTCGTGCTCTCCGCCATCGTCAAACACCAGGTGCTGCGGCACCGCCCGCCCACGGGGCAGATGCTGATGGGGCCGGACGACGCCTTCTCCTTTCCCTCCGGACACACCATGGGGGCCGCCGTCTTCCTGCTGGTGCTGAGCTACCTGCTGCTGTCCCGGATGGCGCCGCCGGTGACCGTCCTGCCGTGGGTGATTGCCGCCGTCGTGGTGGTGGTGGGGGTGCTGACCGTGGCGCTGAGCCGCCTGTACCTGGGCTACCACTGGTTCACCGATGTCACGGCTTCGGTGACACTTTCGCTCTGGATCCTGGGGCTGGTGATGATCGTGGACAGCTGGCGGCCGCTGGGACGGTTCGGCCAGCAGCCGCACGCCGGCGCAACCGTGCCGCAGGCCGGCGCAACCGTGGGGCAGGGTGTAAACGCCGGGCAGGGCACGGACCTCGTCCCGGGCACCGAGGACCAAAACGCCGCGCCCCAGGTCGAGTCGTGAGATAACGCCCCTTTCAGGCAGGTTTGGCGTCATTATCTCCCGGCTCAACACGGCTTTCGGGGGTCAGGCGAAGGGGAACGCGACGCCCTCGCCCACCACGCGCAGCGACAGCTCGTTGCCCGGGCGGGCCAGCATCGCGTTCCAGTGCCGGATGGTGATGATTTCCCCGCCTTTGGGCTGGTGCGGGTCCAACGGCTTGTTGGGATCCGGTACCACCGGGGCCAGCTGGATCCGCACGGTGGTTTCCGGACCGAAGTAATCCGTCTCCACCACCACACCGTGGATGGGTCCGTCCTCCGCGATCCGGATCTGTTCCGGCCGCAGCATCAGCTGGACCCGGCCCTGGGCCGGCGGCCGACGGACCGGGATGCCGCCCAGCGAGCAGGTGGCGAGCGAGCCTTCCATCCAGGCTTCCAGGATCACGGCGTCGCCCAGGAACTCGGCGGTGGCGCGGTCCGCCGGGCGGGTGTAGACCACAAAGGGGTTGCCGATCTGCGCCAGCTGGCCGTCGCGCATAACTGCCACCTGGTCCGCGAAGGAGAGGGCCTCGGCCTGGTCATGGGTGACCAGGATGGTGGTCACCCCGGCCTGGGCAAGCGTATTAGCCACCGCGCGCCGGGTGGCTGACCGCAGCCCTGCGTCCAGGGCACTGAACGGCTCGTCCAGCAGCATCAGCTGCGGCTCGCGGGCCAGTGCCCGGGCCAGTGCGACCCGCTGCTGCTGGCCGCCGGAGAGTTCACTGGGCCTGCGCCGGGCAAAGGCCGGATCAATCGAGACCATCTCCAGCAGCTCCGCAACCCGGGCCCTGGCGCCGCGTCCGCGCAGGCCCAGCCCGAACGCCACGTTCTGGCCTACGGTCAGGTGCGGGAAGAGCGCGCCGTCCTGGGCCACGTAGCCCACCTGGCGCCGGTGCGCCGGAACCCAGCTGCCGCCGTCGGCCACCGCCGCCCCGCTGAGCAGGATGCTGCCCGAATCCGGAGCCTCGAAGCCCGCAATCAACCGCAGGAGCGTCGTCTTGCCCGAGCCGGAGGGGCCCACGATGGCCGTCGTGCCGCCCTTGGCCACCGTGAGGTTCACGCCGCGGAGCACCTGGGTGCTGCCGAAGGACTTCGTGGCGTCGTGGATCTCCAGATGGCTGTCGCTGCTGGCGGCCACCGCAGGGGAGATCCGCTGCGGCAGCGCGTACTCCGGCCGGGGCCGGGTCTGCTGGGAACCGGCTGCGCCCTGGTTGGCTGCGCCCTGGGCCGGACTCGGGTCGGCTGCGCCGAAGTTGGTGCGGGCATCTGTCACTGTCCGGCTGCTTTCTTGGATTGGGTGAAGAGAAGATAGGTCATAGGGGCGGAGAGCAGGATCATCAGCAGCGCATACGGGGCCGCACCGGCGTAGTCGATCTCGCTGCTCAGGGCCCAGAATTCGGTGGCCAGGGTGGTGGTGCCGTTGGGCGAGAGCAGCAGCGTGGCGGTGAGCTCGTTGACGATGCCCAGGAACACCAGCGCGGCACCGCCGGCCGCTGCCGGGGCGCTAAGCCGCAGCGTGACGCGCAGGAACGCCACGAACGGAGGCTTGCCCAGCGCCCGGGCCGCCTCATCCAGCTCCCGGGGCGCCTGCGCCAGCCCGGCGCGCAGGTTCACCAGCGACCGTGGCATGAACAGCAGCACGTAAGCGGCCACCAGCACGATAGCGGTCTGGTAGATGGTCGGGATCCCGTGGACGGCGATGGTGACGAACGCCAGCGCCACCACGATGCCCGGCATGGAACTGCTGATGTAGTTGGCTCCCTCCAGCAGCCGGCTCAGCCAGCCCGGATGCCGCACCGCCAGATAGGCCAGCGGGAAGGCCAGCACCGTGGTGGCCAGGGCGCCGGCGAACCCGTACCCCAGCGTCTGCAGCAGCGAGGGCACCAGTTCCGGCCGGGACCAGATGCCGGCCCCGCCGGCCAGCAGCCAGCGGCCCACATGGAACAGGGGGACGCCGAAGGCCAGCACGGTCAGTGCCAGCAGTGCCAGCTGCGCGGGCACCTGGTAGGCGCGCAGTTTCAGCCGGATGGGCGCGGACTGCACCCCGGAACCGATCCGGGCATAGCGGGCGTGGCCGCGGGTGCGCGACTCGGCCAGCAGCAGCAGCAGGCAGAAGAACACCAGCACGCTGGCCAGCATGTTCGCCGCCGTGCCGTTGAATGTGGACTGGAACTGCTCATAGATGGCGGTGGTGAAGGTGTCGAAGCGGACCATCGCAAAGGCACCGTACTCGGCCAGCAGATGCAGCGAGACCAGCAGCGCGCCGCCGGCGATCGCCAGCCGCAGCTGTGGAAGGATGACCCGGAAGAAGACCCGCCAGGCGCCCAGCCCCAGCGAGGCCGCCGACTGTTCCAACGCCGGGTCCAGCCGGCTGAGCATGGCGGCCACCGGAATGTACACCAGGGGGAAGTAGGAAAGCGTGGAGATCAGCACCCCGGAAAACACGCCGTGCAGCGAGGGAATGGCGCTGACCCAGGCATAGCTGTTCACGAACGCCGGAATCGCCAGCGGTGCGGCCAGCAGGATGGCCCAGATTTTGTGCCCCGCCAGGCTGGTCCGCTCCACCAGCCATGCGCCGCCCACGCCCAGCACCACGCACAGCGGCACGGTGATGACCACCAGGGCAATGGTGTTTACCAGCAGCTCGCCCACCCGCGGCCGGAAGACCAGGGCCGAAATGCTGTCCCAGCCGGCCGTGGCGGTCATGTCCACCACATAGCCCAGCGGGATGAGGGCGAAGACGGTGATCAGGGCGGACAGCAGGACGACGACGGCGGGGAGGCCAGGACGTTTGCCCTTGCCTCCCGCCGTCGGACGTTCCGTCCCGGGCGCCGGCGGGACCGGGACCGGAACGGGCGCCGTATCTGTCGGCGTCGTGGTGGTGGGTGTTGCCACGGTTTTAGAGTAGTCCCGCCTGGGTCATCAGATCGGTGACCGTCTTCGAATTCAGCTTGGACGGGTCGATCTTGGGTGCGTCCAGCTGCGTCAACGGCACCAGCTTGGCGTTGGCGGGGACGTCGCTGGCCACCGGGTACTCAAAGGATGTGCCGTTCTGCAGGATCTGCTGGCCGGCCTTGCCGGTGATGAACTTCAGGAAGTCCTGGGCCTGCTGCTGGTGCTTGCTGGTGGCCAGTACGCCGCCGCCGGAGAGGCTGAGAAAGGCCCCCGGGTCCTGGTTCTTGAAGTACTCCAGGGCGACGTTGTTGCTGTTTTCCCCGGTCTGGGCCTGGTCGCCGAAGTAGTAGTAGTGGTAGATGATGGCGCCATCCACTTCACCGGCGTTCACGGCCTTCATGGCGGTGCTGTTGCCCTTGTAGGACTTGGAGTTCTCCTTCATGGACTTCAGCCAGGACAGCGTCGCGTCCTGGCCTTTGAGCTCCAGCATCGCGGAAACTATGGCCTGGAAATCCGCGCCGGACGGGGATGCGGCCCAGCGTCCCTTCCAGCTGTTGTTGGCCAGATCCATGATCGACTTGGGCAGCTGGTCAGCGTTTAGCTTGGTCTTGTTGTAGGCAAAGACCGTGCTGCGGGCGGCTATGCCGGTCCATTTGCCGGTGGAGGGTCGGTAGTCCGCAGGGACCTGGGCCAGCGTGGCCTTGTCGACGTCGGTGAACAGTCCCGCGTTCTCCACCTGCGTCATCGCCGGGGAGTTCTCGGTTAGGAAGACGTCAGCCGGGGAGTTCTTGCCCTCCTGCACCAGCTGGTTGCTCAACTCCGAGTCATCGCCGCTGCGCAGGGTCACCTTGATGCCGGTCTGCTTGGTGAAGGCGTCAGCCCATTCCTTGGTCAGTGCCTCGTGCTGGGCGTTGTAGACGGTGATGCCGTCCGCAGCGGCCCCGGACTGGCCGGAGGTGCCGGAGCTGGCGCCGCAGGCAGAGACCGCCAGCAGAGTGGCGGCGATCGCCGCGGCAGCAAAAGAGCGCCTCGAGGCTGCCTTGAAGGGGAACTTCACGGGGTGGAACCTTTCACGGAAGGAACAGGACTTGGGGAGCGCTGGAACCGGAGGTTAGGTCAGGCTCACTCCCACGACTGTAGGTTAGCCAATCCTAACTTTCCAACCGGAAATCGGCCTTTGTGAGCAGGATCACTTCAATTACGCAATGTTTCCGTCACGTAATTAGTTTACGGCAGGCCCGGCGGGTTCTCCGATGCTTCCGGGACAGTGGGGATCCTCTGCGCCACGCGGAAGGCGGTCTCGAAGGCCATCCACGCCTGCAGCTGGGTGGAGAGTTCGACGGCGCTGGCCGGGGGAGCGGATGCGGGAAACCGCTCGGGGAAGCAGTTGAACGGTTGTGCATTGCGGCCCCTCCAGAGGGCCTCGGCGGTGTTCAGCACAAGTCTTGCGGCCGTAGCCCGGGCCGGTTCCGGCAGGGCAGGATGGTCTGCTGCGGCCGCCAGGTAACGGACCAGGATCCCGGTGAACAGGCCGCGATCGCCCGGACCCTCCAGGCGCAGCGGCCGTAGGCGCCCCTCCGGAAGGACGGGGACGCCGCCGTCGGACGCCCCAGCCTGCGGCTGCCCGGATGCTCCAGCCTGAGGCTGCCCGGATGCTCCAGCCTGTGTCAGGTGCAGGCTGACCGCTTCAACCAGCTCCGCGGCCGAGGCCAGATTTGCTGCGCCGCCCAGCTCCAGGAGTGCGCCGAGGACCGGACCCTGGTTGTAGGTGTAGATGGTGCGCTCGATTTCCGGGCCGGCCGGATTGGGGTGGATGCCATCGAGATAAAGGCCGGTCCCCGGGTCGAAGAGCGTGTTGCGGAGCCAGTCCACCAGCCGCTGGGCCCGGTCTCGCTGGCCGGTCCGGGCGAAATAGAGCGCGGAGGGACCGGTGGCCGGGGTGTTTTTGAAGTCGCGCTTCCGGGACCAGAAGATGCCGCCGCCAAGATCCTGCGTGTCCGCGGTCAGCAGTTGCGCTCCCAGCCGGACCGAGGCCCTGCGGGCTGCAGGCAGTCCCTGTGGCCTTACGGTCCGGGCCAAACTGTCCGAGCGGCCGGTCGCCAGCGCCAGCCAGGCCATGTCATCGTAAAAGCTGTTGGTCAGGTGCAGGAAGTTGTGGATCCTGATGGTCCGCAGCAGGGCCTGGCCGCGCCGCAGGGGTGCGGGCAGTTGACCGCGCGGCTGCTCTGGTCCCGGAGCGGTGGCGCGCTGCCGCCCGGCCGAATCCACCAGGCAATCCAGGTAGTGGGCCTGCCACCAGTAGTGCCACTCGGCCCACGGGCGCGGGTCCCTGCCGCGGGGGTACCGGATGGCGCCGATCCAGGTGCCCGGCAGCCCCAGCAGGCGGTGTCCAAAGCGCGTGTTCACGGTATCGGCCGCCGTTTGGGCCCGGAACGACCATACGTCAGCTTCGGTGCTCATGCCTCCCACGTTACTGGCCCTCGAGCTGCTGCCCTTTGGTCGACCGGCGGGCGCAGCGGTAGGACCTTGGACCGGGGAACGGCGCTTTACCCCGTTTTGGGCCAAATCGTCCTACCGTTGGGACCGGTTCCGCCCGGCTGGGTCCGAAGAGACCCGCCTGGCGCCCGGTTACGGCAGACGACCAATTTCAGTTAGGCTTCATTAACAGACTCGGACGGCCCCTGCTGGCGTGCGGCCGCCAAGAACATCACGAAGAGGTGGATGCGTGGATATTTCGAACTCCGTAGCACTGATAACCGGTGGCGCGTCCGGCTTGGGCGCAGCAACGGCGCGCCGTCTGCATGCCGCCGGCGCCGCCGTCGTGCTGGTGGACCTTCCGCAGTCCGCCGGTGAGGCCGTGGCTGCGGAACTGGGCAGCCGGGCGGTCTTTGCCCCCGCGGACGTCACCGACGAGGAGCAGGTGCAGCAAGCCGTGAAGGCCGCAACGGAGCTGGGCCCGCTACGGGTGGTGGTCAACTGCGCTGGCGTGGCGACCCCAGGCAAGGTGCTGGGCCGCGACGGCGTGCTGCCGCTGGAGAGCTTCAGCAAGGTCATCCAGATCAACCTGGTGGGCACCTTCAATGTGCTGCGGCTCACGGCCGCTGCCATGGCTGCCACGGAGCCCGTCACGGGTGAATTTGGTACCGCGGAGCGGGGCGTCATCATCAACACAGCCTCCGTGGCTGCCTTCGATGGGCAGATCGGCCAACCGGCCTATGCCGCGTCCAAGGGGGCGGTGGCGGCCATGACCCTGCCCATAGCGCGGGAACTTGCACGCTCGCTGATCCGGGTGGTGACTATTGCGCCGGGAATCTTTGAGACGCCGATGATGGCGGGCCTGCCGCAGGAGGCCCAGGATTCGCTCGGTGCCCAGGTGCCCCACCCGTCGCGTCTGGGCAAGCCGGCGGAGTATGCGGCGCTGGTGGAGCACATCGTCTCCAACGCCATGCTTAACGGTGAAACGATCCGGCTGGACGGCGCCATCAGGATGCAACCGAAGTAGGCCACAGCTACCGGTAGCGCACCGGCGGGGACCGGCTGCTTAAGGTGCCGTACCACGGCAACAAACAGCTGCAGGCGCACGGAAACCATGGAATGGAGGGCCCGATGGCGAGCCCGTTGGACGGTCTGCCCGCGGCGGACTTCTTTGATTACGAACAGCTGCTCTCCGCCGCGGAGCGCACCAAGCTGGCGGAACTGCGCGGCTTCCTGGCCGCCGAGGTCATCCCGTATGCCCAGGGCTGGTGGGACAACGCCGAGTTCCCCGCGGAGATCCTGCCCAAACTCGCCAAACTGGGCCTGAGCACTCCCGTCCACCAGGGTTACAGCTACCTGTTTTCCGGCCTGGCGGTCACCGAGATCACCCGGGCGGACACCTCGTTGGCTACCTTTTACCTGGTCCACCACGATCTTTTTGTCCAGTCGCTGCGGGAGTTCGGTTCGGCAGAGCAGAAGGATCGCCTGCTGGACGATGCCGTGAACCTGCGCACCACCGGCGCCTTCGCGCTGACCGAGCCCCAGCATGGGAGCGACGTTGCCGGCGGAATGGCGACGACGGCGACCAGGGTTCCGGGGTCCGACGGCGAGGCCGACGAGTGGATCATCAACGGCGCAAAACGCTGGATCGGCAACGGCACCTTCTGCGACTACATGCTGCTGTGGGCCAAGGATGCGCAGACCGGCCAGATTCGCGGATTTATTCTTGACCCCACGCTGCCGGGCGTCACGCGGACCCGGATCGAAAACAAAATTGCCCTCCGGACCGTCCAGAACGCCCACATCACCCTTGAGAATGTCCGCATCCCGGAGCGCGACCGCTTCAGCGGCATCAACACGTTCCAGGAGACCAACCGTCTGCTGCGCGGCTCGCGCATCATGGTCGCGTGGCAGGCAGTAGGCCAGCAACTGGCCGCCTTCGACGTGGCCCGGGCCTACGCCGTCGAACGCCACCAGTTCGGCAGGCCGCTGGCCCGCTTTCAGCTGGTCCAGCAGCAGCTGGTGCAGATGCTGGGAAACGCGACGGCCAGCCTGGGCATGATGGTGCGCATTGCCCAGCTGCAGGAAGAGGGGCACGACGCACCTCTGGGGTCAGAGCACAGCGGGGCGAGGATGGAGCAGGTGGCGCTGGCGAAGGCTTTTACCACCGCACGGATGCGCGAGACGGTGGCGATGGGCCGCTCCCTGCTGGGCGGGAATGGAATCGTCACGGATTACGGCATGGCTAAGATCTTTGCGGATGCGGAGGCCATCTACACCTACGAGGGGTCGCACGAGATCAACACACTGATCACCGGACGGGCGATCACGGGGGTCTCCGCCATCGTGTGAAGCAGCTCTGAGGTCAGCGCGGCTTCTTTTCGCCCGCCTCGACCGCTGCGGCAATCCGGTTTCCTTCCACCGGCATCGGGCAGGTTCCGTAGTCGGTGAAGGCGCTGGGGTAGTTGATGGCGCGGTTGAAATCCAGCACTACGGTTCCGTCCGGGCGCGGCCGGGTGGTCTCGAGCTTGCGCCATTCATCTGTGCTCCCGCCGTTGGTCGCATCGTGGAAGGTGATCACCAGGGCGCCCAGCTTTTCTTCTTCCGCGGCCAGCCGGTAGCTGGTCCCTTCCAGCTCAAAGACCACGTCGCCGACGACGACGGCCTCGCTCGCCACATGCGGGTAGGCGGTGCCAATCGGAACGGTGCGCGGTTCCGGGTAGGCCTCAAACCTTCCCTCCACCACCAGCTCCGGCCGGTAATCAAAGGTCGGAACCGCAGTGAAGCCTGTCAGCGTGGGGGAGTTCGAGTCCCGGGTGCGCAGGGCGTATCGGCCGCCCCGCACCGCCAGCTCCACCACGGTGCTGCCGTGCCGGACCCACATCAGCGACTCCTCGTTGGCCAGCACCGCCTTCAGCTCCCCGACCACCGGTTCCCCGGTTTCCACCAGGGTCAATCCGTCCTCCTCGGTCGCCGTCAAAAGGGCCGCGGATCCGTCGGTGCTCCACAAGCCGGGGACCAGGTCCATGGCCGAGGGCTCCGCCGGCAGCCACTGCAGCGAGGTCAGGGTGAGCCAGCCGTGCTCGGCGGCCAGCGCCTGGTTGCGGTTGGTCCGGAAGCGGTTCCAGCGCGCCAGCACCGCGTCGGTCGTGGTCCCTGTGGTCATCGGGTGGCTCCTTAGGAAATCCGGTAGCGTCTGTGGCCGCGTCCGGCAGGCACAGGATTCAACTCTAGGGCAGGACCGGCTATTCCTGTCCTTGCTGGTTATATAACATCGGAAGCATGCAAGGGGCTGTCCGGACGGCCGGCCGAACCTTCAAGGAGCATGGATGAATGAGTCGAACAGCAACCGGAACATCAACACGGACATGGGCCGGCACCCGCTGGGAAACGCGGACAGGCTCGACGACGGGCGGGTGCGGCTGACCTTCGAGCGCGAGTACCCGTATCCGGCAGGACGTGTCTGGCAGGCGCTCACGGACCCGACCCAAACCGAAAAATGGTGGGCCAGGTCCCGCGGTTCGCTGCGGGCCGGGTCTTCGTTCGACCTCCAGTGGCTTAATGCCAAGGACGAGGGCCACGGAACCGAGATGGACTGGTGGAACGGCAAGGTGCTGGCCTGCGAGCCGCCCGGCTTGTTTGAAATCAGCAATAGCATGCACGGCACCATCCGGATGGAACTCTCCACCACCTCGGTTGGGGCGGTGGAGGACGGCACCCGGCTGGTCTTCACGAACGTGATCTCGGCCCCGGATGAGGTGGTGCTGATGAGCCTGGCGGGCTGGCACACGCACTTGGACCATCTGCAGGAAGCCCTGGCGGGACGGTCGATCGACTGGCAGCACTGGTGGGACGACCTGTACCCCTCATGGGAAAAGATCCACGCCGACTATACCGCGGGGGATAGGTAGGGTGTAGGCCATGCCTTCCTTCCGTGCCACCTTGAAAATTATGGGCCTGCGTCCGGGCAACGCACCGGAAAGCGTGATGTCCACGGCGGTGGACGCACTGGGTTCGATGCACCTGGTGGAGGCCAACCAGTTGGACATCGTGGCCGGCGTCCCGCGTATCACGCTGAGGTTTACCGTCGACGCCAGCCAGGACGATGTCGAGGACCGCCAGGCACGCGATGCTGGCGCCAGCATGCGGCACGCGGTGGAGTCCGTGGCGGTGACGGGCGGACTGCACCTGCTCCGGCGACGCCAGGGAAAATGGATCCCGCTGGAATAGGCTTAGCCAGTCCACCCGCGTCAGGGCAACGGGCCGGGTTGAGCCGCCCGTCAGCCGCGGGCTTTTCGGGCCGCCGAGCGGCGTCGAAGGGCAATGATGGCCGCCATCAAGAGTCCTGCTCCGACCCCCAGCGCCACCCCAATCAGCGAGTTCGCCCAAAGCGGGAGCCTGGTGCTCCGGCCGGTTACGTACCCCAGCCCCACCATCCAGCATGCCCACAGCACCGAACCCACGGCGCTGGCGCGCACCACCCTGATCGCAGGAACTTCAGCAATGCCGGCCGCAGCCATAGTGGCGGTCCTGCCGGCGGGGATGAAGCGGCCGGCCAGCATGGCAGCCGCGGTGGAGGACCGCCCACCCTTGTCCGCGGCACGGCGGATGCCCCGGTGTACCTTCCGTCCCCAGCCGAACCGGTCCAGCAGATGCGTCAGCCGGCGTTTGAACAGGCTATAGACCAACAGGTCGCCCAGCAAAGAGCCGGACGACGCTGCGAGCAGGGCCAGCGGCAGCAGCACCGCGTCAGAGACGCACAATGCCCCGGAGGTGACAACCATGATCTCCGAAGGGATGGGTGGCATGGCGGCGTCCAGCGCCACAGCCATCATGATGAGCGGATAGAGCGCCGGGGCCCACGCGCCCAGGCTCAAGTAGTCCACCGGATCAATCTATCCGCAGACCAGGTCCAGGGATAGTGGCGGCCAGGATTCAGGCAGCGGCGGGGAAGCCGGAAAGCTCCAGCTGGCTGCGGTACTGGACTTCACGGTGGCTGAGGGGATCGGTAAAGGCGATGCTCCGGGCCAGAAGTTGCAGTGGCTTGCTGTAGTCGTCCGGCGCCTGCGGCAGCAGTTCCGGATAGAACGGATCGTTTTCAATGCCGATACCCAGGGACGCCATATGCACGCGCAGCTGGTGTGTCTTACCCGTGTGGGGTTCCAGCCGGTAGAGACCAAGGCGACGGCCGCCGTCGTCGTTCGTCTCCAGCAGCTCAATCCGCGTCTCCGCGTTGGGCTCCCCCTCCACCTCCTGGGCCAGCAGATAGGTGCGGGACTTGACCATCCGGCTGCGGACCACGGCGGGAAGCTCCAGGTCCGAACGCACGCCCGCGACGGCGTCGTATGTTTTCCGGACCTTCCGCTTCTCGAAGAGCAGCTGGTACTTGCCCCGGGTCTGCGGATCCGCGGCGAAAAGCAGCACGCCCGCGGTCATCCGGTCCAACCGGTGGATCGGGACCAGCTCCGGCAGATCCAGCGCAATCCGCAGCCTGACCAGCGCGGATTCGGCCACATACATGCCGCCAGGGGTCGTGGGAAGAAAATGCGGTTTGTCCACCACCACCAGATGGTCGTCCCGGTGCAGCACCGTCAGTTCCACGGGCAACCGCTCCTCCACCGGGAGCTCCCGGTAGTACCAGATGAAGGTGTGCCGGCCCAGCGGCGTGTGCGGGGTGACGACCGTGCCGCCAAGGCCTTGCACCTCACCGCGTTCGAAGCGCTCGATCATGCCCTCCGGGTCCACGTGGCCAAACCGTTCCAGCACATAGTCCATCGCGGTGGTCCAGGGACCTTCCTCGGGCAGACGCAGCCGGGTGGCATTGACGCCGTTGCGCACGGGCAGGGGGGACTTCATCACCCTTCTAGGCTACCGGTCGGAGCCGCCCGCGTGTCTGAGGGACCCCCGCCCGCAACTGTCCCGCAGTAACTGCAGTAAACAACCCGGTTTCGAGCATTTACTGCGGGACAGATGCGGGCGGCGAACCGGATCATGGGGCGGGCTGGCAGTGCGGACAGAAATAGATGCCGCGCGTCTGCGCCGGCTCCGCACTCTGCGCCGGCTCTGCACTCTCGCCCAGGGTGGCGTACCGGATCAGGCTGCCGCACCGCTTGCAGGGTTTGCCCTCCAGCCCGTAAACCCACAGCGCAGCGTCCCCGCGTGCCGGGCCGCCGGTGGTGCTGCGCGCGCGGCCCTTGTTCGCCTCCAGCAGCCGCTTGGCCTGGTCCACCATCCTCGCCAGCCCGGCGACTTCCCGGACCTGCCGGGCCGGATGCACCCCGGCCAGGAAGCACAGCTCGTTGCGGTAGATGTTGCCGATTCCGGCCAGGTTCCGCTGGTCCAGCAGCGCCAGTCCGATGGCGCGTCCCGGCTGGGAGGCCAGCCGGCGCAGCGCCTCCTCCGCGTCCCAATCCGGACCCAGCAGATCCGGACCCAGATGTCCGACGGCGGCGGCCTCCTGATCCTGGGTCAATACCTCGAGCAGCCCCAGCGAGAATCCGACCGCGGTGGCGTGCTCGGTGCCCAGGATGCAGCGGGCGGTGTGCGCGGGCCGGCGCCAGCGCTGTTCCGCCACCGGATACACCTGCCAGGTTCCCTCCATCTTCAGGTGCGAGTGGATGATGTGTCCCGCCACCCGGATGAGCAGATGCTTACCGCGGGACTCGACGGCGTCCACCACGCTGCCGGTGAAGTCCACGGTGGCGTAGCGCGGTACCCGGATGTCGCAGCGGGTCAGCCGCTGGCCGGCCAGGGCCCGGTTCAGCAGCCGCGCCTGGGACCAGACGTTGTCACCCTCCGGCACAGTCACCCTCCGGCACGGATCCGCAGCCCCCTCGGCGTTGAATACGCACCGGCGTCCAGCAGCGCCCGGGCCAGCGGGGTATCCAGGATGCCGAGGCCGTTGACCTTCTCGATGGCGAGTTTGTCCACAGCCCCGCGGCGCACCACATCCACCAGGGCGGTGCCGGCCAGAGCCAGCGGATCCGGTTCTTCCGTGAAGGCGAGCAGGGTTTTCCCGCCCCGCTCCACGTACAGCACCAGGGCACCATCCACTATCACCACCAGGGCGCCGGCCTTGCGGCCCGGCCGGTGTCCAGCGTCCAGGGCAGGCCAGGGCAGTGCGGCGCCATAGGGGTTGGCCGGGTCGGTGGCAGCCAGGGCCAGGGCCGAAGGCGCGGCGGCGCGCAGTTGGGCATCCTCGCTGAAGGACCGCAGCCGGTCCACCGTGGCCGGTACGGCGAACTGCGCCGCGCCAAGATGTTCAATGAAGTAGCCGCGGCGGCAGCGGCCGCTTTCCTCCAGCCGGGCCAGGACCTTATACAACAAGGCGAAGCCGCCGGGAACGTTCTCGCTGACCGCCGATCCGCGGGTGACGACCCCGTACCTGTCCAGCAGCAGTTCGGCCAGGGCATGGGCGTGGACGGTGGTGTCCGGCTCCTTTTCCGGCAGGATGGTCCACCGGCCGGCGGCCAGCGGCGGGGAATTGCGGGACTGAGCGAGCCCGGACATTGCGGCTCCGGAGGCGCGGCCCAGCCGCCCATACCGCCCTGGTGAGCGCAGCCGCGGCGCACTGGGACGTTGGCGATGCGCGGTGTGGCCCCCGGCCAGCATTGCACGCACCGGGGCGAAAGTGTCGTTGCTGATCCGTCCGGCCCAGACCAGCTCCCACAGCGCCGAGGTGACCTCCCCGTCATCCAGCACGGTGTCCATCCCCCCGGCTACCTCGCGCAGCTGATGGAAGAAGTACGCACCGCCGCCGGAAAGGTGGTCCAGCAGCCGCTGCTGCGCGTCGCTGGGTTCAAATTCGGACTGGGGATTGAGCGTCAGAGGTGCGGATTCGGCCAGATGCAGACTGATCCAGCCGTCGTTCCCGGGCAGCGACCCGGCTCCGGCCCACAGTATTTCCCCGGTGGCGGTCAACTCGTCCAGCATCGCGGGGGAATAGTTGGCCACCCGCGAGGCGAGCACCAGCGGCTCCCAAGCCGAGGCAGGAACACTGGCGCCGGCCAACTGGTCCACCACGGTGAGCACGCCGTCCAGCCCGCGCAGTTGTGAACCATGGGCGCCGGACGTACCGATGTGCTGCCAGGCGGGCAGGAAGCGGGCATAGGTGGCCGGATCCACCGGTTCCACCTCGGCGCGCAGGGCTGCCAGCGAGCGGCGGCGCAGCTTCCGGAGCACCTCGACGTCGCACCATTCGGACAGTGCGGGAAGCGGCGCGGGGGTGCCAGCGGCAGCCGCATCGGTTCCGGCATTCTCCCCGACTCCGGTGCCTGGTTTCGCTGCTGGCAGAAGGGCCGCCGTCGTCGGCCTGAACTCCCCTTCGGCCACGCGGCCGTCCACCGCCAGCCGTGCCAGGCCGGTTCCGACGACGGCGACGCCCAATCCCAGCCGGGCGGCCGCTTCCGCCGCTGTGAAGGGTCCATGCGTGCGGGCATAACGGCCCAGCAGGTCACCCAACGGGTCGGCCACCGGCTCGACGAACGCCAGCGGCACGCCCATCGGCAGCGGCACGCCCAGGGCATCGCGCAGCCGGGCCGCGTCCTCGATAGCGGCATAACGCTCCACGCCTGCCACATTCACCTTCAGCGCCCGGTTGGCCTGGACAAGTGCGGTGAGGTGCGGCAGGGCAGGGCGTTTCCGCCCGCTTCCCGCCGCACACGACTCCGTCGGAGCGTCGGTCAGGCGCCCGTCCACGCCCTGAAAGCCCTGCCCTGCCGCACCGGCGGAAACGCCCCGCCCAGCCGCCTCACCACTGTCCCCGCCCTGCCCTGCCCCGGTTTCGGCTTCCGCCGGGTCCTCGGGCTGCAGCCGCTCGGCCACCTCCGCCACGGCCAAGGGGCCCAGCAGGCGCAGCAGATCCGCCACCCCCTCCAGCCCGCGCACGCGCCGGTCCGGGGCCAGCCGCTGCAGCTCCGCCTCGGTCTGGGCGATCACCTTGGGATCCAGCAGTTCGCGCAGTTCCGTCCGGCCCAGCAGCTCGTTAAGCAGCGTCGGATCCAGGGACAGGGCCGCGGCGCGCCGCTCGGCCAGCGGCGAATCGCCCTCATAGAGGAAGGATGCCACGTAACCGAAGAGCAGCGAACGGGCAAAAGGCGAGGGCTGGGGCGTCGTCGTCTCCACCACCCGCAGCTCGCGCCGCTCAATCGATGCGGCAATGTCCTTCAGCGCCGGCAGGTCATAAACGTCCTGCAGGCATTCACGCACGGTTTCCAGCACGATCGGAAAGGTGGGGTACTTCCGGGCAACGTCCAGCAGTTGCGCCGAGCGCTGGCGCTGTTGCCACAGTGGGGACCGTTTCCCAGGGTTCTGCCGCGGCAGCAGCAGCGCGCGGGCGGCGCACTCACGGAAACGGGAGGCAAAAAGCGCCGAACCGCCCACCTCCGCGGTGACAATCCCGTCCAGCTCGTCGACGTCGAAGAGGAACAGCTCGGCACCGGGAGGTTCGTCTTCCATCATGGGCACCCGCAGCACAATCCCGTCGTCGGACGCCATCGCCGAACCGTCCAGGCCATAGCGAGCATGGAGTCTGGCCCCCACCGCCAGCGCCCACGGTGCATGCACCGGCATGCCGAAGGGGCTGTGCAGGACCACCCGCCAGTCTCCCAGCTCGTCATGGAAGCGCTCCACCAGCAAGGTGCGGTCATTGGGGACGACGTCGGTGGCCTGCTTCTGCTCGGCCAGGTAGTTGAGCAGGTTGCCGGCTGCCCAGTCGTCCAGTCCGGTGGCGCGGCACCTTTCCAGCGCGGCCGTGCGGTCCATCCCGGCCAGTTCACGGGTAAACGCGCCCAGCGCACGGCCCAGTTCCACCGGCCGGCCCAGCGAATCGCCCTTCCAGAAGGGCAGCTTGCCGGGCTGCCCGAAGGCGGGGGAAACCAGCACCCGGTCGTGGGTGATGTCCTCGATCCGCCAGCTGGTGGCGCCCAGGGCAAAGACGTCCCCGACGCGGGACTCATAAACCATCTCTTCGTCCAGCTCACCCACGCGCCGACCGCCCTTGGCCTTGGCCCCTGCCGGCGCCTCCAGCTCAGAGCCGACGATGTACACGCCGAACAGGCCGCGGTCCGGGATCGTGCCCCCGGACGTGACGGCCAGCCGCTGGGCGCCGGGGCGGCCGGTGATTGTCCCCTCCACCCGGTCCCAGACGATGCGGGGCCGCAGTTCGGCGAACTCGTCTGACGGGTAGCGCCCGGCCAGCAGATCCAGGGTGGCATCAAAGGCCGAGCGGGGCAGGGTGGCAAAGGGCGCGGAGCGCCGGACCGTGTCGAACCAGTCCTCCACATCGATGCTGCCCAGCGCCGAGGCGGCAACGGTCTGCTGGGCCAGGATATCCAGCGGATTGGCAGGGATAAACATGGGCTCGATCCGGCCGGCCAGCATCCGTTCCACCGTCACGGCCGAGTGCAGCAGGTCTGCCCGGTGCTTGGGAAAGAGGATGCCTTGGGATATCTCGCCCACCTGGTGTCCGGCCCGGCCAACCCGCTGCAGACCGCTGGCCACCGACGGCGGGGACTCCACCTGGATCACCAGGTCAACGGCACCCATGTCGATGCCCAGCTCCAGACTGGAGGTGGCCACCACGCAACGCAGCCGGCCGGATTTGAGATCGTCCTCGATCAGGGCCCGCTGGTCCTTGGAGACCGACCCGTGATGGGCCTTGGCCAGCACCGGCTTTGCACCCGAGCTTGAGCCGGCCTGGGCCATCAGCTGCGCCGGTGGACCGGCGGGGACCAGCTCAGGCGCCGCCGAGAAGGCTTCGGCGGCCGTCAGCCGTCCTGTATAGATCTCATTCAGCCGGGCGGTCAGGCGTTCGGCCAGACGGCGGGAGTTGGCGAAGATAATGGTGGAGTTGTTGGCCAGCACGTGGTCAACAATCTTTTCCTCCACATGCGGCCAGATGGAAGCGTTGGGCGCCAGACCAGAGGCGGGACCCTGGTCATGGGCGGCGCTGGCCGCGGGAAGCTCCGTCATATCCTCCACCGGGACGGTGACGGACAGGTCCCAGTTCTTACGCGTTTGCGGGGCCACGATCTCCACCGGGGAGGATCCCGCCAGGAAACGGGCCACCGTCTCGCGCGGCTCAACGGTGGCGGAAAGCCCAATCCGCTGCGCCGGCCGGGACAGCAGCGCATCAAGGCGCTCCAAGGAAACCGCCAGGTGCGCCCCGCGTTTGGTCCCGGCCACCGCGTGCACCTCGTCGATGATCACGGTGTCCACCTGTGCCAGCGTCTCGCGTGCCTTGGAGGTGAGCATCAGGAACAGCGATTCCGGCGTGGTGATCAGGATGTCTGGGGGATGGCTCAGCAGCGACCGCCGCTCGGACGCCGTCGTATCCCCGGACCTCACCCCGACGGAAATGTGTGGTGCGGGCAGGCCGAGCCTTTTGGCTGTCTGTGTGATTCCGATCAGTGGCGCGCGCAGGTTGCGCTCGACGTCGACGCCGAGAGCCTTGAGCGGAGAAATGTAGAGGACCCGTGTGCCGCCCGGTGCCTCAGGATCAGGCTCCGAGCTGATCAGCCGGTCCAGTGCCCACAGGAAGGCGGCCAGTGTCTTGCCCGATCCGGTCGGCGCGATGACAAGGGAGTGTGCCCGCGCCGCGATGGCCCTCCACGCGCCGGTTTGGGAGGGGGTGGGGGATGCAAAGGCCCCGCGGAACCAATCCCTGGTTGCCGCCGTGAAGCTGCCCAGCGGATCTCCGCCGGGACCATCCTTCGTGGAATCCGTTGCCGGACTCATGCTTTTCCTGCCACCGCTCCATCATCGCGCACCCGTCCGACATTTTCCCGCACGGGTGCGCCTGCCTCCCGTACCGGCACCGGGGTTGTACGCTGACGGTACTAATGGCGCTGCAGCCTGCCGTTTTCCATTGTCACTCGCCTCGGCTTCCGGCTGCAGCCAGCCACAGAAAACCGTCAGATGGAGGGGCCGTGGGCTCGCGGCATGTGGGGAACAACTGGGTCCCCATGTTGGGGATGGCTGTGCTCTTTTTGGGCGGCGCCGCGGTTGCCCTGATGAGCAATTCCAACGGGGCAGTACCGTTCTACTATCTTGTTAACGGCTTGCTGCTGACCGCCATTACCGGGATATGGTTCCTCCGCCACCGCCCTGCCCTCCTCGGCACCACCAAGGCGTACCTCTATACCCTGGGCGGGACGGAACTGGGTCTTCTCTTCGGCGGTCTGATCGGACCGCTCAGCGGCTGCGGCCCCTGGCTGACGCTGGGGGCGGGCATGGTGGCCTACGGCGTCCTGGAACGGGCCCGGGTCATCGTGACGGCGGGCGCGGTAGCCTTTGTGGGCGCGTTCCTGGCGGCTACCATTTCCGCCCCTGTGGTCGGCGGGGCGATGCAGACCGCCGCAGCAGCCGCTTTCGCTGTCGCGGCCTATCGGCTGCACACGATGAAGCACGGACGGCGTCCGCCCCGACGGGACGTGGACCTCTCCAACCTCATCCTGAAGTAACCGGTCCACACCCGTTAACACACATAGGGTGGGGGCGGTTTAGGAGGCCTTGAAGGCGCCGATGGTCAGCAGCACAATGCTGGTTTCCGAGCAGCCGGTCAGCGGGTGCGCAATGAACAGCGCGTCCGTGGCGCTCGGCGGGTAGACCCGGAGCCCGTCGGCGGGCGTCTGCGTGCAGTTCTGGTAATCGCCGGCCTGCGTATAGCGCAACTGGGCCACCGCGGTCGCGCCGGGATTCAGCGTAACGGGCCCTTCCGACGGCAACGTCGAATCCCGGTCGGCGGGAGCCCCGACCTGCGTTCCGTTGCCGCTGCCCACCAGCGACACTCCTGGGTATCCATCGATGATGCAGGTCTGGCTCGAGGTGTTCTTGACGATCAGCTTCATATAAATATGGCCGGCCGCCCCACCTCCGGTGTCGTCGACGGACCCGGCCAACATGGAGGCGTTGCACAGCCCCGGGGCCGCCGCACTGGAAGCATCGGTGCTGGCGGAGGCGGAGTTGCTGTCCGCCGTGGCGCTGCTGCTGGGCGACGACGCTGTGCCGGAACTGCCGACGGCACCGGAGCTGCTGGTATCGCTGGCGTTCGACGGCGTTCCGCAGCCAGCCAGGGCGGTGGCGGCAGCCATGGTGGCAGTCAGCAGAATGAGCGAACGCAGGTGTCCCTTTTTAGCCATGGCTCAAGACTTATCGGATCCGTTACCTGAGTCAATCTCCAACGCCCCGGCTGCGCTGATTGTGTCCGGCCTGTGACCTGGCTTGCCGATCCGGGACAACGAAATTGCCAGAGACCGGACCCGGCAGGGCCAACGGAAATACTTCTGGGACGACGAAAGGCGTCTGCTTCGTCCTAATATCAACGGCGCAGACGCCTTCGTGGTTGGCGGTGACGGTGGGATTTGAACCCACGTTAGGCTCTCACCTAAACAACATTTCGAGTGTTGCACCTTCGGCCGCTCGGACACGTCACCAACGCAGTTACTTTACCGGACCGACGCCGTCTGGCCCAAAACGGCTCGGCCCGGAGAGGAGCTCTTCGGACGGCCAACCGCGGCGAGAACCCAGGGGCCGCGCTGGCCCATCGGCACCCGTTACTCCGCGTTTACGGGTAAAACTATCCTCATGACCTTTGGGATTTTGGACGCGACGACCCTTCGGGCCTGGGCCTGGCACAAACAGGGACTGGACGGCTCGCTGATTGGCAAGGACGCCCCCGGCGTGCTGGGCAGTGCGGGCTGGGCCCGCTCGGTGGGAGGCGCAAACCCGTACCTGACCTTGTTCGCCCGGTCCGGCCTCCGGCGGGAACAGGTGGACGCGGACGTCGCTGAGCTGAGGATCCACGAACTTCCGGTGGCCCGTGGCTGCACGTATGTGCTGTGCGCGGACGATTTCGGTTGGGCCCTGCAGTTGGGGCGCGCCGCGGCCGAGGCTTCCGTCAAGGTGCTGAAAAAGCTGGACGTCAGCCGGGCGGAAGTAACATCGCTGGAACAAGACGTCATGAGCGTGCTGCGTGGCTCGGGACCGCTGGACCCCAGAGAGCTCAAGGACCTTCTTGGCGGCGCGGTCCGCAGCCTGGGCGATGAGGGGAAGAAAAGGGGAGCCTCCACGACGCTGCCGACGGCGCTCGGCCTGCTGCAGGCGGACGGCCGGATCCGCCGCGTTCCGGTGAACGGACGGCTGGACCAGCAGCGCTATGCATACTCGGAGTGGAACCTTGAGCCAAGCGCGCTGTCTCCGGAGGAAACGCGGGAGCGGCTCATGCGCAGGTATCTGGGCTGGACCGGCGGCGCCACGCTAAAACAGGCGCAATGGTTCACCGGCTTTACCGTCGCCCAAAGCAAAGCCGCGCTGCAAGCCGCCTCCGCCGTCGAGGTTTCCGCTCCCGGCGGCGAATCGCTCTGGATGCTGCAGCAGGACCACGACGCCATCTCGGCCTTCCGGACCCCTGTGGAGGAGCAGATCCAACTGTTGGCCGGAACGGACTCGCTGGTGTTGCTCCGTCGGAATTCTGCCGACCTGTTTGCTGAAGCGGACAAGGGTAAAAGGGTCCTGGATTCCACCCTGGCACTGCTGGCCGATCTGCCGGATCATCCGATTCTGGACCGGGGGCGGATCATCGGATTGTGGCAGTACGACCCGACGGCGGAGCGGATTGCCTACTGGACATTCGACAAGCCCACCAAGGCCGTCGCAGAGCGGATCGGACAGGTGGCGGAGTACATCCGCGAGGACCTGGGAGACTTCCGGTCGTTCAGCCTGGGCTCAGCCGCCTCCCGCCAAAAGCGGATCGAGGCGCTGGACGCGGCCGGCCGCTAAATCCCGGACATTGCCAGTCAGCGCTGGGCACCGAAAAAGTCCCGGAGCAGCGCCCCACACTCGTCCTCGCGGACCCCCGGGAACACCTCCACCCAATGGTTCAGGCGCCGTTCACGCAGCACGTCGAAGACGGACCCGGCGGCCCCGGCTTTGGGGTCCCACGCGCCGAAAACCACGCGGGGGATGCGTGCCAGAACGATGGCCCCGGCGCACATCGTGCACGGTTCCAGCGTCACCACCAGAGTGCAGTCCTCCAGCCGCCAGGATCCCAGGACCCGGGCGGCTGCACGGATGGCCACCATTTCCGCGTGCCCGGTGGGGTCGCCGGTGGCTTCGCGCTCGTTGCGGCCGGTGCCCAGGACTTCGCCGGAGGGGCCAACGACGACGGCGCCGATGGGCACGTCCGCGGTGTCCAGGGCCAGCCGGGCCTGGTCCAGGGCAAGACCCATCCAGCGCAAGTGCTGCGGATCGGCCGGAATCATAGGCCAATCGTAGCGTTGTGCCATCCGCTCGGGTTTCAGTCCCCGAAGCCGCCAGTGTAGCTTTTAGCTATGCGCGTACTCGTTGCGGACCACCCGCTTGTTGCCCACAAACTGACGGTCCTGCGGGACAAAAACACGCCGTCGCCCATCTTCCGGCTGCTGACGGAGGAGCTGGTGACCCTGCTGGCGTACGAGGCCACACGCGAGGTCCGGGTGGAGCCGGTCAACATCGAGACTCCCGTCACCACAACAATAGGTACCGGACTGGTCAAGCCCACACCGCTGGTGGTCCCCATCCTGCGCGCCGGACTGGGCATGCTGGAGGGTATGACCCGGCTGCTGCCCACTGCCGAGGTCGGTTTCCTGGGCATGGCCCGCAACGAGGAGACGCTGGAGGCCATCACCTACGCCGAGCGGCTGCCGGATGACCTCACCGGCAGGCAGGTCTATGTGCTGGACCCCATGCTGGCCACCGGCGGAACCCTGCGCGAGGCGATCAAGTTCCTCTTTGCCCGTGGCGCCGCGGACATCACATGCATCTGCCTGCTGGCCGCGCCCGAGGGGCTCCAGGCGCTCCGCGAGGAGCTGGAGGGCCGCAACGTGACCATTGTGCTGGCCTCCATCGACGAGCGGCTGGACGAGAAGTCCTACATTGTCCCGGGCCTGGGCGACGCCGGCGACCGGCTGTACGGGGTCGTAGGCTAAGGGGAACGTGGGCGCCCTCGGCCCCGACACACCGGTTGGGCTGCAGAGAAAGACCGACGACGGCGTCACCGCCTCGGTTAGGCTCTGACCATGACGCAATCCAACCAGCCGCCGTCGTACCCGGGGCAACCGAACCAGCCGCCCCTGTACCAGATGCCGTCCTACCCTGCGCCCCTTAACTACGGTCCCGAAACCCCCGTCGAACAGCCCGCCACCCTCCGCAACGGCGTCAGGCTGATGCTGGCCGGTGCCGCGCTCAGCGCCATCAGCCTCGTGTACAGCCTGCTGACCTTTGATACGCAGATGTCGGAGGCGACCGCGCGGCTGAAAAATACGCCCAACATGACCCCCGAGATCATCAACATGGCTCATTCCGTGGCCCTGACTGCCGCGATATTCTCCGGCGTGGTGGGCATCCTGCTCTGGCTCTGCATGGCCTGGATGAACCATCAGGGACGGAAGTGGGCGCGCATCGTCGCCACAGTCCTGGCCGCTTTTTCCCTATTCTCCGCCCCCGTTTCCTGGGCGCAGAGCTCGGCCAATGGCATGCAGGTCGGTGCCGTGCAGATCATCCTTCCGCTGCTGACCATGATCGCTGGGGTCGGCGCCGTGGTGCTCATCTGGCTGCGGCCCTCGTCCGAGTACTACGCGTTCCAGAGCAGACAGCGGCGCGCACGGCGGTAGGCGGGGGGCGAGGTGCCGCGGCTGCTTAGGTGCCCGAGGGGACGATTGTCGTCTCTCGGCGCTCTGTAGGTCCTTCGATCGCCCCTCCATTGCACCCGGACGAATCCGGCCGTAGCGTGGAAAGTGCCATGACGTGGTCCTTCGATGCCAAC
>DASYGM010000158.1:0-16870 GCA_035999715.1 Micrococcaceae bacterium | reverse complement strand
GCAAGCCGGAGAAGGATCCGGTTGAGCCTGTCGAAACGCCCGGCGAGACCCCGGGCGGGACTCCCAACGGCGACGCGCTCTCCCAGGCGGAGGAGATCCTCAATGACGTTGAGGTCCCCGCCGAAGAGTCCGTGGCGCAGGGAACCGACAAGGCCGCGGCCGAAGAGCTGCGGAACGACCTTCTGCGCCTGCAGGCCGAGTACGTCAACTACCGTAAGCGCGTGGAGCGCGACCGGGCGGTTGCCGGCCAGATGGCCGTCATCGGCGTCCTCAACTCGTTGTTGCCGGTGCTTGACGATATCGACGCGGGCCGCACCCACGGCGACATCGTCGACGGGCCCTTCGCGGCCATCGCCGGCAAGCTGGAGGCCGCACTGGCAACATACGGGCTGGAACGGATCGACGCCACCGGCGTCCCGTTCGACCCCACGGTGCACGAGGCGCTCATTCAGCAGCCCGGCGGCGACGTCGAGATTGACACCGTCAGCCAGGTGCTGCGTTCGGGCTACAAGTCCGGCGACCGGGTGCTGCGCGCGGCCCAGGTTGTCGTAGCAGTTCCGGAATAGCCATACCATCGAGTGGGCAGTTGGCGCCGTTTAGGACCTCTATCCGAGCACGGACTGCCCACTCGATTTCCCATAACTTAGAAAGGAGACGCCTTGGCTAGCCAGGACTGGGTCGACAAGGACTTTTACAAGATCCTTGGCGTTTCCAAAGACGCAAGCGATGCGGACATTAAGAAGGCCTACCGCAAGCTGGCCCGCAAGTACCACCCGGACACAAACCCCGGAGACAATGCGGCCGAGAAGACCTTCAAGGACGTTTCCGAGGCGTATTCGGTGCTCTCCAGCGCCGAGGACCGCGAGCAGTATGACGCGATCAGGGCCATGGGCAGCGGTGCCCGGTTCAGCGCCGGGGGAGCGGGCGGCCAGGGCGCTGCAGGCTTCGACGATCTTTTTGGCGGACTCTTCAACGCCCAGCGCGGCGCGCAGGGGACGCGCAGCCGGCGCCCGCAGGGCTTCGACGCTTCCGGCCTACCGCCGGAATTCGCCGATCTGTTCGGTGGCGGCGGATTCGGCGGCTACCAGCCGCCGCCCAGCAAGGGCGCCGACCGCACGGCATCCACGAGCATTTCCTTTGGCGGTGCCATCCGCGGCACCACCATCGGCCTGCGCGAACCTTCCGGCGAGGTGATCGACGTCCGGATTCCTGCAGGTATCAAGGACGGCCAGAAGGTGCGCGTCCGCGGCAAGGGCCAGCCCGGCACCGCCGGGGCGGGGGACCTGATGGTGACGGTCAACGTCAAACCGCATTCCTTCTTCACCCGTGACGGCAACAACATCCGGATCCATGTCCCGGTGACCTTTCCGGAGGCGGCACTGGGCGCGGACATTACGGTTCCCACCGTCAGCGGCGACCACGTCAGGCTGCGAGTGCCGGCGGGCACCCCGTCCGGGCGCACCTTGCGCGTGAAGGGCAAGGGGGTGGCGACGGCGAAGGAGGCAGGCGACCTGCTGGTCACCATCGATGTGGCCGTGCCGCAGAAGCTGAACAAGGAAGCCGAAGAAGCCGTCAGGGCGTTCGCCGAGGCGACCGCTGGCGGCGATCCGCGCTCCGAACTGGCGGCGAAGGCCAAGTTGTAGCGGCGGCCGGCCGCTGGGAGGTATGGCCTGGACCGGATTCCGGGTAATCCCGACCAGCTAAGCCAGGATAGCTAAAGCGAGGGCAGCTAAAGCACGGGCAGCGCAGCATGGAGCTGGTCACCCGAACCCGATCAGCGCAGCATGGAAAGGAGAAGAGCGATGGGATTTGATGCCAAGGAGCCGATCTTCGTGATCTCCGTGGCTGCGGAACTGGCGGAAATGCACCCGCAGACGCTGCGCCAGTACGACCGGCTGGGCCTGGTTTCACCCCGTCGGGCGCCGGGTCGTTCCCGTCGATATTCGCAACACGACGTGGATATGCTCCGCGAGGTGCAGCGGCTCTCGCAGGAAGGCGTCTCGCTGGAGGGGATCAAGCGGATCCTGGAACTGGAAAACCAGGTTGCTGCCCTCCGTTTACGGGTGGCTGAGCTGACCGAGGACCTCGCCGCGGCGAACACGGGCGCACGGCGGGCGCCGGAGGTGGCCCGGATCTTCGCCGCCGGACTGGCCGGCGACGTGGTTTCGCTGCCGCGCGGGCAGCGGCCGCGGGGACGGTCCCAAGCTGTCCTGGTGTGGCGGCCGCGGTCCTGACTGCGGGGCCTATTCGGTGAACAGTCCGGCCAGGTCCTTAGCCGTCAGTGCCCCGCCCGCCAGTGAATCCCCACTCATCACATCGCTGAAGAGCTGGGATTTCTTGGCCTTCAGCGCCATGACCTTCTCCTCGATGGTGTCTTTCGCGACGAGCCGGTAGACCATCACATTCTTCGCCTGCCCGATCCGGTGCGTTCGGTCCACGGCCTGCGCCTCCGAGGCGGGATTCCACCACGGATCGAGGATGAAGACATAGTCCGCCTCGGTTAGGTTAAGGCCGAAGCCGCCGGCCTTGAGGCTGATCAGGAACAGCGGGGCGGTTCCGGTTTTGAACTGCTCGACGACGGCGCCGCGGTTCCGGGTGGTGCCGTCCAGGTAGCTGAAGGGAATCCCCTCCGCCAGCAACCGCTGCCGGACCTTGTCCAGGAACCCGGTGAACTGACTGAAAATCAGGGCGCGGTGCCCCTCGCCAATGACGTCCTCCAGCTGTTCAAAGAGCACGTCCAGCTTGCTGGAGCGCACCGAATGCAGCTTCTGGTCCACCAGGCTGACATCCAGGCTGAGCTGGCGCAGCAGGGTCAGCGACTGGAAGATGGTGAAGCGGTTCTTGTTCACATCCTGGAGCAGGCCCAGGATCTTCTGCCGCTCCCGCTGCAGATGCGTCTGGTACACCTTATGGTGCCGCGGATTCAGCACCACCTCCAGGACCTGCTCCTGTTTGGGCGGCAGATCGCGGATGACCTGTTCCTTGGTCCGGCGCAGCATCAGCGGACGGACGCGGGAACGGAACTTGGCCAGCAGTGCCGCATTCCCGGATTTTTCGATCGGCTTCTGGTAGAACTCGGCGAACCGTTTGGGACTTGGAAACAGCCCAGGGGCCACGATCGAGGTCAGGGACCATAGCTCCATCAGGTTGTTTTCCATCGGTGTTCCGGTGATGGCCAGCTTGAACGGAGCCGCCAGCTTGCGGGCGCACTGGTAGGCCTTTGACTGGTGGTTCTTAACGAACTGGGCCTCATCCAGGATCAGGCCCGACCAGCCGTGCGCAGCGTAGGCCTCGAAGTCGATCCTGAACAGCGCGTACGAGGTGATGACCATGTCCGTTCCGGCGAGCATTTCCGCGGCATCTAGCCCGCTCTTGGCAAAGGTTTCAGCCACGGCGGCGGTTTTCAGTCCGGGGGCAAAGCGAGCGGTTTCGGCTTCCCAGTTCCCCACCACACTGGTCGGCGCCACCACCAGGAAGGGCCGTGCATCAGGCGATTTCTCCTTCGCAGCGCAGACCAGGGCCAGGGTCTGGAGGGTCTTGCCCAATCCCATGTCGTCCGCAAGTATCCCGCCCAGCCCGGTACTGAAGAGGAAGCTGAGCCAGTGGTAGCCCTCCAGTTGGTAGGGGCGCAAGGTGGCGTGCAGCGACGCGGGCGCGGGCTCCGGTTCCGGTGAACGCCCCCGCAGCAGTCCCGCCACCACGGTGCGCCAGTCGGCGGCCTGTTGGTCAACAATGCCCAGCTGGGCAAATTCGTCCCACAGTCCGGCCTGGAAGCGGCTGATCTTCAGCTCAGAGGTGTTGCTGTCCTGTAGCGCCCTGGCCTCATCGATGAGCTCCCGCAGCCTGTGGAGTTCGGGCAGGTCAAGGGAAAAATGTGCGCCGCTGGGCAGAAGCAACCGGCTGTGTCCGGCGGCGAGTGCCGAAAATACGGCGGCGAAGGAGACCGGCTCGCCCTCCAAGGTAATGACGATGCCCAGATCGAACCAGTCCCGCTCGTCGGTGGCAGTGGTGGAAATGCTGACCACCGGTGCCTCGGTGACCTCGCGGTAGTCGGCCACTTCTCCTGCGGTTTCGACGACGACGCCGGGCAGGTTGTTCAGCGTCGGCAGCACCTTTTCGGTGAAGGCCATGGTGTCCAGGCCGTCCAGGGCCATGCTGGCCCGCAGCCGGGGCTCGCCCCAGATCCCGCTGGGGGATTCACCCAGCGCCGGCACCTCCTCCCACGGCTCGCCGAGCGCCGCAAGGATCCGTGACTCCGCGGCATCGTCGCGGTAACCTGCGTCCCCGGGCTGGCCCCAGAGCGGCTGGGCGCTGACCCGGGTACCGGCGGTGTAGTGCCACTCCCAGTGCAGGCGCAGCCGGTGGTCCGGTCCGTAGTTGGCCAGCAGGGACAGGACCGGTGCGGAGTAGGCGGGCAATTCCACGGATTCGTCCTTGGAGACAACCTCCGCGGAGCGCTTGAGCTGCGGGTAGAACTGGGTCAGGAACCGTTCCTCATCACGGGCCGGGATCCGGACGGAGGAGCCCTTAAGCGAGAACCCAAGCAGTTGTTCGGAGACGGAAGTATCCAACGGCGCCAGCGTGATGGTGCCCGGAACCGGGACTCCGACGGACCTGGCGGACGGCGGCGGCGACATCAGCGGGTCGTCATCGTCAGCATAGAACAGGCCGTGGGCCGGCCGGCCGATGGTTCCCACCCCGGATGACTCCAGCACAGCGCCACCGGCCACACTGAGCTCTGCCTCCAGCTCGAGCGCCCCCGGTTCCGGACGGCTCAGGTTCAAGGTAACCGTCGCGGGTTCCTTCAACACGCGGACCGGCTCTGCCGAGCCGCGGCTGTGGACCAGGTTCAGCCCGATATGGCCCGCCTCTTCCAGCAGAGCCCAGAGGTTTCGGCCACTGAAGCTGTTCAGCGCAAGCCAGGGCGAGGACGGGTTCAGCTGGCGCCCGGCGGGGGAGTGCGAGTTGAGGAACTCGATCAGCCAGGTCAGGTGGTCCTCGTTGAACTTCCTTCCGAAATTGAGGTAATTCAGTGTGTTCCAGCCGATCCCGGTGCGCACCCATTTCCCCTTGGCGCCCAGCATCACCGGGCGGACGTTAAGTTGCAGCGCTGCCGGCTTAGCATTCCGGTAGCCGCTGTAGGAAAAGCGCGGGGCCGGGCGCTCCAGCTCAAACTGCAGTGCCAGGGGCGGGGCGTCGCTGCCGGCACCGGCCTTGGACGGGGGAAGCAGGTCCGCCAGGGCGGCCTCCCACCCGGTCCCGGCATCCCGTCCCTGGCCCGCGCCGGCGCCAGCGTGCGATTCGCCCGCCAGGCCATGGCCGCCGAGGTCCTCGGCGGGGAACCCGCGCACCCCCAGCTGGAATCCGATCAGCGGATCGGACTCGGCCTTGAACAGCAGCGCGGCAACGTGTTTGCAGTTCTGCCGCACCGGGCAGCTGCAGATGCCGACCGTGCAGGACCAGCCCCCATCTGGGGTTTCAATGAGTTTGGCGGTGGTGCTATAGGTGTCCGTCCCCTGGACCGTGCCATGCAATAGACCGGTTCCGGCTTCGAATTCAACGTCCTGCACCCGGCCCTGAGCTGCATACGATCCGCCTGCGGCCAGCGAGCGTTCGTTGATGTTGGGCGTGCGGGTGGCCAGTCCGTCCGAACCGGCGGGGAAAAACGTCACGAAGGAAACTTCCTGCAGAGGACTTAGGGGTGCTGCGGGGCAGTCCCTTAACTGTCTAATCTTAGGCAGCACCGGTGACAGATCTCTTATCCGCGGCCCGCAGGCTCTCCGGACCGCGGGCCGCATCGGCCGGCGCCCGGGGAGGCGGTGCCGTTGCGCGTGTCCGTGCCGCCCGCCGGTTGAGTTCGCAACCGGCCACAATACGCATTGCCACCGCCGGACCGACACCTTCGGTCTGGAGCAGCGACGCCAGCGTGGCACCGGGCAGTCCGGCCGGCCCGGAGGTCTTCCTCAAGATGGCACGGGCAAGTTCCAGACTGCTGGCACTGCGGGTCCCGGAGCCGATGATGATGGCCAACAGTTCATCGTTGCGCAGCCGGCGGGGCCCCAGGGCCTGTAACCGCTCCCGCGGACGGTCCTCGGAGGCGATGGCGGAGATCGGCGTGTGTGGTTTCATGACCTTGACGGGTTCCATGGCACCGACGCTAGCCCCGCCCGCTCGGCGCCGGCACCCGGTCCGGGGCCTATGGGGGAAAGCCAGCCGGCTGGGTCGCCTGTGGAGGAGAACCGCGGCCCAGTCAGGTGTCCGGGCAGACGCCAGCCGCCGATGGCGGGCTCCGGTGCCATCAGCGGCCGGGTTCGTAGGGCCAATGAGTCAGCCTACCAATGTGGATGGCCTATCAGTACCCGCTGTTGGCGGGGGCGCTGCTACTGGTCGGTGCCATCGATCCGGGCATCATGCTGATCTTGGCTCCCGCCGGGTCCAGTACCCACCAGAGGTTCAGTACGCCCTGGCCCTTCACATCTCCGGGTGCCGAGTCCTTCGCGAAGTAGTAGACAGGCAGGCCGTTGATGGTCAGCTGCTTGGTGCCGTCCGCTGTCGTTATGGTGCCGACCTTGCCGGTGATTCCGGACATGGAAGGAGTGTCACCCTTGGCTACCACCGGTGGCCACGCGGTCAGGCAGGCGCCGGTACAGCTGCTTTTTCCGGAGTTGGCCACGTCTTTGTCGAAGACGTAGACGCTCATACCCCTGCCGTCGACAATAATCTGGCCCAGCGATGACTGGGCAGTGGCGAGGTCGGCGGAGCTGGTGCTGGAACCGGATGAGCCGCCGGATTCGGACGACGACGAGCTGGCTGCCGTCGTCGGACTGGACACGCTGGACGCCGTCCCGCTGCTGGCCGTCGATCCGCAGCCCGTGAGGGCCGCCGCTGCCACGGCTGCCATGATCAGCAATGATCCGCGAATTCGCTTCATTGCGTTGCCTCCTCTTGCATCTGGGGGCCGGACTGGCCCGCTGCAGATAGAGACGGTATATAGGCGGCGTTGGTTCAACCGGCAGCTCCGTGCCTCGCCTTCCGGATGCTCAGACCTTCCGGTAGGCCAGATCGTGGATGCTGCGGCCGGCCTGGTGGGCCTTGTTTTCGAAGCTGGTCAGGATGCGGCCGGCAAAGCGGGGGGCCCAACCATCGGCAGAAGGGTTGAGATTGGTGAACGACGACGACGCATCCCCTACCTGGCGCATCTGCTGCGCGTAGTGCTCCCAGTCCGTCGCGAGCCGCCAGATGCCACCCGGGCACAACGCCGCCGCCACCTGCTCGGCGAAGGCTGGGGTGACCAGCCGGCGCTTTTCATGCTTGGCCTTATGCCACGGATCCGGGAAAAACACCCAGACCTCCGCCAGCGATGCGGGCCGGATCATGGTGGCCAGGACCTCCGGCGCGTTCGCCTGCACCACCCGGACGTTCGTCAGGCCGCGGGCGGCCACCTTCAGCAGGGTCTGGGCCAGGCCGGGGCGGTAGACTTCCACAGCCAGGAAATCCGTCTCCGGGTTCTCCGCGGCCGCATGGACCACCGCCTCGCCCAGGCCGGATCCGATCTCCACAATCAGCGGCGCCTTCCGCCCGTAGACCGCCTCGGCGTCGAGGATGAACTCCGGATGCACGGAGGTATCTGCCACATGCCGAGGAACGTCGATCACATAATTGTCCGCATGCTCCTCCCAGGCCTTCTGCCGGCGGCCCTGCAAGCGGGACCCGCGGCGGACGAAGGACACCGGCCGGGACCGGTAGGTGCCGTGCCACGCCTGGCTGCCGGGCGTCGGGGGGCGCCCGGCAGGGCTGTCGGCGGGACTATCGGCGGATTCTGGGGATTGGCTCATCGCCTCCAGAATACCGTCGGTCCTAGGCCAGCTGCCGGAGGCGGCTGGCGCCCAGATGGGCGTAGAGCGCGGTACCATCGGCCAGCACTCCGTCGTCGAAGGTGGCATAGGGGGAGTGGTTAAAGGGGCTGGACGTGTGGTCCGCACCGGGAGCGGTGGCGCCGAGGCCGATGAAGGAGCCGGGCACCTCGTTCAGGACCCGGGAGAAATCCTCGGAGCCGCTCATCGGGGTAGCCCAGCGGCTGTGTCGGGAGGAGCCGAAGAGCTCCTCGATTGCGTTTTCCGCCTGGATGGTTTCATCCTCATCCGTCACCGTGATGGGGTATTCGCGGTGGTAGGCCACATCAACGTCCAGCCCGTGCGCCGCCGCAATGCCCTGGAGCAGGCGCGGAACAGCCGTCATCATCCTCTGCTGCGCCGATTGGGAGAAGGTCCGGATGGTGGCCTCGAAGCGGGCCGTTTCGGGAATGACATTCCGCTTGGTGCCAGCCTGGAGCAGGCCAACGGTGAGGACCACCGGGTCGAACATGTCGAACTGCCTGGTGACCATGGTCTGCAGGGCGGTCACCATTTCACTCACCGCGGTGACCGGGTCCTTGGCCTTGTGCGGGGCCGAACCGTGTCCGCCGGCACCGAGCACCGTGACTTCAAGGCCGTCGGAGGCGCTCATCATGACGCCGCGCTTGGTGGCGAACTGGCCGTGCGGCTCCAGTCCGGCGAAAACGTGCATGCCAAAGGCGGAGTCGACGCGGCGGCCGGCAGCGTCCAGGACGCCCTCGCGGACCATCACGGAGGCCCCGTCAAAGCCCTCCTCGCCGGGCTGGAACATGAAGACGACGTCGCCGGGGAGGGTGTGCCGCTGCTCGCTGAGCAGGCGGGCGGCGCCGGCCAGCATGGAGGTGTGCAGGTCGTGACCGCAGGCGTGCATTGCACCGTCCAGCCGGGAGGCGAAGGGGACGCCGGTGCGCTCCTGGACCGGCAGCGCGTCCATGTCTGCCCGCAGCAACACGGTGGGGCGGCGTGCCTGAGCCGGGCCGCTGCCGTTGCCGGCGATGCCGCTGCCGCCGCGCAGGACCGCGGTCACGGAACTGCAGTCCGTACCCAGCGAAATCTCCAACGGCAGGTCGGCCAGCTCGGCCAGCACCTTCTCCTGGGTGCGGGGCAGATCAAGGCCCACTTCCGGCTCCTGGTGAAGTTCGTGCCGGAACCGGATGATCTCCGGCGCGAGTTCGCGGGCCTGCTGGGTCAATGACATTTCTGCTCCTTGGTGATGCCTTTAGCTGCGCGGTGAGGCGCGGTGCCGGTGCGCCGTTGGTGCGCGTGCATGCGCTTGCCTCTGGAGCAATTGTGTGGTGATGTGGTTCACAGCCAGGGGAATTGCAGGAAAAATGCATCCGGCATGCCGTCGACGCAGAAATCGCACAAGGGAGCCGCAGTGGAGCTGAGCGAGGAGGACCTTGCGCTGATCCATGCCCTGCAGATTGCACCCAGGGTCAGCTGGACGGACGCGGCCCGTGTGCTCGGGGTGCACGCGACGACGCTGGCGGCGCGATGGGAACGGCTGCGAGATTCCGGCGCCGCCTGGGTCACGGCCCATCTGGTGGGCGAGCCGGACAAAATGTCCTTGACCTTCCTCGATGTGCAGTGCGACCTGGCCCGAATGGCCGAGGCGGTCGAGGCCGTCTGCGCCATCCCCGAAATCATCACGGTGGAGGAGGCCGCACGGAACCGGGACATGATGCTCACCGCCATCACCCCCTCGCTGGCCGCGCTGAGCCGTGACGTCATTCCCAGGCTGGCCGCAATTCCAGGCCTCAACCGGTACCAGGCCTCACTGTGCACCGAACTGCACCGCGGCGGCCACGGCTGGCGGCTCAACGCACTGACCAAGGCGCAGCAGCAGGCCTTTGCGGCACTGCGGCCACGCATTTCCGGTCCTGCCGGACCGCTGCCGCCGAGCAGCCAAGCCATGGTGCCGGTGCTGATGCGGGACGGCCGGGCGACGGCGGTGGAGGTCGCGAAGGCGGTCGGCGGGCATCCGGCCACCGTGCGCAGGCAGCTGAACCGATTACTGGAGAGCGGGCTGCTGTCCTTCCGCTGCGAGATGGCGCAGTCCTACTCCGGCTACCCCGTTACGTGCCAATGGTTTGCCCGGGTCCCTGCTGGCAGGCACCAGCAGATCGCCAAGGAGCTGGCCACCTTCCGGAATGCGCGGCTGATCGCTTCGACCACCGGCTCCACCAACTTCATCATCGTCATGTGGCTGCATTCGGTTGCGGACGTCATGACCGCCGAACTGGCGATGGCGGAACGGGTTCCGGAACTGGAACTGGTGGAAAGCGCGGTCGTCCTGAACGCTGCCAAGCGGGTCGGCTGGCGGCTGGCCCCCGACGGTCGGAGCACCGGCGTCGTCGTGCTGCCGGCCGGTCCAACCGAGCCGTCAGGACTCGAACTCCCGGCCTGATAGAATGGTCTTACTTGAAGCGCGTACTCCGCCTTTCATGCGTCGATGAACGCGTTGATCCAGTCCCGCACAGTTAGCTATCCAGGTTAGATCCCCCGGCCACATCCGGTGGCCGTAACCCTGGAGTTGCGGTAGACCTCTTCCGGCATTTCTTCGGCGAATCCCTATGCCAACCGGCATCCGGGCCACGTAACCGAAAGTCGCTCACCTTACATGACTACTTTTTCCAGCCTTGGCGTGCCCAAGGTCCTTGCCGCTTCCCTTGCCGCCAATGGCATCGAAGAGGCCTTCCCCATCCAGGTCAAGACCCTGCCTGACACCCTGGCCGGACGCGACGTCCTGGGCCGGGGACGCACAGGTTCGGGCAAGACGATCGCCTTCGCGCTGCCGCTGGTGGCGCGCCTGGCCGAGGGCGAGGCGGCCTACCGGCGCAAGCCGGGCCGTCCGCTGGGGCTGGTGCTGGCACCTACCCGCGAACTGGCCACCCAGATCAACAACACTGTCGAGCCGCTGGCCAAGCAGCTGGGGCTGACCACCACCGTGATCTACGGCGGTGTGGCCCAGGCGCGCCAGGAGAAGGCGCTGCGCGCCGGCGTCGACATTGTCATCGCCTGCCCCGGCAGGCTCGAGGATCTGATGAAGCAGCGCCTCATCACCTTGGAGTCGGTGGAGATCACCGTCCTTGACGAGGCGGACCATATGGCGGACCTCGGCTTCCTGCCGGTGGTCAAGCGGCTGCTGGACACCACACCTAAAGACGGCCAGCGCCTGCTCTTCTCGGCCACCCTGGACAACGGCGTGGACAAAATCGTCCAGCGCTACCTCTCCAACCCGCTGACGCACTCCGTGGATGATCCGCAGGCCGCGGTCACCACCATGGAGCACCACGTCCTGGTGGTCAATGACCAGACCGTCAAGAAGCAGTTGATCGTCGAGTTGGCGGCCGGAGCCGGACGCCGCATGCTTTTCATGCGCACCAAGCACCACGCCCGCAAGCTGGCCAAGACCCTCACCGACGCCGGCATCCCCGCCGTCGACCTGCACGGAAACCTGTCGCAGAACGCCCGCGACCGGAACCTGGCCGAATTCTCCTCCGGTGACGTGCGTGTCATGGTGGCTACCGACGTCGCCGCCCGCGGCGTGCACGTCGACGACGTCGAATTGGTCATCCATGTCGACCCGCCCACCGAGCACAAGGCCTACCTGCACCGTTCCGGCCGCACTGCCCGCGCCGGCTCCGAGGGCACGGTGGTGACCATTACGCTGCCGGAGCAGCAGTCCGATGTGAAGAAGCTGATGAAGGCCGCCGGCGTCGACGTCTCCTTCGAGCGGGTCACTGCCAGCTCGCCGCTGGTGGCCAAACTGGTGGGCGAGGTGGCCGAGAAGGTTGACCCGCGCACCCGTGCCGCCATGCTCGCGGCCAAGGCGCCCCAGGGCGGCGGCCAGTCCACCGGTGCCAACGCCGAGCGCAAGCGTGCCCGCCGTTCCGGCCAGGGTTCACCAACTGCAGGCGGCCGGGGAGGACGGGGCGGACGCGGACGCGTTTCCGCCGATGCCACCGCGGCGGGCAACCGCCAGGAGCGCCGCAAGGACCAGCCGCAGGCACCCCGCTTCGGTAGCGACAGGTCCAGCGACACGCGCCGCCCCGCCCGCGGCGAAGCCAATGGCGATGTTGCGCGCGGACCCAAGCGCGCACCGCAGGGCGCCACGCACCACAACGATATGTCACGCGGCAGCGGCCGCCCGACGGCCGGGCAGAAGGCAGCTGGCCAGCGCTCCGGCGGCTCGGCCCCCGTCTGGTCCTCCACCACGGGAGGAACTTCCGGTGGCAGCTACGGTTCCGGCAACTCCGGCCGTCCCGCACGGGGTGCCGGTCCCCGCCGTGCCTCCGCTCCGGCGTCGAACCAGCGCCGCAGCCGCTAAGCGGACCAACCCGGACACTGAAAAGGCCCGGTGGATGAGCAGAATCGTATTCTGCCCATCCACCGGGCCTTTTCGCTGAGCAGATCCGTTCGCTGGCCCGCCGCTCGCCCGGTCCCGCGCGTTATAGACCAGCCAGGCTCCTCAAGGCCCTACCGTGGACGCCCCGGAGTGCCTGGTCTCCACTGCCCCGTGTACATTCCGGTATCTTCTATCCGTGGGCCAAGCGCAGCTTCAATCCGCCCGCCGCTTTGATTCCAGCGGGCCATGCCAGCGATGCCGGTGCACAGATCAGCCCGGATCCGCTGGGTGAGCCGGTTCCGGGTAAGTAGCTAGCGGGCTCAGATTCAGGCGTCGGCGGCGTCGATGGAGACGATGGCCAGGAAGCCGCGTCCGGTGATCCCGGGCGCGGCTTCGGCGCCGACGACGGCGTCAAACCGGTCCAGCTTCACCGGTCCGGCCTCCGTCGTGGCCGCCCCCGTCGTGGCCGCCTCTGCCATGGCCGCTTCCGGCTCCTCGGCGACGGTGGCGTCGCCCTGCAGGAGCACCGCATACTGTCCGGCGAAGACCGGGTGCGGGCGCTTCCGGGAGAGTTCAATGATGGCGGTGTAGCCCCTGAAGGCCCCGCGGCGCGTCATGACGTTCAGGTCCATCACGTCTCCGGTCGGGAGGGTGGCGCTGGTGCTGCTATCTCCGGAGAAGCGGTACGGGCGGTACCGCTCCAGCGGGTGCTCGACGCCATCGACCTCCAGCAGTATCAGGTCTCCGTCGATGATGGTTATGACCCGGTCGATGCCGGGCAGCGCGGAAAAGGGGCCGGCCTGCGCCACCTCGGCGATGCTGATCCGCCAGTCCCATTCGGGCGAGCCGGATGCGGCGACCTGCCGCGTCACCCCGCCGCCGTTGGCCCAACGGGCAGGTTTGAGGTCCGAGTAGCGAATGATCTCCACTGCCGTCAGTCCTCCGCGTTTTCAATGTGGATCACGCGGATTCGCTTGGGCTGCTGCTGCCGGCGGCGCAGCGTCCGTCGGACATAGGCGTAGCCCCAGGACAGCAACAGGGAAAACCCGAAGGCCAGCACAATCTTGACAGGGAAGGGCCAGCGGGCCATGGCCAGCAGCACGCAGACCCCGGCAAAACTGATGAACTGGAAGGCCAGGTCTGCCGCGCTGGCACGTTTACGCATAGCCCAACAGTACCCGCACCCAGGAAGGCTACCGCCCGGCGGGCTCGGCCTCCGCATTGCGTGGGCTGTCCGGATTCATCAGGGAATGGTGCCGGCCGTAGGTGAAATAGATGATCAGGCCGATGATCAGCCAGATAACAAAGCGCAGCCAGGTTTCCCAGTGCAGTTGGGAGATCAGGAACACGGAGGCCAGCACGCCGAAGGCCGGCACCACCGGCATCCAGGGCAGCCGGAACTCGCGCGGCGCGTCCGGCTTGGTCCGGCGCAGCACAATGACTGCCACGCAGACCACCACAAAGGCGGCCAGGATCCCGATATTGGTCAGGTCCGCCACCAGCCTGATGGGCAGCACACCCGCGAGCACTGCGGAGGCGATGCCGGCAATCCAGGTCACCCGCTGCGGCACGCCGCGCTTTGCGTCCGTCTTGGAGAACCACTTGGGCAGCAGCCCGTCGCGGCTCATCGAGAACCAGACGCGGGTCACACCCAGCAGGAAGGTGAGCATCACGGTCAGGATCGAGATCACCGCAAAGCCCGCAATCACCGTGCCTATGGTCGGCAGGCCGACGGAATCAAAGGCGGAGGCAAAGGCACTGGTCGGGTTCATCTTGGCGTAGTTCTGCATGCCGGTCAGCACCAGGGTGGCCATGACATAGAGGATCATGGCGATGACCAGCGACAGGATGATGGCTTTGGGCATGTGTTTCTTGGCGTCTTTCGCCTCCTCTGCCGCGGTGCTCATGGCGTCGTAGCCGAAAACGGCAAAGAAGACCGTGGCCGCGCCCGTGAGCACCGGGCCGAATCCGCTGGGCATGAACGGCGAAAAGTTCTCCGCGTGCAGGTGGAACACACCGATGCCGATGATGCCAAGGATCAGCAGCACCTTCAGCCCCACGGCTACCAGCTCAAACCGGCCGAAGCTCTTGGATCCCCGGCTGAGGATCCAGGTCACTATGAGGCAGACGACGACGGCGGGCAGGTTGATCACCCCGTGCGGCGTGTCCGGCGTCCAGGCGCTGCTCAGCCCGTCCGGAACTGTCACGCCGATCCCCGACATGAATGCGCTGAAATAGCCGGAGATGCCGATGGCCACCACCGCCACAATCGCGATGTACTCCAACAGCAGGTCCCAGCCGATGAACCAGCCGATCAGTTCGCCCAGCGCCACATAACCATAGGTGTAGGCGGAACCGGCACGGGGAATCATCCCCGCAAACTCCGCGTAGGACAGGGCCGCGGCGGCGCTGGCAAGTCCGGCAACCAGGAAGGAAATGACGACGGCGGGACCCACCCCGGGATTGCTAGCGTCACCGTGGGCCACCACGCCGGCCAGGGTGAAGATGCCGACGCCGATGATGCCACCAACCCCGATAGCGGTCAGCTGCCATAGGCCCAGGGTACGGAACAGGCCGCTGCCGCTATTTTCATCTTCGACTTCATCGACCGGCTTGCGCCGCAGGATTGAGTACGGGCTGGATCCGTATGCCATGGAGGCCTCCGAGCTTTGTCGTCTCGTCTGGATGTGGGCCAGTCTACTCCCGGCCCTCCGACACCCAGTGGGGATCGGCGGAGCGGGAGCCGACGACGGCGTCCGCGGCGCCGTCGAGCACGGCCAGCTGGTCTTGGGTCAGGGCCAGGGACAGCGCGCCGATGTTTTCGTCAATCCGCGCCGCCTTGCGGGTGCCGGGAATCGGAACCACCGGGAGCCCCAACCGAGTGCCCTGCGCCAGCAGCCAGGCCAAGGCGACCTGGGCCGACGTCGAGCCCTGCTCCCCGGCCACCCGCCGCACCGCCGCGACAACAGCCTGGTTGTCTTCCAGGGCCTTGGGGGCGAAGCGAGGAATATTGTGCCGGAAGTCCTTCGGTCCCAGATCTGCGGATCCGACGGTCCCGGTCAGGAAGCCGCGGCCCAGCGGCGAATAGGGGACAAAGCCGACGCCCAGCGCGGCCGCGGCGGGCACCACGTTGCGCTCAACGTCCCGGCTCCAGATGGACCATTCACTCTGCACTGCGGCAATCGGGTGGACGGCCTGGGCGCTGCGCAACTCCTCGGCAGTGACCTCGGACAGGCCCAAGTGGCGCACCTTGCCCTGGTGGACCAGCTCCGCCATGGCCCCGACGGTCTCCTCAATGGGGACGCGCAGGTCCCGCCGGTGCATGTAATAGAGGTCAATCACGTCCGTCCCCAGCCGTTGCAGGCTTTCCTTGGCCGCCTGCTGCACATACGCTGCGTCGCCGCGGATGTCCCTGTAGCCCTCCGCCGGGCTGCCGACCAGGGCGAACTTGGTGGCCAGCTGCACCTCATCGCGGCGGCGGGCCAGCAGCATGGCAATCAGTTCCTCGTTGCTGCCTGCGCCGTAGATGTTCGCCGTGTCGATGAACGTCACTCCCGCATCGAGTGCGTGGTGGAGGGTCCGCAGGGCCTGGTCCGGGTCGACGTCGCCGTAGACGGGGGTGAGGGCCATGCCGCCGAAGCCCAGGGCGCTGACGGCCAGGCCATCGCCCAATGTGGTGGCGGGGATGTTCATATTGCTGCCCCTTTCAGCGTTTGTGTGCCCCTGGCCGGTGGTCAGCGATAGATGGGGGCGAAGGGCCTGTTGGACGGCACGATCATCTTGCCGAGCGGCATCAGCGAGACCGGTATGAGCTTCAGATTGGCGATGGCCAGCGGGATGCCGACAATGGTGATGGCCATTGCGATGGCGGTCATGACGTGTGCGATCGCGATCCAAATGCCCGCGACCAGCAGCCAGACCACATTGCCCAGGGTCGCGGCGAGGCCGGAACCGCCGGGCTTGTCGACGACAGTGCGCCCGAACGGCCACAGCGCGTAGCCGGCGATCCGGAAGGAAGCGATCCCCCACGGGATGGTGATAATCAGTGCGCAGCAGACCAAGCCCGCCGCGAAATATCCCAAAGCCAGCCAGACGCCACCGAAAACCAGCCAGATGATGTTGAGGATCGTATTCACACTAACCATTCTGGCGGTCCTTGCGTTTCGGCGCTATCGGGGTTCACCCTGAGCTGACCCCTATGTTGCTATGCACGCCAAAGCCGCGGTTAGCGAGCCTTCACCCGGAATTGTGTCGGTTGTGCCAAGGCTCCGTCATGTCCCGGGTTGTTTTCTTCCTAAAGTAGCCGTGCATGGGGGAAGTAACACTGGGACGGGTTAACCACCGAATACTGTCGGTGGCGGATGGGATCATGAAAATGATTAGACACGACGGCGTTTGTGGGGGTGAGAGCGCACTCCCAGCCCCTCCGGCTGCTGTTGGGTAGCCCCTCGCTCCGCCGCTGGGCACCCTCCGGCCGCTGCTCCCACGCTTGACCGTCGGCAGCAATGGAGTAGATGATTCAGAAATGTTTCTGATAAACCTATGGTGCATGTCACATTTATAGGATAAGATGAAGGCATGGCGGCACCCGGCGGCTTTCCTGATTGGCTTCGTTCCCTCGATCCGGGGG
>DASYGM010000031.1:0-27543 GCA_035999715.1 Micrococcaceae bacterium | reverse complement strand
CCGTGCCCGTCCAACGGGCCGGGTAGCCGGGCATAGACTAGAGGAATTCCCCGGGGGCAGAACGTGTTGGCACTATGAGCGGTTGTTGGCACTTGAGCGGTTAAGGAAGAAGAAGTGGACGAGCACGGGACCTCAACCGGGCAGGTTGCGCAAACTCATCCCGCCGCGCCACAACGGGCGGGAGCAGCTCCCGTGGAGGCTGCAGGCCCTCAGGCCGGCCCCGCGGTGGTTGAGTTGCGCCCAACTTTCCCCGGCCGGCGGGAACGCACCCGGGCGCGGCTGGCCCGTCTGACCGGGCGTGGCAGCAGCGGCTATTCGCCCATTCTGGAGCCTCTGCTGCGCACCGTGCGGGCCAACAATCCCAAAGAGGACTTTGACCTGATCCAGCGGGCTTTTGTGGTGGCCGAGCGCAGCCACCAGGGCCAGAAACGCAAAAGCGGGGACCCCTACATTACGCATCCGGTCGCCGTCGCCACTATTCTGGCGGAACTGGGCATGACCGGCACCACGCTGGCCGCCGCACTGCTGCACGACACGGTGGAAGACACTACATACACCTTGGACGAACTGCGCCGGGACTTCGGCAACGAAGTCGCCATGCTGGTGGACGGGGTGACCAAGCTGGACAAGGTCACCTTCGGCGAAGCGGCGCAATCCGAGACGGTGCGCAAGATGGTCGTGGCGATGGCCAAGGATATCCGTGTGCTGGTGATCAAGCTGGCGGACAGGCTGCACAATGCCCGGACCTGGCGGTTCGTCTCGGCCGAGTCTTCCGGGCGCAAGGCGCGCGAGACGCTGGAGATCTTCGCGCCGCTGGCCCACCGGTTGGGCATGAACACCATCAAGTGGGAACTGGAGGACCTGTCCTTCGCGGCCCTCTATCCGAAGGTCTACGAAGAGATTGTCCGGATGGTGGGGGACCGCACGCCGGAGCGTGAGAAGAGCCTGGCCGTAGTGCGGAACCAGATCGCGGAGGATCTGCGGGAGGCCAGGATCAAGGCCACCATCACCGGCCGACCCAAGCACTATTACTCCATCTACCAGAAGATGATTGTCCGCGATAAGGACTTTGACGACATCAATGACCTGATGGGCGTGCGCGTGCTGGTGGACTCGGTCCGCGACTGCTATGCGGCGCTGGGCTCGATGCATTCGCGCTGGAACCCCCTGCCAGGGCGTTTCAAGGACTATATCGCGATGCCCAAGTTCAACATGTACCAGTCACTACACACGACGGTGATAGGACCGGGCGGCAAACCGGTGGAGATCCAGATCCGCACGCACGAGATGCACCAGCGGGCCGAGTACGGCGTCGCGGCGCACTGGAAGTACAAGTCCCTGTCCAAGGACGGGCCGGGCACGGGCAAGACCGGCGAGAGCGACATGAACTGGCTCAGGACCTTGGTGGACTGGCAGCAGGAGACCTCCGACCCGGGAGAGTTCCTGGATTCCCTGCGCTTTGAAATCAACGCCCGGGAGGTCTTCGTCTTCACGCCCAAGGGCGAGGTGATGGCATTGCCGGCCGGTTCCACCCCCGTCGACTTCGCCTATGCAGTGCACACCGAGGTGGGGCACCGGACTATCGGTGCCCGTGTAAACGGCAAACTCGTCCCGCTGAACAGCGAGCTCAACCACGGCGACTGGGTGGAAATCTTCACCTCCAAGGCCGAAGGCGCCGGCCCCAGCCAGGACTGGCAGAACTTCGTCAAGAGTCCGCGGGCGCGGAACAAGATCCGCCAATGGTTCACCAAGGAACGCCGCGAGGAGGCCATCGAAAAGGGCAAGGAACTCCTCACCCGCGCCATGCGGAAGCAGAACCTTCCGCTGCAGCGGCTGATGACCCACGACGCGCTGCTGGCCGTGGCCCAGGAGCTGCGCTATGCGGACATTTCCGGCCTCTACGCGGCGGTGGGGGATGGGCACAGTTCCGCCCAGGCGGTGGTGGAGAAGCTGGTCGATTCGCTGGGCGGCCACGACGCCGCCGAGGACGAGGCCGCCGAGACCATCTCGCCCAGTGCACCAAGCCGTCCCCGCTTCTCCGACTCCGGCGTGATGGTCCGCGGGGTGGGCGACGTGCTGGTCAAGCTGGCCCGTTGCTGCACCCCCGTCCCGCCGGATTCCATTGTCGGCTTCGTCACCCGCGGTTCAGGGGTGTCGGTGCACCGCACGGACTGCCGGAACATGCAGAACCTCCGGGACGAGCCGGATCGCCTGGTGGAGGTGGAATGGGCCCCGACCCAGTCCAGCGTGTTCCTGGTGGAAATCCAGGTTGAGGCGCTGGACCGCAAGAGCCTGCTCTCCGATGTCACCCGCGTCCTCTCGGACAACCACGTGAACATCCTCGCCGCGAGCGTCCACACCTCCAGCGACAGGGTGGCCCTGTCCCGTTTCGCCTTCGAAATGGGCGACCCGAAGTACCTGCACCATGTTCTCAGCGCCGTCAGGCGCATCGACGGGGTCTTCGACGTGTACCGCACGACGGGGGCCCAGCGCCGCAGCTAGTCCACCGGCCGGTCCGTCCCGGCCAGCAGGGCGCTGATCCGTTCCAGCGCGGCCGCCTTGTGTGGAACCCGGTGCACCGCCTCCAGGGCCTGCCGCACCAGCCCCGGCGGACAGCCCAGGGTTGCGTCGGCGGTAAGCGCTTTGAGGGCCGGCAGCGCGGCCTCCGCGTCTGTGTGCAGGGCAAGGTCGACGGCGGTGCGCAGCGGCGTGGTTACGGCTATCCCGGCGATGCCGGCCGCGTCGAACCGCCCCAGGTTCACCTCATGCAGGGTGCAGCCGCTCCAGGGACGCAGCGCTCCCACCCGGTGGCCCACGTCTACCAGCAGCGAGATCCGCGCGGGGGCCGGCGCGCAGCCATAGATCCAGGCCGCACTGAGCCGGCCGATCACCGCCCGCTCCACCAAGTTGGGCGGCAGCGCCAGCGCCAGAGCCCGGGCGCGCAAAGCCGGGGCATGCGGCACCGCTGCAGGTGTGTAGGCGTCGGCAAAGACCGCAGCCAGAACGCCGTCGAGCTTCATGGCGCGCAGCTCAGCGCGGGTGAAATTCCGCCCCGGACTGAGCACCATTTCCGCCGGGACGCTGCCCGATACCGCCGTCGTCATTCATCCAGCTTGCGCCCAGGGACACAAGCAAGGAAGCCCCCGGCAGGGAGTGTGGAGAAGTCCCAACCGGAGCCCGCCAGGCCCGGGCTGTCCCGATTACCCCAAAGTTAGCCCTAGTCGAGGTCGCCAGCAGACTTCTGGACCTGCTCCAGCCACTGTTCCCTAGCGGTGAGAGCCTCCTTCGCGGACTTGATCCTGCCCTGGTCGCCGGCAGATTCAGCCGCCGACAGATCATCCCGGAGCGAGGCGATGGTAGCTTCGAGCTGGTTCAGCACACTGTTGGTGCGTGCCTTGGTCTCCGGATCCGACCGGCGCCAGACATCATCCTCGGCCTTCCGGACCGCGTCCTCAACCTGGCGCAGCGCGGCTTCCACTCGGTGCATATCCGCCCGGGGTACCTTGCCCGCCGCCTCCCAGCGGTCGTGGATGGACTGCAGGGACTTCTTGGCCGCCGCGAGGTCCTTGACCGGCAGCAGAGCCCGGGCCTCGACCAGCAGACCTTCCTTGACCAGCAGATTCTGCCCAAATTCCTCATCGAGGGCAGCATTGACGCTCTGCCGGGCAGCGAAGAACTTGTCCTGCGCCCCGCGGAACCGCGCCCAGAGGGCGTCGTCATCCTTCCGGCTGGCGCGTGGGGAAGCCTTCCAGAGGTCCATCAGCCGCCGGTATTCCGCCGCGGCGAAACCCCAGTCCGTGGAGCCGGAGAGCTCTTCCGCCTCGGCGATCAGCTTCTCCTTGGCCGTCCGGGCAGCCGAGTTGTTGCTGTCAAGGGCGGAGAAGTACGCCCGCCGGTGCCTGTCGAACACCGTCCGCGCCGACCGGAACCGCTTCCACAGCGCATCCTCGGTGCCGCGCCCCAGCCGCATTCCGCTCTTCTGGGCCGTCTTCCAGGTCTCGAACAGTTCGTTCATCCGTGCGCTGCTGGTCTTCCACTGGATGGAGGCAGGTTCCTGCCCGGCAATCTGCTCCGCCTCGGCAACAATGGCCTCCCGGGCCGCCAGCTCGGCAGCCCGCGCAGCTTCATGCTCGGCCCGCTCCGCCTGCTCCAGCGCCTTGATCCGGCCATCGAGTGCATCGAGGCGGGCCTCGGTGCCGCGCACGTCGCCGACGGCGTTGCGCTCGGTCAGTTGGCCGCGCAGATGCGAGACCGTCTTGTGCATGTCGGTCGTGGGGGCCTTGACCTCCACGCGCTGCTCCAGCAAGGCCACCTGGGCCACGATGTCATCGAACTTCCGCGCAAAGTAGCCCAGCGCATCGTCCTTGCTGGCACCGGGGTACTGGCCCACCGGGACTTCCTCGCCGTCCAGCAGCAGGAAAACATGGCCGTCATCCTCCGCACGGCCCCACTTTGCCGCCTCCGCAGCCGACATACCCGGGTTGGCCGGAGCCACCGGGTGGGCCAGAGCAGCCGGTGCCGTGGTTCCCGCGGGCCGGGCAGCAGGCATGGGGGACTTGGGACGGGCGGCAAAGGCAGCGGGCGAGGGGGCTTTGGAAGCGGGGCGCGGTGCGGCCGGAACGGGCAACGGCGATGGCGCCGACGGTGACTGGTTCGACGCCGAGGGGGCAGAGTCTGCCGGACCCTGCGCCGGAGCAGACCCAGTTTGGGAGTCGTCCAGGGTGGCTGCCGGCCGGGCACTCTCAGCGTCGGGCGCGGGCGTGGTGGCATCCTCCACCGGGCCAGCTTCGGTGGCGACTGCCAGCCGGGCATCTTCCCCGTCAACAGCGGGCGTGGTGGCATCCTCCACCGGGCCAGTCTGGCCGTCGTCGTCGACCGCGGCCGGCTGCACGACCTCCGCAGCCGTGCCTGCTGCCGTCGCTGCCTCCGTCTGGTCAACGGGCATGGCTACTGTCATTTCGTCGGATTCCTGACTGTCTGTCACCGCTAAAAGTCTTTCGCTGGAGGGAAAACGTGATGGAACTCGGATTGCACCCGGCCGCACAGCCCGGCTGCGCCGCCAATGCAATTAGTTAAGCGTAAATGAGTCTATCGTTACCGGTGTCACAGGGGCGCCATCCGTGCCACCGCCCGTGATTCCCGCGTCGGCGATCTTCTGCACCACGTCCAGTCCGGAGGTCACCTTGCCCATGATGGTGTAGCCGCCGGTATCCTGTGGCAGGACCGTGTCCTTGTAGACGATGAAGAACTGCGTGCCGTTGCTGTAGGTATCGCTGCCCCGGGCCACGGCGATGGTTCCGGCCGGGTATTTGCCGTCCGCCGGCGAGTTCTCCACCGGCCCCCACTGGTAGTTCGGATCGCCGTTGCCGTCGCCGTTCTTGGAGCCGCACTGCAGGACACCAAAGTTGTCCGCATTGGTTAGCCGGTGGCAGGTGAGCCCGGCAAAGAAGTTCTGGTCCGCCAGGGACTTGAACACGGCGGCGGCCTGTGGCGCCTTGGTCCCGTCGATCTCCACGCCAAGGGACTGCTTGTTCAGGCTGAGCTCCCCGGTGAAGGTCTTGCCGTCCGCAGTGGACGGTAGCGGGATGTTCGCAGAGTTCGTATGGACCGCGGTCGCCGAGGCCTGCGCCGAAGCCGAGGCGGCGGCGGTATCCGAGGCGGCCGGAGCCGAGGCGCTGGGGGAGGAATTAAGCCCCGCCTCGGCGGCGGCCGTCTGCTCCGCCGTCGGATTGTGGCTAAACACAGCCAGCTGAAGGATGACGGCGAGGGCGACGACGGCGACCCCGGCCACGGCGGCGACCACATTGTCCCGCTTCCGGCGCTTGGCCTGCTGCGCCCGCAGATCGCGCTTGGCCTCCATATGCGCAATGCGCCTCTTGGCCTCGCGGGCTTCCTGCTTGCTCGTCGCCACTGCTGGTCTCCTTGTACTCGGTCGCGCTGCTGCCGGGCCCCAAACCGGAACCTGCGGTGGACCGCCGGGCGGGACAGGGGCAGCCACCGCATAAAATAGGTTCAGCTGACAGTTTACTGGCGCACAGGTCCCCGCTCCCAGCGGGGCTGGGGCGTCCCGTTTCGGTTAGCTTGAGTAAACGCCACCTGGCTTCGGTAAACCTGGCTTCCGTAAACCTGGCTTCCGTAAACCTGGCTTCGGTAAACCTGGCTTCGGTAAACCTGGCTTCGGTAAACCTGGCTTTAGTAAACACTGTGAGAACCTTGGAAGGCCGCCGCGAACGGGTGTGTCCCGCACGCGTTTGCCAAGTCCACCCCAGTTAGGAGAGCTCCACCCATGGCACGCAACGCCTCCCTGTCCGGTTTCCCCGAGTGGCTTCCCGCGGAACGGCTGGTGGAGCAGTATGTCCTGGACACGCTGCGGCGCACGTTTGAGCTCCACGGTTTCTCCTCGATCGAGACCCGTGCGGTGGAGACGGTCCAGCAGTTGCTGCGTAAGGGAGAGATCGACAAAGAGGTCTACGCGTTGAGCCGGCTGCAGGAAGATCCTGCCGAGTCCGGACAGGCCGGCAAGGCGGACGCCAACCAGCTGGCCCTGCACTTTGACCTGACCGTGCCGTTTGCCCGCTATGTGGTGGAAAATGCCGGCTACCTGCCGTTCCCGTTCCGCCGCTACCAGATCCAGAAGGTCTGGCGCGGTGAGCGGCCGCAGGACGGGCGGGCCCGGGAGTTCACCCAGGCAGACATCGACGTGGTGGGCGACGGCGAACTTCCCTTCCGCTATGACGTGGAACTGGCGCTGGTGATCGTGCAGGCCCTCTCCGCGCTGCCGATTCCGGCGTTCAAGCTGCGGGTCAACAACCGCAGGCTGGCCGAGGGCTTCTACCGGGGGATCGGCCTGACGGACACCGCCGGGGTACTGCGCAGCATCGACAAGCTTGAAAAAATCGGCCCCGCCGCGGTCGCGGAACTGCTCAAGTCGGAGCTGGGCGCCACTGACCAGCAGGCAGCGGCCGCTTTGGACCTGGCCTCGATCCGCACCGAGGACACCTCCTTCGTGGAGAAGGTCCGCGCCCTGGGTGTCACAGATGAACTGCTGGAGCAGGGGCTCGACGAACTCGAGCAGGTCATTGCGGCCGCATCCGTTCGCGCCCCGGGATCGGTGGTGGCGGACCTGAGCATTGCCCGCGGGTTGGACTACTACACCGGGACCGTCTACGAAACCGTACTGGTGGGGCACGAGAACCTGGGGTCCATTTGTTCCGGTGGCCGGTATGACAGCCTCGCCGCCAAGGGCAACCGGACCTTCCCCGGCGTCGGACTGTCTATTGGAGTGACCAGGCTTGTCTCCCGCATCGTGGGCCAGGAGCTGGCCGTTGCCTCCCGCAGCGTCCCCACCGCAGTACTGGTCACGCTGGCCAACGACGGCAGCTGGTCCCAGGCGCAGGACGTCGCAGCCCAGCTGCGCGGACGCGGCATTGCCACCGAGGTAGCCGCCAAGGCAGAGAAATTCGGCAAACAGATCAAATATGCGGACAAGCGCGGCATCCCGTTCGTCTGGTTCACGGCCGAGGACGGGACGCACCAGGTCAAGGACATCCGCACTGGCGAACAGCTCCCCGCGGACCCAAAAACCTGGGCACCCCCGGCGGAGGACCTGCACGCAGCAATCACGCCCGGTCCGGCCACCGCATCCTGAGCCCCAACCCCGGTAAACTCGATGCTAGACCTGCCGCAGCGGCCTGCAAGCCCCGGCTCCCACCCCTGAAAGGAATGCTGTGCTGCGCACACATGACCTTGGCTCCCTGCGGGCCGAGCACATCGGACAATCTGTGACCCTCTCCGGTTGGGTTGCCCGACGTCGCGACCATGGCGGTGTGGCGTTCCTGGACCTGCGCGACGCCTCCGGCATTGCCCAGATTGTGGTGCGCGAGGAGGAAGTCTTCCACGCCCTGCGCAACGAGTACGTGCTGCAGGTGATCGGGACGGTCCAGAAGCGGCCGGAGGGCAATGAGAATCCGCACCTGGCCACCGGCGAAATCGAGGTCATAGCGGAGAAGGTCATCGTGCTCAACGAGGCCGCACCGCTGCCATTCCAGATTGATGAGCATGCGGAAGTCGGTGAGGAAGCCCGGCTCAAGCACCGCTACCTGGACCTGCGCCGGCCCGGCATGCAGCGCAACATCCGCCTCCGGAGCGAAGCCAACAGGGTGGCCCGTGAGCTCCTGCATGAACATGGCTACGTGGAAATCGAGACCCCCACCTTGACCCGCTCCACGCCCGAAGGCGCCCGTGACTTCCTGGTGCCGGCGCGCCTGGCCCCCGGTTCCTGGTACGCCCTGCCGCAGTCCCCGCAGCTGTTCAAGCAGCTCCTGCAAGTGGGCGGCTTCGAGAAGTACTACCAGATTGCCCGCTGCTACCGGGACGAGGACTTCCGGGCGGACCGGCAGCCGGAGTTCACCCAGCTGGACATCGAGGCCAGCTTCGTGGACCAGGAAGACATCATCGCCCTCGGCGAGAAGATCGTCTCCGCTCTCTGGAAGCTAATTGACGTCCAGATCCCGCTGCCGATCCGTCGCATGACCTACTGGGATGCGATGGCCCGCTACGGCTCTGACAAACCCGACCTGCGCTTCGGGCAGGAGCTGACCGAACTCACAGAATTCTTCAAGGACACCGGCTTTGGTGTCTTCAAGGCCCCCTACGTGGGTGCCGTCGTCATGCCCGGCGGCGCTTCCCAGCCCCGCCGCACGCTGGACGCATGGCAGGAATGGGCCAAGCAGCGCGGCGCCAAGGGGCTGGCCTACGTCCTGTACAAGGACGACGGCGAGCTCACCGGACCCGTCGCCAAGAACCTGACCGATACCGAACGGGCCGGCCTGGCAGACGCCGTCGGAGCCAAGCCGGGCGACTGCATCTTCTTTGCCGCCGGCGAAAAGGCAGCCTCGCGTGCCCTGCTGGGTGCCGCCCGGGTGGAAATCGGCCACCGCACGGGCCTGATCGACCCCAACGACTGGGCCTTCGTCTGGATCGTCGACGCTCCCATGTTTGAGCCGACCGTCCAGGCCGAAGGCTCCGGTGACGTGTCCATAGGCCACAGCGCCTGGACCGCCGTGCACCACGCGTTCACCTCGCCCAAGCCGGAATTCATGGATACTTTTGACACCGATCCGGACAGTGCGCTGGCCTACGCCTACGACATTGTCTGCAATGGTAACGAGATTGGCGGCGGCTCCATCCGTATCCACCGCCGGGACGTCCAAGAGCGCGTGTTTGCCGTCATGGGCATCACCGAGGCGGAGGCTGACGAAAAGTTCGGCTTCCTGCTGGACGGTTTTAAGTTCGGCGCCCCGCCGCACGGGGGCATCGCCATCGGCTGGGACCGTGCAGTGTCGCTGCTGGCTGGCGCCGAGTCCATCCGCGACGTCATAGCGTTCCCGAAGTCCGGCGGCGGCTACGACCCGCTCACCGCCGCCCCGGCGCCCATCACCGCGCAGCAGCGTAAAGAGGCCGGCGTCGACTTCAGGCCCGAAGCCAAGCCCGAGGCCAAGGCAGATAGCAAGACCCTGTCGACGCCCAAGGCCGAACCGGGAGTCTAACTGGTAGCCGGCGCTGCCGGTGCCGGTTAGGCGGCAGCCGCCACCGCCACCCGCCGCAGCGGCCGCAGAGCGGGACAGCCGGGAAGGACCGGGGGAGCGTCAATGGCAATGGTCCCGTGGAAGTCATGCAGCCCCGGGTAAGGTGACCTGCGCTGCAGGCCGTGGCTGGCGTCCTGGAGGAACTCCAGCGCCCCCGCGTCCACGTGGCGGGCATGGCAAAGGTTAACTGTGATCAGGAGCCCCTCGCGGAGTACTCCGGCGCGGCGAATGATGGGCAGCAAGGCCTGGCAGCCTGTTTCGGTCAGGCAACCGGTGATTTCAAGGACGGCGGCGGTTGGCATTTGGTCCAGACGGACATGCACTCGCAATTTATGGTCCACAGTTCGCTCCAGATGACGGCTCTACAGAGCACTTCGTCCGGCCGCTTTCTGAGCCTCCTACGACTATAAGTGACCTCGGCCACAGGAGCAAGAATTTGATTTTCAGTCGGCGGACCTTCACAATGCGGCTGGGCCCGCGGACCTAGCCGTCAAAATGGGTCTTAACCGTGCCCTGGCCGGTATCCAGGACCAGGGCTGCCGCAACATCACGCAGCTTTGTGTTGCGGTGGCTCGACGCGGACTGGAGAATCCTGACAGCCTCCTCCTGACTGCAGCGGTTCTGGCCCATCACAATGCCCACGGCCAGGTCGATCGTCGTCCTGGAGGCCAACGCAGCCCTTAGGTTCTGCGCCGTGTCGGCGTGCTGGGCGAAGCGGATCGCCAGCCGCAGCCCGTCCGAGCATTCGCGCACGAATGCCTCTGCAGTTTCAATGGCAGAGGCATCAAACTTGTCCGGCTGGCTGGAATAGAGGTTCATTGCTGCCATGGCCTCACCCTCCAGCCGGAACGGGACGGCCAGCACCGAATGGATCCCATGGCCGAGCACTGCCGCCATGAAGTCCGGCCATCGTTGCTCAGTCGCAACCTCGGAAACCACCATCGTGACCTGCTCTGCGGCAGCCGAGAGGCATGGACCCTCGGCATAGGCGTACTGGAGTTCGTCCATTTTCCGGGCAGCCTCACTGTTGCTCGCAACGGTGCCGGCTTTGCGGTGCCGCAGCAACGTGATTCCGCATAAGACCTCCTCCCGGGACGAAAGGAACCGGCTGGAAAGGATGGTGAGTTCAGCCAGGAATTCCTTCACATCGGTGCTCTCCAGCAGAAGGTTCTGCAAATGATCGGAAACAGACAGTTCTGTGAAATCCATCATCAAGCAACACCCTCTCGCAACACTCCTGCCGCGGTTCACGAGGCCCGCAAAGGGCGCCTGCCGGTCGCCCAATTCCCAGCCGTGCTGTAGCCAAGACTACCTCTCGACACTGCAAAAAGGACCAGTTTCAGGGAGGCCAAAACGGGGTCATGTGCAGTCCTTCATTGCGGCTCCCGTGATGCTCTAGGACGGATCAGTGATACGGATCCGCACGGCGCACAGGTCCTGGGCGGTCTTCCGGAGGACCGCGGACTTGGGATCGGGAATATCGAGGAAGGCCAACCGGGGAAGTGCCGCCAACTGACGGAAGACTGGCTCGGCGAGCAGCGACTGGCAGAGGCCCTTGTCACCGCCCAGGACCAGATACTCGGCTGCCGTCGTGGCCTGAGTTGCGCCTTCCTGTTGTGCTGGATTGGACCAGCCTGGGACCAGTAGCTGTGCCGCATGCCGGGCCACGGCCTCCACCAGCGCATCCGCCTGATTGGACCGTCGCCGGGCAAAACGCTGCTGCGACCATCCGCCGGCAGCCGTCCGCGACTGCACATACCGGGTTCCGGTTTTGGAGGCCAGCAGGCGGCCGCCCTGGCACAGCCCCACCGCATAACCACCCCGACGTAGCAGAACGACGGCGGCGATCCGGTCCTGCGAGGCCAAGGAGACCAGGCGGTCGACCGCGGTGACGCCGCGTCCCGGCCGCCCGTCCACCGGCCAGGGCGCTTGCAGCAGTGCCGTGGTCCCATCCGAGGCGGTGAGAAGGACGCCGTCGTCGGTGTCCTGGACGTCCAGGTCCGCCGGCAGGGCGGCCCCGTCATCCGCGCTGGCCTGCCTGGCTACCTCCGTGTGACTGGCGGCAAACCGCGAAACCCAGCCCGGCAGCCGCTCGGCAGGGACCAGCACTCTGCGCGTTGCCGCTTTCATACAGTGACTTTCATACAGCGACTTTCATACACCGACGGCCGGCATCGGCGGCCTGGGCGGGCAGCAAGGTGGAAGGCAACGTCGGGAACGGCCAGGTATGGTGATGGGAACCTCGGATCTGACGCAAGGGTGTCTTTGCTATAACCATAGGGTTCCGCCTGGTGATGCCACCCATTCACCGCGCCGCCCGCTGCCATTACCGTCGGTGCCAGCGGATAGCCTTAGCGGGTGAGCGATCTATTTGGCACGGAGGATGAGGCGGACCTGGAACCGGACCAGGGCGCTGGGGCGCAGATCTCCCCGGGGACGCGCCCGCGTAGCCCGCTGGCCGTGCGGATGCGTCCCCGCAGCCTGGACGAGGTGGTGGGCCAGCAGCATCTGCTCGGATCCGGGTCGCCGTTGCGGCTGCTGGCCGCTGGAGCCGGCCAGAGCGGTCCAGCCGGACCCAGTTCGGTCATCCTTTGGGGCCCGCCAGGCACGGGAAAGACCACCCTGGCCCACGTGATTGCCCGGGGGCCGGGGCGGAAGTTCGTAGAGCTCTCCGCCATCACCGCCGGCGTGAAGGACGTGCGGAAGGTCATGGAGGATGCCCTCACGGCGCGCGACCTGCATAAGACCACCACCGTGCTGTTCCTGGACGAGATCCACCGGTTCAACAAGGCGCAGCAGGATGCCCTGCTGCCGGGAGTGGAAAACCGCTGGGTGGTGCTGATCGCGGCCACCACCGAGAACCCCTCCTTCTCCGTGGTGTCCCCGCTGCTGTCCCGTTCGCTGCTGCTGACCCTTAAACCACTCATCAATGACGACATCAGTGCCCTGGTCGCCAGGGCCGTGGCCGATCCCCGCGGTCTGGGGGGCAAGGTCCGGCTCAGCGACGAAGCGCTGGACCACCTGATCCGGCTGGCCGCCGGGGACGCCCGGCGTGCCCTGACGACGCTGGAAGCCGCAGCAGGGGTGGCCCACGCGATGGCACCCGATGGCGCCAGCAAGGAGCCGGTCACCGTTGAGCTGGAGCATGCGGAACGTGCCGTTGATGCAGCCGCGGTGCGTTACGACCGGGCCGGGGATCAGCATTACGACGTCATCAGTGCTTTCATCAAATCCATCCGCGGCTCCGACGTGGACGCCTCGCTGCATTACCTGGCGCGGATGCTGGAGGCCGGGGAAGACCCCCGTTTCGTGGCACGACGGATCATCATTTCGGCTTCCGAGGACATTGGCATGGCGGACCCCACGGCCCTGCAGACGGCAGTGGCGGCCGCCCAGGCGGTGCAGCTGATCGGCATGCCCGAAGGCCGCATCGTCCTGGCCGAGGCCGTGGTGCACCTGGCAACCGCCCCGAAGTCCAACGCCGCCTACATGGGGATCAATGCCGCCATCGCCGATGTCCGGGCAGGACTGGGGAGCGGGATCCCCATACACCTGCGTGACGCCCACTATCCAGGTTCCAAACAGCTCGGCCATGGCAAGGGTTACATCTACTCCCATGATGAGCCGCATTCGGTGGCCAGCCAGCAATACGCGCCGGACGACCTGGTGGGCCGTGACTACTACCGGCCAACGGAGAACGGTGCGGAACGGGACATCGTCCCGCGGCTGGAGCGGCTGCGCGGGATCATCCGCCGGACACGGGGCAAATAACTGCTAGAATATTGGGTGCACTGGCAAGCCTTGGCTCCATACGCGTTGCTTTTCCTGACACTTCTTCCAAAGGTCTGTGAAACGGGTATGCCCAGCGGCTGCAGCGACGGGCAGCGGTAGCCCTAACTCTCCATGATGGAGGCCAGGAACATAACCTAAGCATTGAACCGCCGGCGCGAGTTGTATGTGACTAGTGCGCACGGCGGATCAGCGAGCTTTACCGCATGAATATTGGAAGGACAACGTGGCTAACAACACACGTGCCCGCCGCCAGGCCCGCCTCTCGCGGTCCCTTGGCATTGCTCTGACCCCCAAGGCCGCCAAGTACCTCGAGCGCCGTCCGTACGGACCCGGTGAACACGGTCGTGCCCGCAAGAAGCAGGACAGCGACTACGCGGTCCGGCTGCGCGAAAAGCAGCGTCTGCGCGCCCAGTACGGTATCCGCGAGGCACAGATGACCCGTGTCTTCGAGGAAGCCCGTCGCACCAAGGGCCTGACCGGTGAGAACCTGGTTGAGCTGTTGGAAATGCGTCTGGACGCCCTGGTCCTGCGTGCCGGCTTCGCCCGCACCATTGCCCAGGCCCGCCAGCTGGTTGTGCACCGCCACATCATGGTGGATGGCGCCCGCGTTGACCGCCCGTCGTTCCGCGTTGGCGAAGGCCAGCTGGTCCACGTCCACCCGCGCAGCGAGACCATGGTCCCGCTTCAGGTGGCCGCTGCCGGTGCGCACCGCGACGTGCTGCCCAACGTTCCGGCCTACCTGGACGTGAAGCTGGAAAGCCTGCAGGCCCGCCTGGTCCGCCGCCCCAAGCGCACCGAGGTTCCCGTGACCTGTGAAGAGCAGCTGGTGGTTGAGTTCTACGCACGCTAGGACTTCCTGCGTGTTCTACAAAGCAGCCCGCGGCACGCGCCGCGGGCTGCTTTGTAGGTAAAGTACTCAGGGAACATTGTTCAGTGCAGATTAAAAGAACTGCAGACCTAAAGAAGTGCAGACTAAAAGCCCTGCAGACAACGAGCCCTGCAGACTAAAAGCTCTGCAGACCACGAGCCCTGCAGACCATAAGAAAGAGGCGGCCGACTATGACCGGTGGAGATATTGCGGGCCTGATCGCGGCAGGAGTATTTGCCGTGCTGGTGGCCATCCTGGCGGTGCCCATTTTCAAACTCGGGCGCGTCTTCGATGAAATCCGCACGACCATCGAATCCATAGGCGCTGGCACCACGCCCCTGATCGACGAGGTGACGGCCACCGTGTCGACCACGAACCAGCAGCTGCAGAAGGTGGACGGTATCTCCAACAACGTCTCGGATGCCACAGCGAACATCTCGGCGCTGTCCTCGCTGGTGGCCGCAACCGTGGGCTCGCCGCTGATAAAGGTGGCAGCCTTCTCCTATGGTGTCCGGTCCGCCTTCGCAGGCCGCCGCAGCAGCAAGTCCCGCCACTCCCGCGGGCGATGACCTGGCTGCGCCGGCCGCCGAAAGACCTGTAGACCAAGGAGTTGCAAGGATATGAAGAAGATTTTTTGGCTGGGCATCGGCATCGCCGTCGGGGCCTTGACCGTACGCAAGATTTCCGCCACCCGCGCTGCGCTGGGCCCGGAGGGGATTAACCGCGCGGTAGGGCGGTTAAGCGACAGCATCCATAACTTTGCCGAAGCCGTGCGTGAGGGCATGGACGAGCGTGAGGGCGACCTGCGCACCGCCCTGGGCGTGGACCGGCCGGCAGAGCTGACGAACAGCGGCGCCGGCAGGCACTAAGGCCGCTGGCGGCGCTGCAACCAGCCGCGGGCACTTCTCCGGCACTAAAGAGCCGCACCACGCGCCGCACTGACTACCTGCCGCACTGGCTACCTGCCGCACTGACCACGCCCCGCAGCGACTAAGCCAGCCGCAGGCAGTAAGCCAGCCGCGCTGCCATGGGATGCCTTCCCCGGGCAGGGATGCACAGGGCCCGTCATTGCGCACGTGCCGGGGCACTAAACTTAAGAGTTTCCACACGAAGGGTTAGCCACGTTCATGAAGTCGCACGAAATAGCACGCCGTTGGGTCGAGTTCTTCACCAGCAAGGGCCACACGGCGGTGCCCTCGGCGTCCCTGGTGTCCAGCGACCCGTCCCTGCTGTTCACCGTGGCTGGCATGGTCCCCTTCATCCCGTACCTGACCGCCCGCGAGGAAGCGCCGTTCAAGCGCGCCACCAGCGTGCAGAAGTGCATCCGCACCGGTGACATCGAAGAGGTCGGAAAGACCGCCCGGCACGGCACGTTCTTCCAGATGTGCGGCAACTTCTCCTTTGGGGACTATTTCAAGGAAGAGGCCATCGGCTTCGCCTGGGAGTTGCTGACCAGCAGCGTTGCGGACGGCGGCTACGGCCTGGCCAAGGACCGCCTCTGGGTCACGGTTTATCAGGACGACGACGAAGCGGCACGGCTGTGGGAAAAGGTGGCGGGCCTGCCTGCCGAACGGATCCAGCGGATGGGCATGAAGGACAACTACTGGTCCACCGGCCAGCCCGGCCCCGCCGGCCCCTGCTCGGAGATCTACTACGACCGAGGTCCGGCCTATGGCCGGGACGGGGGCCCCGCGGTTGATGACACGCGCTTCATTGAGATCTGGAACCTGGTCTTCATGCAGTACCAGCGCGGCGAGGGCATCGGCAAGGACAACTTCGAGATCCTCGGCGAACTGCCCAAAAAGAACATCGACACGGGCCTGGGCCTGGAGCGGCTGGCGCTGATCCTGCAGGACGTGGAGAACTTCTACGAAACGGACCAGGTGCGCCCGGTCCTGGACGTAGCGGCCCGGCTCTCCGGCAAGGAATACACCAGTGCCGAAACCGAGGACGATCCGCACCACACCGACGACGTCCGGCTGCGGGTGGTGGCTGACCACATCCGCTCGGCACTGATGCTGATGGCCGACGGCGTGAGCCCCACCAATGAGGGCCGTGGTTATGTGCTGCGCCGGCTGATCCGCCGGGCCGTGCGGGCCATGCGCCTGCTGGGCGTGGAACGGCCCTGCCTGCCGGACCTGCTCCCGGCATCCCGGGACGCGATGAAGGGCGCCTACCCGCAGGTGGAAAGAGACTTCGAACGGATCAGCCGGATCGCCTACGCGGAGGAGAAGGCGTTCCTGCGCACCATCGCCAGCGGCACCGCGCGCCTGGAGGAGGCCGTCGCCGAGTCCAAGGCCGCGCGCAAACCGCTCTCCGGCGCCGATGCCTTCACCCTGCACGACACGTACGGCTTTCCGATCGACCTGACCCTGGAAATGGCCGGCGAGGCCGGGTTGGCCGTCGACGAGGCCGGGTTCCGTGCCCTGATGCAGGAACAGCGCCAGCGCGCCCAGGCCGATTCCCGCGAGAAGAAGAGCGGCCACGCGGACCTGAGCGTCTTCCACGAACTCCTTTCCCAGGGCGAGACGGTGTTCACCGGCTACCAGGAGCTCGACGGCGATTCCCGGGTGCGGGCGATCCTCGCAGGCGGCCATCGGGTCGACCGGGCCGGAGCCGGCGACCAGGTGGAGATCGTGCTGGCGGAAACGCCGTTCTACGCCGAGGCCGGCGGCCAGGCCGCCGATACCGGCCTGATCACCGGCGACGGCTTCGTGGCCGAGGTCCTGGACGTCCAGCGCCCGGTGAAGGGCCTGAGCGTGCACAAGGCCGTGGTCCGCGAAGGTGAACTGCCTTCCGACGCCCTGGTACGCGCCGCCGTCGACCGCCAGCGCCGCCACGCCGCCGAGCAGGCGCACACCGGCACGCACATTGTGCACGCCGCGCTGCACCAGATCCTGGGCCCGGAGGCGCTGCAGCGCGGATCCTTCAACAAGGCCGGCTACCTGCGCTTCGACTTCGCCTGGGGCGAGGGACTGAGTACGGCCACGCGTTCGGAGATCGAGGAAGTCTCCAACATCGCCATCCGGAACAACTACCACGTGGACACCAAGGTGATGCCGCTGGCGGACGCCAAAGCGCTGGGCGCCATGGCCCTGTTCGGCGAAAACTACGGTTCGGAGGTGCGCGTGGTGGAGATTGACGGCGCCTGGTCCCGTGAGTTGTGCGGCGGCACGCACGTTGCCAACACCTCACTCATCGGCAGCCTGACGCTGCTCGGCGAGCAGTCCGTCGGCTCCGGCAACCGCCGCGTCGAAGCGTTCGTGGGCATGGACGCATTCCGGCACCTGGCCGCCGAACGCGCACTGGTGACTGAACTGACAGACATGCTCAAGGTGCCCTCCAATCAGCTGCAGGAACGCATTGCCGGGACTTTGGCCAAGCTGCGGACCGCAGAGAAGGAACTGGACCGGCTGCGCAAGGAGCAGCTGGCCGCCGCTGCGGCCGGGCTCCTCGCCACCGCCCAGGACCTCAACGGAGTGCGCGTTATTGCCCACGACGCCGGCCAGATAAGCGGGGCCGACGACCTGCGTTCGTTGGCGCTGGACCTGCGCAACCGGCTGGGATCCGACGCCGCGGCAGTGGCCGTAGCGGGCGTCGCGAACGGCCGGCCGATGGTCCTCGTGGCCACCAACGAAGCCGCCCGGACTACGGGAGTCAGGGCCGGCATGCTGGTCAAACTCGCTGCCGGCATCCTGGGCGGCGGCGGCGGTGGCAAGGACGACGTGGCCCAGGGTGGCGGCTCCGACGCCACCAAGGTAGCCGAGGCGCTCACCGCCGTGGCCTCCGCGATCAGGGACAGGAGCTAGATCCGCACCGTGGCCGACGGGCAATTTCCCCGCGGGGTAAAACTGGGCGTGGACGTGGGAACCGTCCGGGTGGGGCTGGCGGCCTGCGACCCGGACGGTATCCTCGCCACCCCGGTGCGGACGCTCAGCCGGGACGCCAAGAAGAACTCGGACATCCGGGTGCTGGTGCGCGAAGCCGCTGAGCGTTCCGCGGTGGAAATTTTCGTCGGTCTGCCACGCACGCTCAAGGGCGCGGAAAAAGCTTCGGCAGAGATGGCACGCAACTACGCCCGGCTATTGGTGGATGCCTTGGCCGCCGCCGGAATGGACACACCCGTCCGGCTGATCGACGAGCGCCTGAGCACCGTCAGCGCCCACCAGTCACTGCACGCGGCTGGCATGAGCAGCCGTGATCATCGTAGAGTGGTTGATCAGGTGGCAGCGGCGGGGATCCTCCAGCATGCCATCGATATGGAGAAATCGCTTCAGACCGCGGTCGGCAGCCGGGTCAGGCACCGCGTGGCAGATGTGCAGGGGAACATCGGCCAGCCAATGCGAGGTAAGGAAGATATCATCACCCCGATCCAGGATGGGCAAGGACGATCCGAGTGAGCCATAATTCCACGGACCGGCCCACCACACGCCGAGCCAGGCGTTCCCAGGACCGGCTCCTCGAACAGGAGCGCCAGGCGCAGGAGCAGGGGCGCTATAACGACGACGGCCATTATTACGCTCCGCTGCATGCGGGCGAACAGCCCGATGCCCACGGCGACGACAGCCCCGGCCACGGCCAGCAGTACGGGAACCGCGACGTCGACCACTCCGGCAACGGCCACTACGAGGACGGGCAGTACGTAGACGCCCATGCCGTCGACGGGCATTACGTTGACGGCCGCTACGTTGACGGGCATTACGCTGACGCGCACGTCGCTGACGGCCGCTTTGTAGACGCCGCCTACGCCGACGGGCACCACGCCGACGGGCACTACGACAACGGGCACTATGCCGATGGGCATGAACCGGTCCAATTTGACGAGGCCGGGCATCCCGTTTTTCCCCAGGAGACAGACGCCGGCCGTCGGATCCGCCGAACCTCCAAGCGCGTGCGCCGGCGACGCCGTACCGTGGTGATGTTCCTGGTGGTGGCCGGATTCCTGGCCGTCGCGGTCTTCGCGTTCCAACTGGTCAGCCCCATGCTCGGCGCCCAGACGGCAAAGGACTACCCCGGTCCCGGACACGGCAGCATCATGTTCACCGTCGACCCGGGCTCCAGCGGACGATCAGTCGCGACCCAGCTTGTCCAGCAGGGAGTGGTGGAGAGCGAGGGCGCATTCGTTGACGCCCTGACCAAGGCGAACGGAACGTCCCTGATCCAGCCTGGCTCATTCCAGATGAAACTGGAAATGAAGGCCTCCGACGCCGTCGCCGTCCTGTTGAGCGCCGACGCCAACCGGGTCCACTATGCCGCGATCGCCCAGAACCTGAGGCAGCCGGAAGTTTTTGCACTGCTGGCCAAGGCGACAGGGATCCCGCAGAACCAGTTCGACACCCTGGCCAAAAACCCCGCGTCCTTTGGGCTGCCCGCCCAGGCCAAGACCCTGGAAGGATACCTGGCACCGGGGGAGTACCGCTTTCCGGTGGACATGACCGCCCAGCAGATCCTGGCCAAACTGGTGCAGAACACTAAGGACGAACTGACGCAGGCCGGTGTCACCAACCCAGACGATCAGTATCGTGACCTGACGATCGCCAGCATCATTGAATTCGAGGGTAACGAGGCCAACTACGGAATGATTTCCGGGGCAATCGAAAACCGGTTGAACAACCCCTCCGCGGAAACCGGAGGCCGGCTGGAATCTGATGCGACCGTGGCCTACGGATTGGGGATCAAGAGCTACAACATCACGGACGCGCAGAAACAGGACGCCTCCAACCCGTACAACACCTTCGTCCGGCCGGGCCTGCCGGTAGGGCCCATCGGATCGCCCAAGCAGAAGGCCATCGAGGCGGCCGCGCACCCGCAGGCCAACCCCTACTACTTCTGGGTCACGGTCAACCTGGACACGGGGGAGACGCTTTACGCCACCACCTACGCGGACCACCTGAAGAATGTGGCGAAGTACCAGGCTTGGTGCGACGCCAACCAGGGCAAGTGCAAGTAGCCGTACGGCCGCAGGGTGCCGTGCTGGGGCACCCGATTGCGCATTCCAAGTCCCCGGCCCTGCACGCGGCAGCCTACCGGCAGCTTGGCCTGGACTTTGGCTATGCGGCGCAGGACCTGCAGGCGGAAGAGCTGGACGGGTTCATCCGCAGGGTCCGCGCCGACGGTAACTGGTTCGGCCTGTCCGTGACCATGCCGCTGAAAACCGCGATTGTCCCGCTGCTGGACGCGCTGGAGGGAGCCGCCGCCACCCTGGGTGTGGTCAATACCGTAGTTGCCACCGGCGTCCGGCTGGTCGGCTACAACACCGATGTGGCCGGAATTGTCAACGCCCTCCGGCATGCCGGTGTCCGCGAACAGCCCTCCGCAGCCATCCTAGGCGGCGGCGGTACCGCGGTTGCCGCCGTGGCCGCATTGGAGGCACTCGGGGCGCCGGCGGCGGATCTCTTTGTCCGCGATGCTGGCAGATCGTCCGCCGCCGGCCAGGCCGCCGCCGTCGTCGGCCTGGCGCACCGCCTTCGCCCCTGGGGCGAGGCGGTCGGCACCCTGGCCGGATACGACGTCGTTATTTCCACGCTGCCCCCTCATGCAGCGGACGCCCTCGCGGCGGACCTTGCGCCAGGGGGCACCACCGGACGGCTGTTGCTGGATGTGGCCTACGACCCCTGGCCCAGTGGCCTCGCTGCAGTCTGGGAGGCGCGCGGCGGGACCATAGTCCCTGGCCTGGAGATGCTTTTGTACCAGGCTGTGGAACAAGTGAGGCTTTTCACATCCGCTGCACTGGACGCCCGCGATGCCCCGTCGGGAGTTGGATCCCCGGCCCTTATCAACGCGATGTGTGACGCCGTGTGGTTGCCCCGACGCTAAAGCGCGGCAGTGATCGTGGCAGGATGGAAGTTATGTTGCGTTGGTTGACCGCCGGTGAATCCCATGGCCCGGCACTAGTGGGAATTATCGAGGGAGTACCTGCTGGAGTCGAACTGACCAGCGCGCAGATCCAGGCCGCACTGGCCCGACGCCGGCTGGGATACGGCCGAGGGGCCCGGATGAAGTTCGAACAGGACGAGGTCACCTTGCTGGGCGGTGTCCGCCACGGCCTGACCCAGGGCGGACCGGTGGCCATCCAGGTGGGCAACACGGAGTGGCCCAAATGGGAGCAGATCATGTCTGCTGATCCGGTTGATCCCGAACTGCTGGCCGACCAGGCGCGCAACGCCCCGCTGACCCGGCCCCGCCCCGGCCATGCAGACTTCACCGGCATGCAGAAGTACGGCTTCGCCGAAGCCCGGCCCGTCCTGGAACGCGCCAGCGCCCGCGAAACCGCCACCCGGGTGGCCTTGGGAACGGTCGCCTCCCAACTGCTGAAGGCCCTGGACATCCACCTGGTCAGCCACACCGTGGCCATTGCCACCGTGGCCGTCCCGGACGGCAGCGCGCTGCCCACCCCCTCCGACGTGCTGGCCCTGGACGCCGATCCGCTGCGCTGCTTCGACCGGGAAACATCGCGTGCCATGGTGGCCGAGGTGGACGCCGCGCACAAGGAAGGCGAAACCCTGGGTGGCGTCGTCGAGGTACTGGCCTACGGCCTGCCGCCGGGCCTGGGCAGCTATGTGCACTGGGACCGCCGTCTGGACGCCCGGCTGGCCGCGGCCCTAATGGGCATCCAGGCCATCAAGGGCGTGGAAATGGGCGACGGCTTCCGGACCGCCGCCCGCCGCGGCTCTGCAGCCCATGACGAAATAGTCAAGGATGACTCCGGCAGGATAGGACGCACCAGCAACCGCGCCGGCGGCATCGAAGGCGGCATGAGCATCGGCGAGGTGCTGCGCGTGCGCGCCGCCATGAAACCCATCGCCACCGTTCCACGCGCCCTGCAGACCATCGACGTGGCCACCGGAGAGCCGGCCCGCGCCCATCACCAGCGCTCGGACGTGTGTGCCGTGCCGGCCGCCGGCGTAGTGGCTGAGGCCATGGTGGCCCTGGTGCTGGCCGAGGCCGTGACGGAAAAATTCGGCGGCGATTCCATCGCCGAGACCGCTCGCAACCTTCAGTCCTACCTGGAGAACATTCCGCAGGCACTGGATTCCCTGGAACGCTGATGGCCCGGGTTGCAGCGGAAAGACCCGATTTCATCCCGGGCAGGCCCATCGTGCTGATCGGTCCCATGGCCGTGGGCAAATCGGCGATCGGCCACCACTTGGCCGTCGCCCTCGGCCTGGAGTTCGTGGACACTGACCAGCTGGTCGTGGCCAAACACGGTGCCATCGCGGACATCTTCGCCAGTCGCGGGGAAGGCTTTTTCCGTCTGGCCGAAGCCCGAAGCGCCGCCGAAGTGCTGGAGCGACCCGGACTCAAGCCCTATGTGCTTTCGCTCGGTGGCGGCGCAGTGCTGGACTCCGGAACCCAGCAACTGCTGGCGCGCGCCACCGTGGTGTATTTGGAGGCGGACCTGGAGACGGTCCGGGAGCGGATCAACCGCAATTCCGGCCGGCCGCTGCTCCAAGGCGATCCGCTGGAACGCTGGCGGCAGCTGGCCGAGATCAGGACCCCCGTCTACCGGCGCCTGGCCGACGTGACCCTGGACGTGCGGCACGGCTCCATAGACGCCTTGGTGACGCGCCTGATCGACATCATCGCCTCTGCGCGACAGCCCCAAAGCCCGGAGCCCCCGCGAGCAGAGACCCAAAGCCCGGAGCCCCCGCGAGAAGAGTCCCAAAGCCCGGAGCCGCTGCGAACGGACCGACGCACCGCGGGCAACAGCCAAGTCCTACAGAACGGAACCTCGTGACAACGCCAGCAACAACCATCCGGGTGACCGGAAACCAGCCCGCGGACAGCTACGACGTCGTCGTCGGCAACGGCCTGCTGGGCCAGCTTCCCGACCGGCTGGGGGAGCGCGTGCGGCGCGTGCTGGTGGTCCACCCCCGGGCACTACGTCTGACCGGCGACACCGTCCGTGACGAACTGGCTGAAGCCGGTTTCACCGCCCTTACCGCGGAGATCCCCGACGCTGAGGAGGGCAAGCACATCCAGGTGGCATCCTTCTGCTGGCAGGTCCTGGGCCAGAACGACTTCACCCGCTCCGACGCCATCGTCGCCGTCGGCGGCGGCGCCGTGACGGACCTGGCCGGTTTCGTCGCTGCGACATGGCTGCGCGGCGTCAAGGTCATCCACCTGCCCACCAGCCTGCTGGGGATGGTGGATGCCGCCGTCGGCGGCAAGACCGGCATCAACACCGCCGAGGGCAAGAACCTGGTGGGCGCCTTCCACCCGCCCGCAGCCGTCCTGGCGGACCTGGACACACTGGCCACCCTGCCTCCGAACGAGCTCATCTCCGGCATGGCGGAAGTGGTCAAGTGCGGTTTCATCGCCGACCCGGCCATCCTGGAGCTGATCGAAAACAACCCGGAAGCCGTCAAAGACCCCGCCTCCGCCGTCGTGCGCGAACTCATCGAACGCTCCATCGCCGTCAAAGCTGCCGTGGTCTCCGCCGACCTCAAGGAAGCCGGGGAGCGCGAAATGCTCAATTACGGACACACTCTGGGCCACGCCATCGAACTGGTGGAACGGTACTCCTGGCGGCATGGTGCCGCGGTGTCCGTAGGCATGATGTTCGCCGCCGAGCTGGCCCGCAGCGTCGGCCGGCTCCCCGACGCCGTCGCCGACCGGCACCGCACCGTGCTCGAAGGCCTGGGACTGCCCGTCACCTACCGCCGCGACCGGTGGCAGGGACTGCTCGACGGCATGCGCCGGGACAAGAAAGCCCGCGGCGACCTGCTGCGCTTCGTGGTGCTCGACGACGTCGCCCGCCCCGGAATCCTCGACGTCCCGGACACCTCATTACTCTTCGCCGCCTACCAGGAGATCGCTTCCTAACCATGGCTCTTAAAGACTGGCCCGACGCCGGCTTCCCCGGCACAGCCATCCATCCCGGTACCCTGCGCCCCGCCGTCGTCGACGAGGATGCCTGCCAGCAGGCGCTCGCCCGCACCGCCGACCCGGCCGACGCCGTGTTCGTACTGCTGGCCCGCGGCCGGACAGCTGAAGCTGCCGAAGCCGTTGCAGCGGCCCGGATCAAGGACCCTGACTCCTTCCGGCTGCAGGTGCTCGACGCGGACATCCTCGCCGCCACCCACCGCACCGAATCCGCCGTCGAACGCCTGCGCCGGCTGGCCGGAAGCGTCGGAGGCACCCCCGCCGAAGCCGACGTGCTACTGCACCTCGGCAAGGCACAGTTCTCCGCAGGCCTTTACGGCGCCGCCGCGCAGAGCTTCAACCGGGCCCTTGAACTACGCGTGGCAGCCGGAGCCGGCGCCGCGAAGATCTATTCCTCCACCCTGGCACTGCGCCGGGCACGGGACCTCGAGGAGCTCGCCGCAAGCTAAGGGCTGGGAGCAGGTAGAATAGTCAATGGATTTTTGACAACTCTTCCCATCCAGCTTTTCCGCGGCCCCCTGGCGGCGACGGAAGCCAACGGGACAATAGCCTTTACTGACCGAGAGAACCTAGAGGTAAACAGTGGCAACCACCAATGACATCAAGAACGGCACAGTCCTGAAGCTTGAGGGACAACTGTGGAACATCATCGAGTTCCAGCACGTCAAGCCCGGCAAGGGTGGCGCCTTCGTCCGCACCAAAATGCGCAACGTCATGTCCGGCAAGGTCGTCGACAAGACCTTCAACGCCGGCCTGAAGATCGAAACCGCCACCGTGGACCGGCGTGACTACCAGTACCTGTACCAGGACGGCGCGGACTTCGTCTTCATGGACACCCAGGACTTCGACCAGATCACCGTCCCCGGCGAAACCGTGGGCGACGCTACCAACTTCATGCTGGAGAACCAGATGGTTAACATCGCCATCCACGAAGGCTCCCCGCTGTACATCGAACTTCCCCCGTCCGTGGTCCTGGAAATCACCTACACCGAACCGGGACTGCAGGGCGACCGTTCCTCCGCTGGCACAAAACCCGCCACCCTGGAGACCGGCTACGAGATCCAAGTGCCGCTGTTCGTGGAGAACAACACCAAGGTCAAAGTGGACACCCGTGACGGCAGCTACCTGGGACGTGTCAACGACTAGTGGCGGCAGGAGAATCAGCACGGCAGGAACCACGCCCGAACTCTGCCCGGAGCAAAGCACGCCGCCGCGCCCTGGACATCCTGTTTGAGTCCGAGCAACGTTCCGTCCCCGCTACCGATGCCATCAAGGGCCGGCGGGAGCGTACCGATCAGATCATCAACACCTACACGGTGGACATCGTCGAGGGCGTTACCGCTCTGCAGGAGACTATTGATGAGTTTCTGCAGACCTACTCACAGGGCTGGACACTGGAACGCATGCCCTCAGTGGACCGCATCATCCTGCGGGTCGGTACCTGGGAACTGCTCTACAACGACGACGTTCCCGACGGCGTCGCCGTCAGCGAGGCGGTGGAACTGGCCAAAGTCCTTTCTACCGATGAATCCCCGCAGTTCATCAACGGCCTGCTGGGCCGCCTGCAGCAGCTAAAACCGACGCTGCTGGCGTAGTTCGGCTCATGGGGCTTGGTGGTAAACGCACCGTCCTGAGGCGGCGCCGGACGACTGTCACTCTGTCACGGCGCCGCCCGATTTAGCCCAAGCAGCAAAACTTCCCTGGTATGCGTCAGTTGCTGCAGGAGGATTGCCTCCTCTTGGCCGCTCTCGCCGAAGCTGCCCTCTTGGACCCGGCCCGCCCCTAGCTGGCCTTCCTGGATCAGGATCCGCTGCCGAGTGAATGCAAGCCTGGTTGCCAGCCTGATCAGCGTTTTCATGGCCTTGGTGCCGCCGAAGGGACGTGCCCAGATTATGGCTTGATGCCGTCCTCTGGCGGTTGCCAGCATCGCCACCTCGGCACCAGTAAGCCAGCCCGACACCACATAGTCACCGAGCCGTCGTCGCGTCAGCCGTGCCTCTGAAAGGCGCAGGAGGACAATCCCCAGCACATACAGCAGGAACAGCGGAACCTGCACAAGGCCGTACACGGTAAAGAAACTGCTTGTCACCAGGGAACTGCTGTTCCACAGGGCGTGCAAGCACATGGCAGGGACCAGACCCACCACCCAGGCGGCAACCACCATGAGGGTACTTCCCCGTCGGGCAGTGAAACCCACTATGACCCCTAACGTGGCGGTGAACATGACGTGCGCGAACGGAGACATCAGGCCGCGGACCAGGAAGGTCACAATAAGTCCGCTGCCGATCTGGGGGGCCGCTGACATCGCGCTGCCGAAGTACAGAATGTTCTCCGTGAAAGCGAAACCGGCTGCAACGGTTCCGGAGTAAACCACGCCGTCGATGGGCCCGTCGAAGGTCCGCCGGCGCAGCAGGAAGATCAGCAAAACTCCCAGTCCTTTGCACGTTTCCTCCACAAGCGGCGCACGCAGCACGGCGCTCACCGTCGCGGCGTCAGTGATGGAAGTCCCGGCGAGCAGGATTGGTTCCACCCAACGGCCCACGACCAGCGCCGCGGCCACAGACATTCCCGCTCCCCAGCAGAAGGCAAACAGCAAAGCGCTGCGCGGTTCAGGTTCCCAACGGTCTATCCAGTACAAGGACAGCAGGCAGATCGTCAGCGGCACCAGGGCCAGCGAACCGCAGATGAGGAAGACGCTGATGCCCATTCCCGCCGCGAAAAACGCCAGCGTGGCGATGACGACAACGGCCAGCACCCCGGCGAGGAAGACCGTAAGAATCCGGACTCCGCGGCTACCATCACTGGGTAACGGGTGGCTCCAGAGGGGCCGTGAAGCCTGTCTGGGCGGAGACTGGATAGCGCGCGGCGACAACTGTTGGTCGATACCAAAGTCCGCATCCCGGCCCGGTCCAGTCGCCGTCATGAATAAACCATAGGGGATGGGACTCCGGATCGTATCGGGCTTGCAGCTAACGTTTGGGTCCTCCGGATCGTACCGGGCTTGCAGCTAACGTTTGGGTCCTCCGGGCGGTGCCGGGCTTGCCTTTAGCGGTCCGGGTCTTCGGGATTGTCGGGCATCTGGGGGCTGTGCCTGTGGAGCCATGGAGGTTCAGCATCCGGATCTGGCTCGTCGTCGGTCGCAGGCCCGGGATCGGCTTTACCACTATCGACGGGTTCCAGGTCTCGATCAGGACGGAGCTGTTCCGTTGCATTATCGGTTCCTGCCAGGTCACCGTAATTCACGCCGGTGTCTGGATCTTCCTCGTCGTCGTCTTCCCCGGTGCCGGGGTGGGTGAAGGCGTTGGGGAGGATGGGTGGGGTGAAGCTGCGTGGGGGCGGCGGGTAGGTCCGGCGCGATGGTGCGGTCCAGGAGGGCAGGCCGTTGTCGGTCATTTTGGGTTTCCAGCCCGG
>DASYGM010000029.1:0-2956 GCA_035999715.1 Micrococcaceae bacterium | reverse complement strand
TTCCAATATGTGCCACGAGTCCACCGGCAAGGCCATGGGCGAGACCATTGGCGTGGGTAAATGCGCCATTTCGTATGAGGACTTTGCCAAGGCGGACCTGATCATGATCATGGGCCAGAACCCGGGCACCTGCCACCCCCGAATGCTCACCGCACTGGAGGAGGCCAAGGAGGCCGGGGCCAGCATCGTGGCCATCAACCCGCTGCCGGAGGCCGGGCTGATCAACTTCAAGAATCCGCAGCGCCCCCGCGGTCTGGTGGGCACCGGGACGGACCTGGCGGACCAGTTCCTGCAGATCCGGCTGGCCGGGGACATGGCCCTGATGCAGGCGGTCTCCAAGCGCGTGCTGGAGGCGGAAGCAGCGGCACCGGGGGCGGTGCTGGACCACAAGTTCCTGGCCGAGCACTGCCAGGGCTTGGAGGAGCTGAAGGCCCATCTGGCCAATCTCGACGAGCGGGAGGTGCTGGCCGCCACCGGCCTGCGCAGCGAGGAGATCGACGAGTTGGCCGGCCGCTATCTGAAGGCGGACAAGGTCATTGTCACCTGGGCCATGGGGCTGACCCAGCACAAGAAGGCCGTGCCCACCATCAGGGAGATCATCAACCTGCTGCTGCTGCGCGGGAACATCGGGAAACCGGGGGCCGGCCCTTCACCGATCCGCGGCCACAGCAATGTCCAGGGGGACCGGACCATGGGCATCTGGGAGCAGATGCCGCCGGCGTTCCTGGACAAGGTGCAACATGAATTCGGCTTCGACCCGCCGCGGGAAAACGGCTACGACGCGGTGCAGAGCATCCAGGCCATGCGTGACGGAAAGCTGAAGGTCTTCATGGCCGTGGGCGGCAACCTGGTCAACGCCGTCTCCGACACCGCCGTCGCCGAGGCGGCGATGCAGAAGATGAAGCTAAGCGTGCAGGTGTCCACCAAGCTGAACCGCTCGCACGCCTTTACCGGTGAGCAGGCGCTGATCCTGCCCACTATGGGGCGCTCGGAAATCGATATGCAGGCCGCCGGACCGCAGTTCGTCACGGTGGAGGACACCGTCTGCGCGGTGCACGCCTCCGCCGGCCGGCTGGAACCGGTCTCCGACATGCTGCTCTCCGAGGTGGCCATCGTCAGCCGGCTGGCCCGTGCGGTGCTGGGAGAGAAGCACGGGATCAACTGGGCCGGTTTTGAAGCGGACTACGACACGATTCGCGAGCACATCGGCCACGTCTGCAAGGGCTGCGAGGACTACAACCGCAGGGTCCGCCAGGAGGGCGGCTTTGTGCTGCCCCATCCGCCGCGGGATTCCCGCACCTTCCCGACGGCGACCGGCAAGGCGATGCTGACCGTGAACGAACTGGAAACCATCGAGGTCCCGCCCGGCCGGCTGCTGCTGCAGTCGGTCCGCTCGCACGACCAGTTCAACACCACCATCTACAGCCTCAACGACAGGTACCGGGGCGTAAAGAAGGGCCGGCACGTGCTCTTCGTCAACCCGGAGGACCTGCAGGAACTGGGAATCGAGGACGGCAGCTTCGTGGATGTCCACAGCGAATACCAGGACAGCTCCGAAGACCGTGTCCTGCGGCAGTTCCGTGTGATCGCCTACCCGACGGCGAAGGGGTGCGTAAGTGCCTACTTCCCGGAAGCCAACGTTCTGGTGTCGCTGGAAGCCACCGCGGAGGAAAGCAACACCCCCGTCTCCAAATCCGTCATTGTCCGTCTGGAACCCGCACGGGCCCCGGAAGCGGCGTCCGCGGGAGTCCGATAGGGAAATGCGGCGGCGCGCCGGCCACGGGGGCCGGTGCGCCGCTGCTGGAAGGGTGCGCCTATGAATGTGCGGTTGAACGCCCTATCCATCTCTAACTGAAAGGACAAAGGTCATGAATCTCATGTTCCAGGCATCGACATTCCTGCCGATCGCGTTGGGTTTTTTTGGACTGGGTACCGGTTACCTCATTTACGGCCCCCAGGAACTGTTCGGCTGGCCCAAGCGGGACGAGCGGGTTGACCGTTCCACCGGGGTCTGGGGCATCTGGATGCCCGGCTTCTGCCAGCTGCTCACGGGTGTCTACCTCTTTGTCGGGTTGACCTGGTTCCAGGTCTTCAAGGATCCGCCGCTCTACATGGCAGCGCTGGCGTTCTCCGCCTACGGTATCCACTGGTTTGCCATCGGCTACAACCGCTACCAGCGCAGCGACCCGCGGCCCAATGCGGGCATGACGGTGGCGTTCACCATCATCTCGCTGCTGGGCCTGGTGGTGTTCTTCAAGGCGGGGGACTGGCCGGTGGGCCTGCTGTTTGCGGGGCTGTCGCTGATCTACATCAGCGACTTCTTTGCCAGCATCGGCAAGGTCTTCGGCGAGCGGGCGCTAGGGTTCTGGCATCTGGCCACGGGGCTGTGGCTGATGTACCTGACCGTGGCCACGGGTCTGAACATCGCCTCGGGTATGCACCTGCCGCTGTAGCCAGCCGCTGGCCCCGGCACGCCCTGCACCAGGTTGGCCGATACCGGTGGGACAATGGTCCGGTGTCCAGAAACTCCTTCGCCGCGCGCACCTACCGGGATGACGCCGTCGTCCTGCGCACGCACAAGCTCGGCGAGGCAGACCGGATCATCACGCTACTGACCCGCCGGCACGGCCAGATCCGCGCCGTGGCCAAGGGCGTGCGCCGGACCAGCAGCAAGTTCGGCGCCCGGCTGGAACCGTTCATGGTGGCGGACCTGCAGCTGGTGGCCGGACGCAGCCTGGATATCGTTACACAGGCGGTGGCCAAGGGGTCCTACGGGCGCGAAATCGTGGCGGATTACAGCCGCTACACGGTGGCCGCGGCCATGACGGAGACAGCGGAGCGGCTGACCGACGTCGACGGCGAGTCGGCCACCGCGCAGTACCTGCTGCTGGTGGGGGCGCTGGCCTCGCTCAGCCGTGGTGAGCACGCCTCCGAGCTGATCCTGGATTCCTACCTG
>DASYGM010000254.1:0-16391 GCA_035999715.1 Micrococcaceae bacterium | reverse complement strand
AGGACCAACGGCGGTGACAGCACCGCGGGCATGGACAGCGGCATATCCGCGCCGGCGGAGGTGGTGGCGACGGACGATCCGGCCCGCTCCCCCGCGGCCGGGACCACGGTTGTCGTGGCTTTGGGCGCGCTGGAGATGCGCTGGAACGCCGCGCTGCCGGCCGGCGCTGTGGACTATGCCGCCGAGGTCCGCGCCCACGCGGATGTCTTCTTCCCCTTCGCTGAAGCGGACGGCGGGGATACCGCCGTCGAAGTTTCCGGCGCGGACGTTACCTTCGACCAATTGCTGAACGGCTATGCCACCGCCATGGACAGTTCCGAACGGGTGATGCTGCGTGCCACCGGGCTGGATCGTGTGCTCCGCGACGCCCTGGGGATCTGGGCGGCCGGGGGCTCGGTGGTGCTGGTCCATCCCTCCATGGAAGCCCTCGGACGCTTAGCCGAGTCGGAGAAAGTCAGCCACAGGCTGGACTGAGGCCTGTGCCGCCGGCGAGGGGACGGCCCGGGTCAGCTCTCCGCCGTCGGTCCCGTTCTGGGTTCCGTCGGTTCCCCGGCAGCCTCCGGCTGCGCCGGACGCCGGGCCTCGATCAGTTCGTGGTCATGGGCGAACTCCGGATCGGTGTCCAGTTCCTCGGTGAAGACCCAGAACCGGTACGCAAAGAAACGGAAGATCGTGCCCAAAACCAGCCCGATCACGCTGCCGGCCATGAAGTCGGCAAAGGCGGTGGAGAATCCGAGCACCCAGTGGGAGACGTAAACGCAGGCACTGGCGATGCCGATGCCAACCCCGTTCATGATCGCGAACAGCAGGATTTCACGGCCGATGTTGGCCCTGCGCCGGTGCCGGAAGGTCCAGTAGCGGTTGGCCAGCCAGGAGAAAACGGTGGCGACGACGGCGGAAATGATCTTGGCCTGCGTCGGTTGCCCGGCCATGGAACCGTGCAGCAGCCAGAGGAAGATTCCACTATCGATGACGAAGGCCAGGCCGCCGACCACGCCGAACTTGGCGACCTCGCGCCAGAACAGTCCGACGAGGCCCTTAAAGCGCTCGACAAGTGAGTTATACATATTCCTCCATGTGGCCGCGGTATGCTGGCGGCCGCTGGGGCGCTGGTCTTCCAACACGCCCTGAGTATCCGGCCGGGACTGGCCCGGCGTAAATCGCGGCTAACTGCCGACAAGCCATTCTAGGGGAATAGGCTAGGAGTTTGCTCCCAGCGCGCTGGGAATACTTCCACCAGGGGTGCCGAACCCGGGTTTCTGAAGCCGGTTCGGTAGGCTGGGAGGGTGACTTTTCCTGTAATTGGCGTTGTTGGCGGTGGCCAGCTGGCACGCATGATGGCCCCGGCCGCCGTGGCCCTTGGCTTTGAACTCCGTGTCCTGGCGGAGGCCCCGGACGTGTCCGCGGTGGCCGCCGTCGCCCAGGCTCCGGTGGGTGACTACCGCGATCTGGTGGCACTGCGCAGCTTTGCCGACGGCCTGGACGTGCTGACCTTTGACCACGAGCATGTTCCCGGCGACCTGCTGCGGACTCTGATTTCCGACGGCGTGAACGTCCAGCCCCGGCCGGAGGCTTTGGTCCACGCGCAGGACAAGCTGGTCATGCGTGCGGCGCTGGACCGGCTGGGGCTGCCCAACCCGCCGTGGGCCGCCGTCGCCGGTGTTGCCGACGTACTGGCTTTCGGCCAGCAGCACGGCTGGCCCGTCGTGCTGAAAATGCCGCGGGGCGGCTATGACGGCAAGGGTGTCAGAATGCTCGACGACGCGGCGGACGCCGCGGCTGCAGCGGACTGGTTCGAGGCCATGAACCCCCTGCTCGTGGAAGCCAAAGTCGACTTCAGCCGCGAACTTTCCGCGCTGGTGGCCCGCACTCCCGGCGGTGAGGCCCGGGCCTGGCCGGTGGCCCAGTCGATCCAGGTTTCCGGCGTCTGCGATGAGGTGATTGCCCCGGCACCGGAACTGGCACCGGAGGTAGCGGCAGCGGCGCAGGATGCCGCGCTGCGGATTGCCGCCGAGTTGGGCGTAACAGGCGTAATGGCCGCCGAATTGTTTGAAACGCCGGGGACCGGGCCCGGTTTCATGGTCAATGAACTGGCGATGCGCCCGCACAATACCGGGCACTGGACCATGGACGGCTCGGTCACCAGCCAGTTTGAACAGCACCTGCGGGCTGTGCTGGACCTGCCGCTGGGCGCCACCGAGGCGTTGGCGGACGTGGTGGTGATGAAGAACTATCTAGGCGGGGCCAACGAGGACCTTTTCGCGGCCTATCCGGCCGCGCTGGCGGCTGAGCCAACTGCCAAGGTGCACAGTTACGGTAAGACCGTCCGGCCCGGGCGGAAGATCGGCCACGTCAATGCGGTGGGTCAACCGGGAGACACGGTGGACGCGGTGCGGGCCCGGGCCAGCACGGTGGCCGCCATAATCCGTGACGGTGCCGCCGCTGCAACACCGTCCAAATCTGCCGGTCCCGTGACCTCCCAGCCGGCGGCAGCGAGCCCCGTCCCTACCCAGCCGGCGGCCGCCCAATCGGTGCCCGCCCAGAAGGAATCCTGATGACCGAAGACGCGACCGCAGCCCAGCAGTCCGCCGCCGAGGATGCGGGAACGTATGCCGCGACGGCTCCGCTGGTGGGCATTGTGATGGGCTCCGACTCGGACTGGCCGGTGATGGAAGCCGCGGCCGAGGCGCTGGCCGAATTCGGTATCCCTTTCGAGGCCGACGTGGTTTCCGCGCACCGGATGCCCACGCAGATGATCGCCTATGGCCAGTCCGCCCAGGACCGGGGGCTGCGGGTCATTATTGCCGGGGCGGGCGGGGCGGCCCACCTGCCCGGCATGTTGGCCTCTGTCACCACCCTGCCGGTGGTCGGCGTCCCCGTGCCGCTGAAGACCCTGGACGGGATGGACTCCCTGCTGTCCATCGTGCAGATGCCTGCCGGTGTGCCGGTGGCCGCCGTCTCCATCGGCGGTGCCCGCAATGCCGGGCTGCTGGCCGCGCGTATCCTGGCCTCCGGGAGCGACCCGCTGGCGGCGAGGCTGCGCGACGAACTGGCCGGATTCGCCATCGAACTTAACAAAGCCGCAGCCGCCAAGGGCGCCTCGCTGCGCCGCAAGGTCGCGGACGTCTTTGCCCCGGAGCAAGCTGCCGGGCAGGAGCCGCAGGACCGCGCCGGCGGCCACGGGTAGGAGCACCATGAGTATTAGCAGTCCCCGCACCTCCAAGGCCTCCAGGAAGCCCCCTGTCCTGACCGATCCCGTCCGCTATCCGCAGTCCGCACCCGAACCGGTGCGCACCAAGCGGGCCTTCGTGTTGTTGCTGATGACCCTGCTGGTCCCCGGCAGTGCGCAGATTGTGGCCGGCAACCGCCGCCTGGGCCGCGCGGCCCTGCGCGTCACCTTCACTGCATGGGCCCTGGTGGTGCTCACCATAGTGCTGGTTCTGACCAGCCGCGCCACCGTGATCAACGCGATCACCAATCCCTTCAGCTCGCTGATCATCATTGTGGTGCTGGCGGCGCTGGCGGTGGGCTGGGCGTTCATGTTCCTCAACACGCTGCGGATCATCCGCCCCGGTCTGCTGGCGCCGGCGATGCGGGGCATTGTCAGCGGCGCCCTGGTGGTGCTGATGGTGCTGACCGCAGGATCGGTGGGCTACGCCGCCTACCTGATCAACGTGGGCCGGAACGCCATCTCCAGCATTTTCACCGCTGGCGGCCCGTCCATGGCACCGGTGGATGGCCGCTATAACTTCCTGGTGATGGGCGGCGACGCCGGCGCGGACCGGGTGGGCCGGCGGCCGGACAGCATCATTGTAGTCAGCGTGGACGCCTCCACCGGCCAGGCCGTGACCATCAGCATCCCGCGCAACCTGCAGAATGCGCAGTTCCCGGCGGATTCGCCCATGCACAGCGTCTACCCGGACGGCTACAACTGCGGGGACAACTGCATCATCAATTTCCTCTACACCGATGTGACGGAAAAGTACGCGAACCTCTACCCGGGCAGACCGGATCCCGGAGCGGCGGCCATGATGGATGCCGCCAGCGGCACGCTGGGACTGAAGATCCAGGGCTATGTGCTCATTGACATGGCAGGCTTCTCCCAGCTCATCGACGCCCTGGGCGGGGTGAAGATCAACGCCGGCGGCTGGGTGCCGATCAGCGGCGCGGAAATCGGCAGCAGCGACCAGCATGCCCCGCCGGAGGGCTGGATTGCCCCGGGCGAGCAGACCCTGGATGGCTACCATGCGCTGTGGTATGCGCGGTCGCGGCAGTGGGTGCTGGAGTATTCCCGCAGCCAGCGCCAGCAGTGCATCCAGCAGGCACTGCTCAAGCAGATGGATCCGGCCACCGTGCTGACCAAGTTCGATTCGATCGCCAGCGCCGGCACCAAGGTGATGGAGTCCGACCTGCCCGCCGCCCAGCTGGGCAGTTTCGTGGACCTGGCGCTGAAGTCCAAACAGCATCCGCTGAACCGGCTGACCATCGGGCCGCCGGACTTCGACGTCAATTTTTCCACCTACCCGGATTTCAACCAGATCCACACCCGGGTGCAGGACCTGATCTCCGGTAAATCGTCGTCGCCGGTTCCTTCCGACGCGTCGGGCGGTTCCGGCGCTCCTGCCGCGCCTGCCCAGCCGGCTCCGGCGCAGGGTTCCGGTTCCGGCGCTCCTGCGCCGCAGGCCCCGGCTGCGCCCCCGGCCCCGGATCCCTCGATTACGCAGGCCTACCTGCAGAACCTGGCCGTACAGGGCGACGATGGAACGCTGGATTCGCTGCTGGCCAACAACGGCAATTGCACGCCCGGATAGTCCGGCCCGGATAGCCAGGAGAGACGAATGTACGCCTTGACCAATGTGCTGCGGCCCTACGCCTGGGGTTCGACGACGGCGATCGCCTCGCTGCTGGGGCGCGCCCCCTCGGGTGCCCCCGAGGCGGAGCTATGGCTGGGGGCACATCCGGACTCACCCTCGGTGGCCTCGCTGCTGGATGGTTCGGCACAACCGCTGGACGCCCTGATTTCCGGGGATCCGGAGGGGGCCCTGGGGCCCGCGAGCCGGGCCGCGTTTGGCGACAGGTTGCCCTTCCTGGTCAAGATCCTGGCCGCCGGCAGCCCGCTGTCCCTGCAGGTGCACCCGACCCTGGACCAGGCGCGCGCCGCCTTTGCCGCCGAGGAGGCCGCCGGCATCCCGCACGATGCCCCGCACCGGAACTACAAGGACGACAACCACAAGCCGGAGATGATCCTGGCGCTGACCGACTTTGATGCGCTCTGCGGGTTCCGGCCCGTTGCCCGAACCCGGCAGATTCTGGAACACCTGCTCTGGTGCTTCGACCAGGCGGCGACCGAGCCGCCTCCCGTGCTGCAGGAGGTGCTGGGCCTGCTGGACGGGGCCGGCCCGGACGTGGTCGGCCCGGACGTGGAGGCTGGCGCGGGCGCGGAGGCTGGCGCGGGCGGTGAGGCTGGCGCGGGCGGTGAATCCGCCGCCATCCGGGCCGCCTTCCAGCGCCTGATTGCCGGCGGCGAGGAGGTGGCCGCTGCCGTTGACGCCGTCGTACGGCTGCTGCGCTCCGGCGCCCCCATGGGCGCCCACGCCCCTGAGCTGGCCACCGTCGTCAGTCTGGCAGAGGAATACCCCGGCGACCCCGGGGTGCTGATTTCACTGCTGCTGAACAGGGTGTCCCTGATGCCCGGCCAGGCAATGTACCTTCCGGCCGGCAACATCCACGCCTATCTCCGCGGCCTTGGCGTGGAAGTAATGGCGTCCTCGGACAATGTGCTGCGCGGCGGGCTGACCCCCAAGCACGTGGACGTACCGGAGCTGATGAAAACCGTTGACTTCCGGCCGCTGCCCGTGCCGCTGATTGACGCGCAGACCACCGAACTGGGCCAGCAGCTCTGGATCCCGCCGTTCCGCGAATTCCAGCTGCAGCGGGTGGAAATCGAGCCCGACGCGGCTCCCGTACCGCTGGACCAGCACGGTCCGCTGGTGGTGATAGTGGTCTCCGGCGCCGCGGTCCTGGATTCGCCGCGCGGCGACCTCCGGCTGGAGCACGGGGGCAGCGCCTTTGTACCGGCGCGGGAAAGCCCCGTCAACGTGCACGCGGTCAGCGGCGCCGCCGAGACCACTGTGGCCTTCGCAGTCACCGTTTCCTCGGCCCTGGCGTAGCCGCTCCAGCCCACCCGGCAGCTGCGGCGACAGCCCATCCGGCAGCTACAGAGACCTTGGCTGACCCAAGCCCACCATTGCTGCCGGACCGATCGCCGCGCAGGTGAGTGCCGCCGTCGTCGGCCCTATTCAGCCTTGGCCGACACCCCGGTCCGCCGCCGTCCCACCAGGGACCGGGCGTTGCGGACGGCGCGCCGGGCCACCGGCAACGCCCGCGTGTACACCGGGTAAAGCCCGGACAGCGGCAGATCCCAGGTCCCCGCGAGCATGTTCTCGTGATCGGCGAATCCGAACTTGAACTGCGACACCCCGTCATTCAGCAGGCCATTGAAGTCATACCGGGCGATGCCACGCTCCTTCATGGCGGTTATCGCCGTCCATTTCAGCGAGAAATTGGCCCGCAGGCTGCTGCCGACATCGTTCATCCCGCCGTACAGCTCGAAGGCGGTGGTGCCGCTGGTGGCCAGCCATAGGAATGCGACCACCTTGTCCTGGTGGAACGCCGCAAAAACAGGCGAGTCCTCCCCCATATTCTCGAAAATGTCCAGATAGTAGGAATCCTCATGGATACCGAAGCCGGCGCGCCGGGCGGTCAGCCGGTACACCTCCAGGCACTGCTGCAGCTCGCTGCGCTCCACCCGGCGGTACACCAGCTCCTCGCGGCCGGATTTGCGGATGTACTGGCGTGTCTTCTTGGTCATCGCCGCCAACAACTCCTCCTCGGACCGGTGCAGGTCCAGGATCAGCGTGCGGCCAATCAGGATCGTATTGTTCGTCGGCTGCCAGGCGCTGTGCTTCAGGTCCTGGGCCTGTGCCGAGTCCAGGTCCCAGTCGGGCTCGATGCTCAGGACCACGGAGCGGTGCGCGGTCTTGACGTAACGGGCGACGGCGTCCAGCACGGCGGCGCCCTGGCCGGGGGCGGCCTGCGGTCCACGGGCGAGGTAGGCCAGCGAGCGGAACGGCATGGGCAGAGCGCGGAAGAGCAGCTGTGCGGATCCGACGACGGATCCCGATCCATCCCGGACCAGCACCCGGTCGACGGTCCAGTTGTGCTGGGCCTTGGTCAGGCCCCAGCCCCACAGCTGCATGGGATGACCGCCAAGGGCATTGACCTCCCTGTCCCACGCGTTCCGGTCCAGGCACTGTTCGACGCTAAAACTCATACCCCAACCCTATCCGCCGCTTCTCGACAGGCTCGACCCGCGCCGCGGTGGACTCGACAGGTCCGACCACCGGGACGGCGGCCCGCCAATTTCTGTAGGCGACGTCAGAGGACGCGGAAGCCGGGCCGAAGGCCGCCTGCGGCCGCAGGGGCGGGTTCCGCGGCCAGTCGCCGGGAAATCGGCGGGGCGGCGTGCAGCCGTCCTCGCCGCCGTCGTCCGGAACCAATCAGCCGAGGCGGGCGTAGGACTCCCACTTGTGGGCCTGGTGCTCGCCTTCGACGAATCGGATCGTGCCCGACTTGGAGCGCATCACGATGGACTGGGTCAGCACCTTGCTGCGGTCGTAGCGCACGCCGCGGAGCAGGTCACCGTCGGTGATGCCCGTGGCGGCGAAGTAGCAGTTGTCGCTGCTGACCAGGTCGTTGGTCGAGAGCACCCGGTCCAGGTCGTGGCCTGCGTCGAGGGCCTTCTGCTTCTCGTCGTCGTTGGTGGGCCAGAGCTTGCCCTGGATGACCCCACCCAGCGTCTTGATGGCGCAGGCCGCGACGATGCCTTCGGGCGTTCCACCGATTCCCATCAGGGCGTCAACACCGGTTCCGGCGCGGGAGGCGGCAATCGCGCCTGCAACATCGCCGTCCATGATGATCTTGGTCCGCGCGCCGGCGTCGCGGATTTCCTCGATCAGCGGCCGGTGCCGGTCGCGGTCCAGCACCATCACGGTGAGCTGGTTGACCTTGACGCCCTTGGCCTTGGCGATCAGGTGCAGGTTCTGCTTGACGGGCAAGCGCAGATCCACCATGTCAGCGGCTTCGGGACCGGTGACCAGTTTCTCCATGTAGAACACCGCGGAGGGGTCGAACATGGTGCCGCGCTCGGCAACGGCCAGGACGGCCAGGGCGTTGTTGATGCCCAGGGCGGTCAGCCGCGTTCCGTCGATGGGATCCACCGCTACATCGCACTCGGGGCCGGTACCGTCTCCAACCCGCTCGCCGTTGTAGAGCATCGGGGCCTCATCCTTTTCGCCCTCGCCGATGACAACGATGCCGTTGAAATGGACGGTGGAGAGCAGGGAGCGCATGGCGTCCACCGCGGCGCCGTCGGCCTTGTTCTTATCCCCGAAGCCAACCCAGTGTCCTCCGGCAATGGCAGCAGCCTCGGTAACCCGCACCAGCTCCAGGGCCAGGTTGCGGTCCGGCTCGTCGTCGCCCACGGCCAAGGCCGGGGAAAGGGTTGAATACTGGGCTGCCTCGTTTACTTCAGACACGAAAACCTCATCCTTGAGTTGCGCTGGCCATCTGGACTAGCTGATCTTCTGGACTACAGGGGAGGGCACCGGCTGGCGGCCCGCCCGTCCCTATGATCATAGTTGGCCCAGCAGTGCTGAACCCCCTGTGTTTCGTCCCGAGATGGGAACATTGCCCGGAATAGGTGACTATAGAAGGGTGAGTGAAACGCCAAACGCGGGTATTGCTGCCGCGAATCAAACCAGCCGGCGGGTCCCGGCGCCGGCCGCCAGGCTTGCGCCCACGGACAAGGATGCGCCAGTCGCCAGGCCTGCGCCCGCGGACAAGGATGCGCCGGCGACCCAGCCTGTGCATACAGACCCCGTCCCGGCAGCCCAGCCTCCCTCCGCGGTAAAGCCGGTTATCCCCGCTGCCGCAGCCAAGCGGGCCAACGCTTCCGTCATCGGCATGGTGCTGGCGCTGCTGGTCAGCCTCGCGGTGGTAATCCCCATTGTCCTGCTCAACGCCCAGCCGAAGGCCGGATCACTGCGTCCGCCGGTGGATGTGGCCGGCACGGCGGCACAGGCCAGGGACTCCGCTGGCTTCAATCTGGCCGCCGCGCAACTGCCTGCCGGCTGGGGCACCAACTACGCCCGCTGGAATTCGGCAGGCGCGGACGGCGTACCCTACTGGGAAGTGGGGTATGTCACGCCAGCTCAGCAGTTCATCTCGCTGACCCAGACGGCCAAAGCCAATCCCACTTGGCTATCGCAGCGCACCGGCGATGCGCCTGTCACCGGGGACCGACCCGTCGGCGCCACGGACTGGGAACTGCGCGACAAGCCCGGCGCTGACAAGAGCCTGATCCTGAATTACAAGGGAACGACGCTGATCCTCACCGGCAGCGCGGACCTGAAGGAATTCGACGTGCTGGCTGCCGCGGCGGTGCGCTCGGTGGATGCCGGCGCCGGCTCAGCAGCAGCACAATCCAGCACGACTGATACCACCACGACTGATTCCACAACGACGACGACAGGAGGCAGCAAATGAGCGGCCCAGAGGACGGTTCCCCGGCAGGCCAGCACCAGCTGACCCCAGCACAGGCATGGAAGAAACTGCGCGACGGCAATGACCGTTTTGTGGGCGGGACCTCTTCGCATCCCAATCAGGACGCCTCGCGCCGGGCGTCCCTGGTCAACACCCAGCACCCCTTCGCCGTGATCTTCGGCTGCTCCGACTCCCGGCTGGCGGCGGAAATTATCTTCGACCTGGGCCTAGGGGACGCTTTCGTCGTACGCACCGCCGGCCATGTGATTGACAACACGGTGCTTGGTTCCCTGGAGTACAGCATCGACTACCTGCAGGTACCGCTGATCGTGATCCTTGGCCATGACAGCTGCGGCGCGGTAACGGCCACCAAGGGCGCGGTGGAAACCGGCGAGATGCCCGCCGGATTCGTCCGCGATCTGGTCGAGCGGATCACCCCGTCCGTCCTGACGTCGCTGCGGCACGACGAACACGAGGTCAACGACATGGTGGTGGAGCACGTCAAACAGACCGCACAGCGGCTGGTGGAAAACTCCCCCATCATCGCCTCCGCCGTTCAGGAGCAGCGCACCGCCGTCGTCGGCCTGGCCTACCGGCTGGAGGAAGGCCACGCTGAACTGGTCTCGAATTTCGGCACCCTGTAGCGACGCCGGCGGCCGGTGCCGCAGGTACGGACCGTTGCCCCGGAATCGTCCAGGGCACCGGTCCCGGACTGCGGCATATTCCCGGTATGGACGGTTTCGGCCGAGCCTGCGGGGGGCGTTATTGTTGGAATCATGACTGAAACCCCGGTGACTTCCGCCCCAGCTTCCGACCAGCAGTTCCGCATTGAGCACGACACGATGGGTGAGGTCCGGGTCCCGGCCAACGCCCTGTACAGTGCCCAGACCCAGCGGGCGGTGGAGAATTTCCCCATCTCCGGGACCACGCTGGAGCGTGCCCACATCGAGGCGTTGGCCCGGATCAAGAAGGCTGCGGCGACGGCAAACGCGGAGCTGGGGGTGCTCGACGGCGAGCTGGCCCGGGCGATTGAGTCGGCAGCCGATGAGGTCATTTCCGGTAAGTACGACGGCGACTTCCCGATCGACATCTTCCAGACCGGTTCCGGCACGTCGTCGAACATGAACGCCAATGAAGTGCTCGCCGAGCTCGCCACCCGCGCGCTGAAGGCCGCCGGCAGCGACAAGACGGTGCACCCGAACGACCACGTGAACGCCTCGCAGTCCTCCAACGATGTGTTCCCCACCTCGGTGCACGTGGCCGCGACCTCGGCCCTGATCAACGACCTGATCCCGGCGCTGGAGTACCTGGCAGCCTCGCTGGAGCGCAAGGCGGAGGAATTCGCCGGCGTGGTCAAGTCCGGCCGAACCCACCTCATGGACGCCACACCTGTGACGCTGGGCCAGGAATTCGGCGGCTACGCCGCACAGGTGCGTTACGGCGTCGAGCGCATCCAGGCCTCGCTGCCGCGCGTTGCGGAGGTCCCGCTCGGCGGAACCGCCGTCGGCACCGGCATCAACACGCCCGCCGGATTCCCGCAGCGGGTCATCGCGCTGCTGGCACAGGACACCGGCCTGCCGCTGACCGAGGCGCGCAACCACTTCGAGGCGCAGGCCAACCGCGACGGCCTGATCGAGGCCTCCGGCCAGTTGCGCAACATCGCCTACTCGATCATGAAGATCAGCAACGACCTGCGCTGGCTGGGCTCCGGTCCCAACACCGGGCTGGGCGAAATTGCCCTGCCGGACCTGCAGCCCGGTTCCTCGATCATGCCCGGCAAGGTCAATCCGGTCATCTGCGAGGCGGCCATCATGGTGGCGGCCCAGGTCATCGGCAACGACACCACCATCGCCCTGTCCTCCACCAACGGCGCCTTCGAGCTCAATGTAGGCATCCCGGTGATGGCGGCCAACCTGCTGCAGTCGATCCGTCTGCTGACCAACACCACGCGCGTGATGGCGGACAAGATGGTCGACGGCATCACGGCCAACGTGGAGCGCGCCCGGTTCCTGGCCGAGGCCTCGCCGTCCATCGTCACGCCGCTGAACAAGTACATCGGCTATGAGAACGCGGCCAAGATCGCCAAGCATGCGGTCAAGGAAGGTCTGACCATCCGCGAGGCGGTTGTGGCTCTGGGCTTCCTGGAGCGCGGTGAACTGACCGAGGAGCAGTTGGACTCGGCGCTGGACGTGCTCTCGATGACGCGGCCGCCGCAGTAGCCCACACCTTCCCTCGAGTGTGGAGGTCTGCCCCTTAAACACAGTATTTAAGGGGCAGACCTCCACACTCATTTATGGCCAAGTTGCACTATCTCCGTTGGAGTGCAAAACTTTACTTTCGTGATGGAGAGTGCAAAAAACGACGACGGCGGCAGCCTCCGCGAGCGCAAGCGCGCCGCCACCCGAGCCTCCCTCACCGCTGTCGCCCGTTCCCTGACCGCCCGCCATGGTCTAAACGGCTTTACCGTGGACCAGGTCTGCGAAGAGGTGGGTATCTCGCGCCGCACCTTCTTCAACTACTTCCCCTCCAAGGAAGACGCCATCGTCGGCCACTTTGACGACGAGGCCCCGGAGGGAATCTTCGAGGCCTTCGTCCGCGGCGGCGCCGGTTCACCGGCCGGCACCGTCTCCCCCACCCTGCTGCAGGACCTGTTCGATCTGACCTGGGCGCTCTCCGAACACATGACGATGTCCCCGGAGCAGACCCGCCAGCTGATCCAGGTCATCGGCAAGGAACCGCAGCTGCTGGTCAAGATCATCGGTGCTTCCGAAGGACGGGAAGCGGACTTCGCCGCCCTGATTGCAGAACGGGAGGGCATCCCCCCGGACCATCCGGTGGCCGTCACCGCCACCGCCATCATGGGCAGCATCGCCCGCAGGACCAGCTCCAAATACTTCTCCACCACCAACACCCGCAGTTACCACGAGCTGCTGTTGGCCAACATCAACGCCGCACGGGAACTCTTTTCCCAGCAATTCACCTCACCAGAAGGATCCGCATGAGCACCGCCGCCCCGCCCCTGTTACTGACCCAAAGACGGATCTGGATCATCTTTTCCGCGCTGATCGCCGGCATGCTGCTCTCCAGCCTGGACCAGACCATCGTCTCCACCGCCATGCCCACCATCGTGGGCAAGCTGGGCGGCGTGGAAAACCAGGCCTGGATCACCACGGCCTATCTGCTGGCCACCACCATCGTGATGCCCATCTACGGCAAATTCGGCGACATCCTGGGCCGGCGCAACCTGTTCCTGATCGCCATCGCGCTGTTCACGCTGGCCTCCGCAGGTGCGGCATTCTCCACCAGCTTCTGGGTCTTCGTCGTCTTCCGCGCCCTGCAGGGCCTGGGCGGGGGCGGGCTGATGATCCTCTCGCAGGCCATCATCGCGGACATCGTTCCTGCCAACGAGCGCGGCAAGTACATGGGCCCGCTGGGCGGCATCTTCGGCCTCTCCGCCGTGGCCGGCCCGCTGCTGGGCGGTTACTTTGTGGACCACCTGACCTGGGAATGGGCCTTCTACATCAACATCCCGGTCGGCGTGGCCGCTTTCATCATCGCCTGGTTCACCCTGACCCTGCCCAACAAGCGCCCCGACAAGCGCGTGGACCTTCTGGGCGTGCTGCTGCTCTCCATCGCCACCACGGCGCTGATCTTCTTCACCGACTTCGGCGGCAAGAAGGACTACGGCTGGAGCTCGCCGACCACCTGGCTGTTCGGTGCCGCGCTGCTGGCCGCCGCCGTCGCGTTCGTCCTGGTGGAGCGCAAGGCGGAGGACCCGATCATCCCGATGAGCCTGTTCCGCAACCGCATCTTCATCAACTCCACGGCCATCGGCTTCACCCTGGGTCTGGGCATGTTCGCCGCGTTGGCCTTCGTGCCGACGTTCCTGCAGATGTCCTCCGGCACCTCTGCGGCGGTCTCCGGCCTGCTGATGCTGCCGATGATGGTCGGACTGATGGGAACCTCCATCTTCTCCGGCATCGCCATCACCAGGACCGGCAAGTACAAGCTCTTCCCGGTGCTGGGCGCGGCCCTGACCATCGCGGCGATGCTCTGGTTCACCACGCTGACCGCCGGCACGCCTATCTGGGTGATCTGCATCCAGCTGTTCGTCTTCGGCGCCGGGCTGGGCCTGATCATGCAGGTGATCGTGATCGTGGTGCAGAACGCCGTGCCCGCAACGCAGATCGGCACCGCCACCAGCACCAACAACTACTTCCGTGAGGTGGGTGCCGCGCTGGGTGTAGCCGTCTTCGGCGCGATCTTCACCAGCCGGCTCTCCGAGTCGCTGACCAAGGCCTTCGCCGGTTTCGGCGCCACCCCGGCCCAGGCCGCGAAGTCCACTGCAACCCTGGATCCGCAGACGCTGGCCCAGCTGCCCGTCCAGGTCAAGGATGCCATCATCAACGCCTACGCGGGCTCGCTGGCACCGGTATTCTGGTACCTGGTGCCGTTCCTGGTGGTGGCGCTCATCCTGGCCCTGACGCTGAAGGAGATCCCGCTCTCCGACACCGCAGGCATGGTGGCCCGCGGCGAGGCCCTGGGTGGCGAGGAGGCGGAGCGGCTGGAGGCGGAATTGCGCGCCGGATCGGCGGGTGCGGGCTCCAGCGCGGGCAGCTCCAGCGGATCCGGCGGGGGCGCTCCGGTCTCCGGGACGCCCGACGATGCCGGGCCTTCCGAGGTGGTGGACGGCGGTTCGGCTTTCGAGGCGCACGACGACGGCCGCCAGCTTGAGGACGCCGGCCACCACTGAGCCCCCCGGTTGAGGTGAGGGATACGCCGCTTCGACAGCCCCTTCGACGGCCTTTAGCGTCACTTTCCCACACCTCAACCGGCGACCGGAGCCGAGGCCAACTCAGCGCTGAAAGTATGTGCAGCCGTCGTAATCCAGAGCCCACTGCAGCCGCTGCCGGTGCCGGCCGGACAGCTCCGGCAGCTCGTCGAGGGCAAACCAGCCCACGGCAACGGACTCGTCGTCGTTCACCCTCGCCTCGCCAGCAACCGCCCGCCCCCGGAACACCAGGTTCAGGAACTGGCACTTGTCGCCATTGGGAAACTCAATCGCCTCCTGGCTGTGCACCGCCACCAGGCCCTCGATTTCGGCCACCACGCCGGTCTCCTCCAGGACCTCGCGGACGGTACCTGGCCCGGGTTCCTCGCCCGGGTCCAGCATGCCGGTGATAAGCGTCCAGTGCCCGGTGTCTGCGCGCTGGCACAGCAGGACCCGGCCGACGCCGTCGAACACCACCGCCGTGACGCCCGGCAGCCAGAGCAGATCGTGGCCGATTTTTTCGCGCAGCTTGAGCACAAACTCGGGGGTAGGCATGCGCCCAGCCTATCCGCGTCCCGGACCTATCCCGCGGCCAGCAGCATCGCCCCCAATGCACCGGAGAGCATGAACGGGCCAAACGGGATTCTGGTTTTGCCGCTGCCGCGCCGGGAGAGAATCAGTCCCGCTCCCCACAACCCGCCGAGCAGGAACGCTGCCATGGTGCCGTATAGCAGGTGCGTCCAGCCAAGATGGCCCAGGTACAGCCCCAGCAGGAACGCCAGCTTGACGTCGCCCAGCCCCATCCCCGCCGGGTAAATCAGCCTCAGCAGGAGGTAGAAGAACCACAGGCCAACCCCGCCCAGCACCGTCCTCAGCGCCCCGCCGGGGTCACCTGCCGCCAGGAGCGCCGCCAGCAGTAGGATCCCGGCCACGGCGTAGGAGGGGAAGATGATGCGGTTGGGCAACCGGTGGCTGCGGATGTCAACCATGCTCAGCCAGAGGGCGATGACCCCGAAATACAGGCAGGCAAGCGCCAGCAACCAGAAGGAGAATGGTTTGTCCTGCCACAGCCCCGCCAACCGTGTGATCATAGCTGGATGCTACTGGATAGGGCAGATCCGGCCTACAGCCCGCGGGTATGCTGTGGATATGGATCCCTCCCTGGATGCTGCGAACCACTTCCGGAACCTGTGCAGGTCCTCTCCTTGGAAATGGCAGAGCCTGCGCTTCCAGATGCGTTTACTGCCGGTCGCCGAAGCCGGACAAGGCGCCACGGGACAAAGCGCCGGACAGACCACTCCGGCACCTGCCAGCGGCTGGTCCACCTCCGCTGCTGGCTCCTTGCCGCCGGTGAATTGCTGGCTCCGGCGGCCGAAGGCGCTGCGGGTGGAAGCCCCCGACGGGACGCTGCTGTTCAGCACCACCGGCATCAATGACTCCAAGGACAGCCTCTACATCAGCGGTCGGCGCAAACCCTGGCTGCTCCCCGCCCACCTGGTCACCCCGGTGTACGACGACGACGGCCTGGTCCGCCGGCGGCCGGAGGCGGGCTACGGGGAGCCGGCCTTCGGGGACCAGAGGTTCGCCGCCATGCTGGATCCGGTGGAATTGGCCGGCAATGCACCCGTTCCGCTGGACTTCCCGTTCGCGAACGTCGCCGAGATTGGCCCCGTTTCCGTCGTCGACCATGAGGGCCGCCGGGCACTGGAGAGCGTCCTCACCCCGAATCCGACGTACCAGGCCTCCTACCCCGGCTATCCCCTGCTCTTCCCGGGACGGACGGCGGTGCGGATCGATACGGAAACCGGAGTATGTGTTGCCAGCCAATCCTTGGAAGGGGCGGCTGCAGGAGCCGGGCACTGGCTGCAGATCCTGGGTGTGGACGAATACATGCTGGACGACCTCTTCGTGGAGGTCAGCATGGGCCTGACCGACGTCCGGCAGCACATTCCCTGGAACGTCGGGCCCGGAACGTAAGCTCCGGCCGTCGACCGCATACTCTCGCCAGCGTCGTCGT
>DASYGM010000245.1:0-5680 GCA_035999715.1 Micrococcaceae bacterium | reverse complement strand
ACGGGAGCTTCGACGGCTGCTGTGCCCGGAGCACGCAGGACCGCAGTCTGCCATCCCGGGCCCAGCTGGACGTCGATGACGGTGTCAACCAGGCCGCCCGGGTCCGCGTGGACCTGGTGGACCGTCCCGCCGATTTCGATGTCGACCGGGCTGTTTTGGATGGGAACACTGGTGAAGGCCCGCCAGCCGCGGATGTTTTCCGTTCCGGCCGGCGCCCCACGTAACCCCCGGTTGGCGCCGTGGACCGGGCTGGCGAGCAGCACGCGTCCAAGCACCCGCACCCGGTTGGTGGTGCCGTACGACGGGTAGGCAACCACCTGCGGGACGAAGTTCCAGCTCCGCGCCAGCCGCGTGCGGACGGCATGGGAGGCCGCTCCTAGCCGGACCGCGACGCGGAAGGCCCGGCCCCCTGCCGCGTTGGCCTTCCTCCGGTTCGGGCCGTCGGCGTTCATTCCGCGCGTGCGGCGGCTGTCGGTGTCACTTCCTCGAGCTGGCCCTGCACCCGCGCTGCGCCGTCGTCGTCCGTCCTGTTGCGATAGGTAGCCAGGAACGCATCAATCCGCCGGACCGCCTCCTTGATGTCCTCCTCGGAGGGCAGGATGACGAACCGGAAGTGGTCGTGTGCGGGCCAATGGAACGCCGTGCCGTGCGAGACAAGGATTTTCTGTTCCTGCAGGAGGTCCAAAACGAACTGCTCATCGTTGCTGAACGGGTAAACGGCCGGATCCAGTCTGGGGAACAGGTACATGGCTCCGGCGGCCGGGACGGTGCTGACGCCCGGTATCTGGTTAAGCAGCCGGCAGGCCAGATCGCGTTGTTCCCGCAACCGGCCACCGGGCTTCACCAGGTCGTTGATGCTCTGGTAGCCGCCCAATGAGGTCTGGATGGCGTGCTGGGCGGGGACATTGGGACACAGCCGCAGCGAAGCCAGCAGTTCCAGTGATTCCCGATAGGCGGCGGTGGCCGCGCGGCGCCCGGAGATGGCGACCCAGCCAGCCCGGTAGCCGGGCATCCGGTACGCCTTGGAAAGGCCGGAGAAAGTCAGCACCGGAAGGTCTCCGGCCAGCGAAGCCGTGTGCAGGTGGACGGCGTCCTCGAAGGTGATCTTTTCGTAGATCTCGTCGGAGAACAGGACCAGGTCGTGCCGGCGGGCCAGTTCCACGAACTGCTCCAGGATAGGGCGGGGGTAGACGGCGCCGGTGGGATTGTTCGGGTTGATGATGACAATAGCGCGGGTGCGATCGGTGATCTTCGCCTCGACATCTGCCATATCAGGCCACCAGTTGTTCTGCTCGTCGCACCGGTAGTGCACCGCCTCCCCGCCGCTGACCATCACCGAAGCGGTCCACAGCGGGTAGTCGGGGGAGGGAATCAGGACCTGGTCGCCGTTCTCCAGGAAGGCCTGCAGCGTCATGGAAATGAGTTCGCTGACCCCGTTGCCGATGAAGATGTCCTCGACCCCGATCTGCATCAGGCCCTTGGTCTGGTAGTACTGCGAGATCGCGGTCCGGGCGGAAAAGATGCCCTTGGAATCGCTGTAACCCTGGGCTCCGCGCAGGTGGTGGATCATATCCACCACAATGGACTCCGGGGCTTCGAGCCCGAACGGTGCCGGGTCGCCCAGATTCATCCGGAGGATGCTGTGTCCCTCGGCTTCCATCTGCTTGGCCACGTGCTGGACGGGGCCCCGCAGATCGTACCGGACATGGTTCAATCGGCTGGAATTCTGCATCGGGCGCATGCCCAATTCTTTCATATCGGGCGTAGGTGCGGCGTCCCCGGAAACTGCTCCCGTAGCCGGTCGGGGCAGGGCCTGCGTGACCGGCTGCGTAAGTTCAGTCGCTGCCCGACTCCTGGAGTGCGATGAGGGCCAGCCCGGTCTGCGGATCGATGCGCTTGCGCAGGTGCGCCGGCGTTTCGGTGAGCACAATCTCCATGGTCGGAAATACCTCAAGTTTTTGGAGGTGCCCGCCAATCGCTGACGAGTCCTTGCGGCCAAGGACCAGGTGGGCATGCAGTGCCGGCTTACCGTCCTTGGTGGCGATATCCCCGATCAGGGAGAGCAATTCCATCTGTTCATCGAAACGGGTGCTTCGGTATTTGAGTGTTTCGGGGTCAAAGTAGCCCAGAGTGGCTCCCCGGCAAGCGCCGATGGCAGTCAGACTGGCCCCCGTTATGCCGTTCTGCTGGGCGAAGGAGGTGATCTGTTCGAACGCTTCGTCGCCCTTGTCCAGCACGAGGACGTAGGTGCGCAGCCCGTTCTCCTCAAATGCCTGTTTGCTCAGCATGGCTTTGCCTCCCGGATCGTTGGTTCCGTCGCCTCGAAGCTTAGCCTTCATAGCTTGGCCGGGGTCGATGATGTCCAGACCCTTACCGGGCGTCTCCTTCGGGTGTGGCTGGAGTCAGTTGTCCAGCGTGTTGCCGGACCAGGGCAGGCATAGCAAGGACCGCGACGACGGTGAGTACGGCGCTGATCAGCACGGCAAGGAAGACCGCCGACGACGCCGAGATGATGGTGTGCGGGTCGGTGCTGCCGTGCGGGGTGCGGGCATAGACGGCGTTGGCGACGGCGCCGAAGACGGCAACCCCCAGGGCACTGCCAATGGAGCGGGCAAAGAGGTTGGTGCCTGTGACCACCCCGCGTTCGTTCCACTGCACGCTTGACTGCGCGGCGATGAGTGTTGGGGTCGCAACGAGTCCCAGCCCGAGCCCGACGATGAAGCAGCTGCCCGCGACCAGCAGGACGTTGGGCGTTGAGGCGGTCAGCGCCAGTACGGCGGTGCCAACGACCGAGACGGAAATGCCGATCAGCCCGGTGGTCCGGAAACCGATCCGCAGATACAGCCGCCCGGATTGGGAGGCGCTGATCGGCCAGCCCAGGGTCAGCGCTGCCAGTGCCAGGCCGGCCAGGATCGGCGAGGTCGACAAGGCACCCTCGAGGAAGGTGGGAACGTAGGAGGTGAGGCCGAGCAGAACCGCACCCACCCCGAAAGCGATCAGCGCCGTCGTCGTCAGCAGCCGCCGGGAAACGACCCAAGGCGGCAGCACCGGTTCGGCGGCCCGGCGCTCCACCAGCAGGAAGCCGGTGAACACAACGGCGCCGACGGCGAACACGCCGATGCTGACAGGGGAGTTCCATGCCCAGGCCTGGCCACCTTCCAGCGCGCCGAGGATGATCAGGCTCAGCGAGATGGTCAGCAGCCCCGCGCCGAGGTAGTCAACGCGGTGCCGGGTGCGGTCAATGTTCTCGTGGAAGGTCCGGATCAGCATCCAGCCGGCCAGCAGGCACAGCGGTACGTTCACCAGGAAGATGCCGCGCCAGATCCCCAGCGTGGAGAACACCCCGCCCAGCGTCGGGCCGACCACGGAGGACACCGCCCAGACACTGGCAAGATAGCCCTGCACTCTGGCCCGCTCGGCCAGCGTGTAGATGTCCCCGGCAATGGTGACGGCCATCGGCTGGACGGCTCCGGCGCCCAGGCCCTGTAGGACCCGGAAGGCAATCAGGGCGGCCATGCTCCAGGCGAACCCGCACAGGATGGAGCCGAGCAGGAACAGGCCGATGCCGGTGAGGATGAGCGGCTTGCGGCCCAGCATGTCGGAGAGCTTCGCATAGACCGGGACGGAGACAGCCTGAGCCAGCAGGTAGGCGGAGAACAGCCAGGGGAAGGACGAGAACCCGCCGACGTCGTGCACAATCGAGGGCACCGCCGTCGCCACGATGGTCGAGTCGATGGCGACCAGGCCGGTGGAGAGCATCAGGGCGATCAGGATTGGACCGCGCTTGGAGCGGAAGCCGATTCCGTCGGCGGACGGTGCTGTCACTGGTGCTCGTTTCGGTTGGCTGGCGGGGGCGGTCTGATGGATGCAACCGCTGCGGTCAAAAACTCCGGGATGCTTGGAACCGTGAGGCGGCTTCGAGGGGTTAACTACGGCACGGCGCGAATTAGTCCCACGCCGGCCGGGTTGCCAGCCGTCAGTGCTTCTTCCCCTTGTGCGGCGGCGCGGGGGGAGCCGGAGCTGGCGGCGGCGGAGCGGGGGCCTTCGCTGCCGGCGGTGCCGGAGCGGGCGGAGCCTGCGGGCCGGGCGCCTGCGTCCCGGGCGCCGGTGCCGTCAGGTCCGATGATCCGCTGAGCATGGAGGCCCGCGGCTGGGGGAAGGGGCCGGTGTTGAATTGCGGGGCGGCAACGTTCATCAGCCGGGCCCATTGGCCGCCGGCCAGGTCTGCCCCGTCAACCACGGGGTAGAACCTGCCATTGATGGTGATGTTCTGGTTCACCCATTGTGGACCGATGCCCTGGTAACTGCCGAACCAGGAAGCCGTGGAGATACCGGCGCTGGCGCCCACCGTCCAGGTCATGGTGTTCCCGTCGGTGGTGCCGGTCTTGGCGAAAATGTCGTAGCTGCTTTTGTTGACCGGGATGTAATAGCCGGACCCCTTGGTCAGGACGTCCTTGAGGGCGTAGGCCACGCCAGCTGCAACCTGGGGACTGATGGTCTGTTGGCAGTTGGCCCCGGGGACCGGGTACTTCTTTCCCTGGCCGTCCGTGACGGAGGCAAGGGCGATGGGATTGCATCGGACACCGCCGCTGGCGAAGGTGGCGAAGGCATCGGCCAGGGTCAGCGGTGCCACGTCCTGTGTACCGATCAGGCTGGCGATGCTTGAAACGTCGTACGGTTTGTTGGTGTGTCCGTCCATGACCCCGGCAGCGGTGGCCATTTTCTGGATCTCGCAGAAGTCCAACTGCGTCGCCGACTGGAAAGTGATGGTGTTGATGGACTGGTAGAGCCCCTGCAGCACCGTCATCGGATAGTAGTGGTTCGCGTCGTCATTGGGTAGCGGATCCTGCCCAATGGCCGGGTCATAGGATCCGGTAGTGGTTCCGCAGGAATTCTTCCAGGGGAAGCCGACCCGGTAGACACGGACGGCGCCGTTGAGGATCGTGTTCATCGACTTTCCGGCGTTAAGCCACTGGGCGAAGACGAAGGGTTTCATCGTGGAGCCGATCTGGAACCCGCCGGCCCCATCCAGCGGCTGCCCATTGAGGTCGAACTGGGGCAGCGCAAAGTTTCCCATGTAGTTGCCGGGGGCGTTGGCCGGGTTGTAGGTGGTGTTCTGCGCCATCGTGAGGACCTTACCGGTGCCCGGCTGGATGCTGGTCAGCTCCGCGCCGCGCTGCAGCGGGTCGGCTCCAGAGATGGTGGCGGCAACCTGGTCCTGGGCCAACTTCTGCAGGTTGGCATCCAGGGTGGTCTGGATGGTCAGGCCGCCGCGGTAGAGGAAGTTGCGGCGTGCCTCCTCGTTGGACCCATAGTCCGGGTCGTTCAGGATCAGCCGTTCAACGTAATCGCAGAAGTAAGGGGCAGTGGTTGCTGCCACACACCCTTGGCTGATCGGGTGGGCATTGAGGCCGATGGGGCCCTTGAGCGCAGCATCATGCTGGGCCTGGCTGATCTTGTGCTGCTGGAGCATTTTGTCCAGCACTGTATTGCGGCGGTCGACGGCGTGTTGCGGTTGGTTGATCGGGTCGTAATAGGCGGGGTCATTGACGACGCCGGCCAGGGTGGCAGCCTGCGGGAGCGTCAGGTCCTTCGCATGGACGCCGAAATAGTAGTTGGCGGCCGCTTCGATGCCGTAGACGTTGTTGTCGAAGTAGACGATGTTGAGGTAGCCGGCAAG
>DASYGM010000201.1:0-6649 GCA_035999715.1 Micrococcaceae bacterium | reverse complement strand
AAGAACCGCGCCGCCTCCGACGTCCGGCTGGCCGTCTCGCGCAACGGCGGGAACATGGGCGATCCGGGTTCGGTGGCGTACATGTTCACCCGCAAGGGCATCGTCTCGCTGCCCAAGAACGGCCTGGCCGAGGATGACCTGCTGATGGCCGTCCTGGACGCAGGCGCGGAGGAGGTCAAGGACGAAGGGGAGAATTTCGAGGTGATCTCCGAACCGCAGGACCTTCCGGCAATCCGCAGTGCCTTGGCCGAGGCCGGCATCGAGTATGAGACGGATGAGGCCGGCTTTGTCCCCTCCATGCAGGTGGAACTCGACGTCGACGGCGCCCGTAAATTCATGAAGATCTACGATGCGCTCGAAGACCTCGATGACGTGCAGAACATTTACTCGAATGCCGACATGAGCCCGGAAGTCATGGCGCAGCTGGACGAGGACTGACCCTGCGTGTCCTGGGGGTGGACCCAGGCCTGACCCGTTGCGGGCTGGGCGTGGTGGACGTCGCCGCCAACCGGATGGCCACCCTGGTGGCCGTCGGAGTGGTGGGCAGCACGCCTGATCAGGGCCTGGACGCCCGCCTGCTGGTGATCGCCGAGTCAATCGACATCTGGCTGGACCTGCACCGGCCCGACGTACTGGCCGTGGAACGCGTCTTCTCCCAACTCAACGTCAGCACCGTGATGGGTGTGGCGCAGGCCTCCGGCATCGTCATTGCCGCAGCCGCCCGCCGCGGTATCCCTGTTGCCCTGCACACCCCCTCCGAGGTCAAAGCGGCTGTGACGGGCACCGGGCGGGCGGACAAGGCGGCGGTGACCAGGATGGTCACGAAGATCCTCCGGTTGGACATTGCCCCCACCCCGGCCGATGCCGCTGATGCGCTGGCGCTGGCCATTGCCCACGCGTGGCGGCGCGGACCGTTGCTTGGGCCGGCCCCGGGCCCGGCCGGCGCGCCACCGCAGCCGACGCCGTCGTCGTCCGCCCGTCCGGGGAAGCCCGCCCAGACAGCCGCGCAGAAACTGTGGCGCGACGCTGAGGCCAAGGCCAAGCGGAACAAGGAAAAATCCGGTCACAACTGGCGCTAGTGCGTGGCGTGACGGCTGATTGTCGGTCCGGCTGGGTAGCCTATTAGTAAATATGTTCGGTTCATCTGCTTTTGATTCCAGCCAGCTTTTAATTCCATCCAGCTTTTAATTCCATCCAGGAGAGATTTCAATGATCAGCTTTGTCCGTGGACCCGTGGCCCACATCGGACTCTCCTGCGCGGTGGTGGATGTCAATGGCATGGGCATGCTGGTCAACGCCACGCCGAAAACCCTGGGTGGGCTGCGGTTGGGCCAGGAGGCCACTGTCACCACATCGATGATTGTGCGCGAGGATTCGATGACCCTCTACGGCTTTGGCAGCAGCGACGAACGCGAGGTGTTCGACGTGCTGCTCACGGTCGGTGGTATTGGCCCGCGTCTGGCGCTGGCGGTGCTGGCGGTGCTGGAGCCGGAGGACATCCGGGTGGCGGTATCCGGCGGGGACGGCAAGACCTTCACCAAGGTGCCGGGCATCGGTCCCAAGGTGGCCGGCCGCATCGTCCTGGAACTGGCGGGCAAACTGGTGCCGCACGGGACCGGAGCCGGCAACTCGCCCGTGGAGGCAGCATGGAAGCCGCAGGTGATCGCCGCGATGACGGGGCTGGGCTGGTCGGAAAAGGACGCCGCTGCCAGCATTGACGAGGCGACGGCGGACGACGGCGAGCTGCTGCGCTCCGGCGACGTCGCGGCGATCCTGCGGGCCACCTTGCGCTGGCTGGGCCAGGACGGGGCGCGCGCCGGAGGGAAGGTGGGCGCGCGTGGCTGAGCAGCAGCCCGAGTCGCTGGTCTCCGCGGCAGGTGAGCCGGAGGAGCGCGTCCTGGAGGCCGCACTGCGGCCCAAGAACCTGGCGGACTTTGTGGGCCAGCAGCGCGTCCGGCGGCAGCTCTCCCTGGTCCTGGAGGCCTCCCGGCTGCGTGGCCGCAGTGCGGACCATGTCCTGCTGTCCGGCCCGCCGGGGCTGGGAAAGACCACGCTGGCCATGATCATCGCGGCGGAAATGAACGCCCCGCTGCGGATCAGTTCCGGTCCGGCCATCCAGCATGCCGGAGACCTGGCCGCCATTTTGTCCTCGCTGTCCGAAGGGGAGGTCCTCTTCCTGGACGAAATCCACCGGATGTCCCGCCCGGCGGAGGAAATGCTCTACATGGCCATGGAGGACTTCCGGGTGGACATTGTGGTGGGCAAGGGTGCCGGGGCCACCGCCATTCCGCTGGAACTTCCCCCGTTTACGCTGGTCGGGGCCACCACCCGGGCCGGTTTGCTGCCCGGGCCGCTACGGGACCGCTTTGGCTTCACCGGCCATCTGGAGTTCTACGCCGTGGAGGAACTGGAATTGGTGCTGCGCCGGTCCGCCGGCCTGCTGGACCTGAAGCTGACCAGCGCCGGCTTCGCCGAGATCGCCGGTCGCTCCCGCGGCACGCCCCGGATCGCCAACCGGCTGATGCGCCGGGTGCGGGACTGGGCCCTGGTCCACGGAGTTGCCAGCATCGACGCGCGGACCGCGTCGGCCGCCCTGGACATGTACGAGGTGGACGCGCGCGGCCTGGACCGGCTGGACCGCTCCGTCCTGCATGCGCTGATCACCAAATTCAACGGCGGACCAGTGGGACTGTCCACCCTGGCCATCGCCGTGGGCGAGGAACCGGAAACGGTGGAAACGGTGGCCGAGCCGTTCCTGGTCCGGGAAGGGCTGCTGGGCCGCACGCCCCGGGGACGCATCGCCATGGCGGCCGCCTGGGACCACCTGGGACTGGAAATGCCGGCTCAGGCGTTCGCTGCGGGCGCACCCGCCCTGTTCGCCGTGGAATCGCTAGGGCAGGAAGACGTCCCCGACTGGCTGCAGGACGTGCCTTAACACGCGGTATTCAGGAAAACAGCTTAGACTGGTATGACGTCCGGCACGTGCCATACCATCCCGGGCATCAATCATTGAAAAAACGAACGGAACTTAGCTGTGTTCACAAGCATTCTGGCCGACGCCACCGCCCCTGCCCTTGCAGCCGACGCCAACGCCAGCGCTGGTGGCTTCGACCCTATGACCCTGATCCTGCTGGCCGTCTTCGCCATCTTCATCTTCATGATGTTCCGCCGGCAGAAGGCGACCAAGAAGGCGCAGCAGGATCAGCAGGCAAAAATGGCCACGGGCGTTTCCGTGATGACCAACTTCGGACTGTTCGGCACCGTCCTGGCCATCGACGAGGCGGAGAACAAGGTTGTCCTTGAGCTCTCCCCAGGCAACACCGCCACCGTCCACCGCCAGACAATCACCAAGATCCTGGCCCCTGAGCAGCCCACGGACTCTGTCCCCGATGATGCCTCTTCGCTTACCGACGACGGAGCGTTCCGGACCCAGGCAGGGGAGACCAGCCAGGAGTCCCTGGCCCGGCTGAACCTCAACAAGCACGACGACCAGGACAAAGACAGCAGCACGGACAAGTAGCCTGCTCCCGGCGCGGCATCCGCTGCGCCGGGCAGCCGGAGGCTCCGCCCTCCCGGGCCGGAGCCTCCCAGCCGTGTCTATGGCCTGTGACGAATAGAAAGTACCCTTGATGGCAAGATCCCGCCCGACATCCCTGGCCCGCAGGACCCTCCTGTGGCTCGGGATTATCTTCATTGCCCTGGCCATGCTGCTCGGCGGCGGCTCCATGTTTGGCAACGCCAGCTGGGCCCCGAAGCTTGGCCTTGATCTGGAGGGCGGGACGCAGATGATCCTGGCGCCCAAGGTGGCCGGTGGCACGGGTTCCACTATCAATGCCGACCAGCTCAACCAGGCCGTCGCCATCATCCGCCAGCGTGTGGACGGAACCGGTGTGGCAGAAGCCCAGATCAGCACGGAGTCCGGCCGCAATGTGGTGGTCAGCCTGCCCGGTACGCCGAGCACGGAGACGCGGAACCTGATCAAGGCCTCGGCGGACATGGCCTTCCGGCCGGTGATCCAGGCCGGCGCCGGCGCGGCAACGCCCAAGGACCAGCTGCTGCCCGATGACAAGCTGCCCAAGCCGACCGCGGCTCCCAAGAACGCCAGTGACGACAACTGGATCGATGCGGCCTTATATAAGACCTTTGAAACCACCAGTTGCGTTCCGCCGGTCACTCCGCCGCCGACGAATGCTGATCCGACCAAGCCGATGGTCGCCTGTGAACCGGACACCCAGACCAAATACATCCTGGGACCCGTGGAAGTGCCGGGCAAGGACATCAGCGACGCCAGCTACGGCTTGCAGCAGGGCTCGCAGGGCACTACCACCAATCAGTGGGTCGTGAACCTGAAATTCAACAGCGACGGTGCCGCGAAGTTCAAGGCCGTCACAACGCGCCTGTACGGCTACTACACTGCGAACCAGAACGACCCGAAGGCCCAGTTTGCCATTGTCCTGGACGACCAGGTGGTCTCTGCTCCACGTTCGCAGGCAGCCATCACCGACGGCAACTCGCAGATTTCCGGCAATTTCACCGAGACTTCGGCCAAGGCGCTGTCCGATCAGCTGAAATTTGGTGCCCTGCCGATCAGTTTCGACATCCAGAGCGAGGAACAGATCTCTGCGACCCTGGGCGGACAGCAGCTGGAAATGGGCCTGCTGGCAGGTGTCATCGGCCTGCTGCTGGTGGTGGTCTATTCGCTGTTCCAGTACAGGGCACTGGGCTTCGTTACGATTATCTCCCTGGTGGTTGCCGGTGGCCTGACTTACCTGGCCATTGCGATCCTGGGCTGGACGGCCAACTACCGATTGTCCCTGGCCGGTGTGGCCGGCCTGATCGTGGCCATCGGCCAGACAGCCGACTCATTTATTGTCTACTTTGAACGCATCCGGGACGAGCTCCGAGAGGGCCGGGGGCTGGTCGCTGCGGTGGAGAACGGCTGGCGCCGCGCCAAGCGCACCGTCCTGGCCTCCAAGGCGGTCAACTTGCTGGCCGCCGTCGTGCTGTACTTTGTCAGCGTTGGAAACGTGCGCGGCTTTGCCTTTACCTTGGGCCTGACCGCCATCGCGGACCTGATCGTGGTCTTCATGTTCACCCATCCCACCCTGCAACTGCTCGCCACGACGCGGTTCTTCAGCGAAGGACACCGCTTCTCCGGGCTTGACCCGAAGCGCCTTGGTGCCATTCCGCTCTACCGCGGTGCGGGCCGGATCCGGACTCCGGATCTTGCACCAGCAGGAAGGGGAAGGGGCAAAAATGCGGGTGCGCTGGCCGAGGCGGAGCGCCGGCAGACCATTGCGGAACGCCGGCTCGCAGCCAGGCAGGAACAGTTGGCGGGCAGTCGGTCCGCGGGTAGCCCCGGGTCCTCAACAGACGTGTCCAAGGGCGCATCCAAGGAGAACAAATAATGACCAGCTTCGCCACCTTCGGTAACGAGCTCTATTCGGGCAAACGCTCCTACAACTTCGTGGGCAAACGGAAGATCTGGTTCACGGTTGCCGCCGTCTGCGTCCTGTTGTCCATCTTGATTCCTTTCCTTAAAGGTGGTTTCAACCTGGGCATCGAGTTCCGCGGCGGGTCCGAGTTCACCGTTTCCAATGTCCAGAACACGGATACCCTGCGCGGCGAGCGGGCAGTGACGGACGTCGTGTCCACCACGGTGCCTCGGGTGACCAACATTGCCGGCAATACGATGCAGATCCAGACGGACAAGCTCACCGACGATCAGACCATCAAAGTCAAGGCCGCGCTGATCAAAGCGTATGGGGTCAGCGACGACAAGGTAACCTCCACCTTTATCGGTCCCACCTGGGGTGCGGACGTCACGAAACAGGCGCTGTTGGGGTTGGGCATCTTCATTGTGCTGGCAGCGGTGCTCATGGCCCTGTACTTCCGGACCTGGCGGATGTCCGTTGCCGCCGTGATTGGGCTGCTCGTCGTAGTGGTCACCACAATCGGCGTGTACGCCGCAAGTGATTTCGAGGTCACGCCGTCGACCGTCATCGGGTTCCTGACCATCCTGGGCTACTCGCTCTATGACACCGTGGTGGTCTTTGACAAGATCCGTGAGAACACCTCGGACATTAATTCCTCGACCCGGCGGACCTTCGCGGAGGAAGTGAACCTGGCCGTCAACCAGACGCTGGTCCGGTCCATCAACACCATGATGGTCGCGGTCCTGCCGGTCGCCTCGATCCTATTCATTGGCGCCTTCCTGCTTGGCGCCGGAACGCTACGGGATCTGTCCCTGTCCCTGTTTATCGGCATCATCATCAGCACCTTCTCCACGGTGTTCATCGCTGCACCTATGTACGCCTGGCTGCGCTCCCAGGAGCCGGCGCTGGTGAAGCAGGCCAAGCGTGTGCAGCAGCGCCGCGCCGCGGAGAAGTCGGCGGTACTGACGGCCGACGACGGCAGCGTCACCGCATAACGCGGACGGGATGGGGGATCGGCCGGCACAAGGTGCCGGCCGATCCTGTCTTAATTCGCATCCCGGCCAATCCCAACCCCGTGCCCGTCCAACGGGCCGGGTAGCCGGGCATAGACTAGAGGAATTCCCCGGGGGCAGAACGTGTTGGCACTATGAGCGGTTGTTGGCACTTGAGCGGTTAAGGAAGAAGAAGTGGACGAGCACGGGACCTCAACCGGG
>DASYGM010000111.1:0-3845 GCA_035999715.1 Micrococcaceae bacterium | reverse complement strand
CTCACCTGCCAGCAGATGTTCGCAGTCGGCGCGGTCGGCAGGCTCTGCCCCCAGCCAGTCAAGAACGTCGGCAGGGCTGGGGTGCGGGCCCTGGCTTCTCCGGGGTGCGCGCAACAAGGGCCACGGAGGGCTGTCAGCGGCCAAGGAAGGCCAACACCCGCTTGGTCAAATCGGGTGTGTGCACGACGTGCCCGGCGGTCCGCAGCTCGTCGGCGAAGGCGGTGACGCCGGGAGTGAGTCCCTGCGCATGGTGGAAGAGCAGTACTTCGGCCATCCCTAACACTCCTCAATCTCAGTGGTGCTGATCCTGATGAGGGCGATTTTAGTGGCCGAAGGGGTCCGGGTCGACTCCGGGCATCCAGGTCAGTCCGGGCACGCCCCAGCCCTGGTCCTTGGCCAGCCGGCGGGCCTTGCGCGCGTAGCGGTCCTTGAGCCGGTCGACGTAGAGCTTGCCGTCAAGATGGTCGTACTCGTGCTGCATGCAGCGGGCAAACCAGCCCGTGGCCTCGAATTCAATCCGGTTGCCGCCGCCGTCAAAGCCGGTGACCCGGGCCCATTCGGCACGCTTGAGCGGGAAGTGCTCGCCGGGTACGGACAGGCAGCCCTCGGACTCTTCATCCGGGTCCGGGGTGTTCCCGGAGATCTTCCCCAACACCAGCGAGGGGTTCACCAGCACGCCGCGCGGGGGGACGCCGTCGTCGTTCTTCATCCGGTAGGTGAAAACCCGCAGCCCCACGCCTATCTGGGGCGCCGCAAGTCCCACGCCATTGGCGACGTCCATGGTCTCGAACATGTCGTCGATCAGCGTGCGCAGCCCGTCGTCGAAGTGCTTCACCTCGGCGGCACGGCGGTGCAGCACGGGCTCGCCGAGGACGGTGATCGGGTGGACGGTCATGGAAGCAATCCTTTGGGCTAGTGGGGTGGGGGTCAGCCGGCGATTTCGCGGCCGACGACGTCGCGCATGATTTCGCTGGTCCCGCCGAAGATGGTCAGCAGCCGGGCGGCCAGGTAGGCCTGCGCAACCGGGTATTCAAGGATGTAGCCGTAGCCGCCGTGCAGCTGCAGGCAGCGGTCGGTGATGGACTTGACCCGCTCGCTGGCCCACAGCTTGGCGCGGGCGGCCGAGGCGGCGTCCAGTTCGCCGTCGTTGAAGGCGAGCATGGCCTGGTCCACATAGGTCTCGGTGACCTCGACCTCGGTGAGGATGTCCGCCAGCGTGAAGCGGCTGTTCTGGAAATCGATGATCCGGCCGCCGAACGCGTCGCGGTCCTTGGTGTAGGCCACGGTGTCCTCATAGACGGTACGGGCGACGGCGGAGGAGGCCACCGCGATGGCCAGCCGGCCTTGCGGGAGCTGCGCAGCGCAGTACTTCAGGCCGTGGCCCACTTCGCCGACCAGGTCGGCGCCGGGGACCCGGACGTTGTCGAAGAACAGCTCCGCGGTGTCCGAGGCCTTCAGGCCCATCTTGTCCACCTGGGTGCCGGTGCTGTAGCCCTGGCCCTTGGCCACCATGAACAGGGAGAAGGAGTCGAAGGAGCCGCGGCCGGAGCTGCCGTCGGTGCGGGCCAGCACCAGCGCCGCGTCGCCGGAGATACCGTTGCCAATGAAGGTCTTCTGGCCGGTGATCAGCCAGTCGTCCCCGTCCCGGACCGCCTTGGTGCGGATGCCACGCAGGTCGCTTCCGGCGCCCGGCTCCGTCATGGCAATGGACGTGACAATCTCGCCGGAGACCATCCCGGGAAGCCAGCGTTCCCTCAGGTCGTCGGAGCCGTAGGCCAGCAGGTGCGGGAGCACCATGTCGTCGTGCAGATGGAAGGCCAGTCCCACCGCCAGATGGTTGCTGCGGGCGAACTCCTCATCCAGCACGGCCCGGAAGCGGTAGTCCGCCATGCCCATCCCGCCCAGCTCCTCCGGTACGGCCAGGCCCAGCAGCCCCTGGTCACCGGCGGCACGCCACAGCTGGCGGGGCATGAGGTGCTCGGCATCCCAGCCGGCGTAATTCGGGGCAACCTCGCGGGCGTTGAACTCCCGGGCCACGTCGCGGAACAGCTCGTGGTCTTCGTCGTAGAGTTTGCGCTTCATCCTTGCAGGCTCCTCTTACTGGTGGTCAACTGGCGCTCAACAACTGGCGGTCAACAACTGGTCCGCAGTTACTGTCGGTCAGCCGGCGGAACACATGCCAAAGGCCGCACCGGAAGGTTCCAATGCGGCCTCTGACCGGGTAAAGCCAACCGCCGGAGCGGCTGCCCTCACACCCTGGGGTGAGATACGGGGGTTGAACCCGCGACCTCCTGGACCACAACCAGGCGCTCTGCCAACTGAGCTAATCCCACCATGTGCCAACCCGACGCCGGGAACCTGGGTTCCGCTCTGCGGCGCAATGGGCAGCGACAAACAGTCTACCCGCTCTTGGGCAGTGCTTGTGACACGGGGCCGTCACGACGCCCCAAATTGTCCAAGATCACACCCTGAGCAGAACGGGAGGCGGTCCTCAGCCGGAAAAGTTTTTGGCTATTTCCCTGGCAGCGACGGAATCCGGCCCGGGTGCCGGGACAAACACCGCTTCACGGTAGTAGCGCAGCTCGTTGATGGAATCCTGGATGTCGCCCAGTGCCCGGTGTCCGCCGTGCTTGGGGGGGGCCTGGAAATAGGCCCGTGCGTACCAGCGCCGGGAAAGCTCCTTAATGGTGGAGACATCGATCACACGGTAGTGCAGGTGTTCGACGATCTCCGGCATGTCCCGGGCCAGGAACATCCTGTCCGTGCCCACCGAGTTGCCTCCCAGTGGGGCCTTCCCGGGGTCGGGTACGTGCGCCTTGATGTACGCCATGACCTTATCCTGCGCCTCTTCCATGGTCAGCCCGTCCGGCAGCTCGTCCAGCAGCTTGGAGGTGGTGTGCATGTTCCGGACAAAGTCGTTCATCTGCAGCAGCGCACCGGGATCAGGCTTAATGACGACATCGACTCCCTCACCGAGGATGTTCAGTTCCGAGTCCGTCACCAAGGCAGCCACCTCGATCAGCGCGTCGGCTTCGAGGTTGAGACCGGTCATTTCACAGTCGATCCAGACAATACGTTCATTGGATATAGGCACCTGATAAATGTACCGCTCCGCCAAGGTTGTCCAGCCGGTCTTCCAGCCGGTCTTCCAACACGGGACGCGTGCCGGCCCTTCAGGAAGTACCCGGTGCCCCGATGCTAAAATGGGTGCAGTTGTTGGACGCCTTCGGGCCGTTCCGATTTGCCCAACTCCAGCCACCAGAGGACTTCAGCGAATGACGGCAGGTGAACCACGTGTGAGCACGGGAAGCCGGCCGGAGCTTAAAACGGGGGAGTCCGCAGCAGCAGCCAGGCCCGGCTCCGGGTCGAAGGCGTCGAAACCGCGGGCCTACGTGGCCATCATCCAGGGCTTCATTGGTTCGCTGATGATCTTTGTTGGCTCCATCGGAGCTGGCTGGATCGCGAACGGCTCGCCCATGGTCAGGCACCCGCTGGTGATCGCCATGCGGACCGAGGGCTGGGGCGTCACCACTGCCACCGTCCTACTGACCGTCGGCGCCATGCTGCTGATCCGCTCCTGGCTGCGGTTGGGGCAGCGGCTCAGGGACTGGGGACCGGGCTCGTTGCGCTCGGTGGTGCTGGCCATTACTGCCTGGGGCGCCCCGATGCTGTTCGCGGTCCCCATTTTCTCCCGCGACGTCTACGCCTACACCGGCCAGGGACGCCTGGTGCTGGAGGGGCTCAACCCCTACACCACAGGCATTTCGGCGCTAAACAACTGGTTCTCCCTGGGTGCCGATCCGGCCTGGGCGGAGGCGAAAACTCCCTACGGGCCTTACTTCCTG
>DASYGM010000237.1:0-11907 GCA_035999715.1 Micrococcaceae bacterium | reverse complement strand
AACGAGCGCCTCGGGAAGATCCACTTCTGGATGCTGTTCCTGGGCTTCCACGGCACGTTCCTGATCCAGCACTGGCTGGGCGTGCTGGGCATGCCGCGGCGCTACGCGGACTACCTGCCCGAGGACGGCTTCACCTGGATGAACCAGTTCTCCACCATTTCCTCCTTCGTCCTGGGTGCGTCGATGATCCCGTTCTTCTGGAACGTCTACATCACCTGGCGCAGCAAGAAGCGGGTCGAGGTCGACGATCCCTGGGGCTTCGGCGCCTCGCTGGAATGGGCCACCTCCTGCCCGCCGCCGCGGCACAACTTCACCTCGCTGCCCCGGATCCGTTCGGAGCGGCCGGCCCTTGACCTGCACCACCCGGAACTGGCCAGCTTCCAGCAATCAGCGTCACCGGTCGCCGCAGCGCTCGGCGCGGCAAACAGAGGGGAACAGCATTAATGAAGGTCGAAAGTTGGCTCTTTGGGGGCCTGTGCGTCTTCTTCGTCATCGTCGGGATCGTGTACGGCATCGTAACCCACTATGACGAGTGGGTCGGTTCGCTGGCTCTCCTGCTGGTCGCCGGCCTGGCGGGCATGATCGGGTTCTACCTGTACTACACCGGCAAGCGTGTCGGCTCCCGTCCGGAGGACCGACACGACGCCGAGATCCACGAGGGTGCCGGCGAGCAGGGGCACTTCAGCCCCTGGAGCTGGTGGCCGCTGGTGTTGGGCGTCGCCTGCGCGACCGGCTTCCTGGGCGTCGCCCTGGCTTGGTGGATCGTGTTCATCGCCGGCGGCCTTGCCGTCGTCGCCCTGGTGGGCTGGGTCTTCGAGTACAGCCGCGGGGACCACGCGCACTAAAGCAGACCGGAACAGGATTACAAATGGCAGGAGCTCCGCCCCGTGGGCGGGGCTCCTGCCATTTGCGTATGGTGGGGGCTTCGCTAGCGCTGTTGCCGTGGTGCGCCATGAGCATCAACGGTCCTGGCGGGCCCTTTGGCTGTCTGGTGCCGAGCGAATCGGCACGGTCCGTTTTGATCTTGAAGGACAGTGCTAGTGTGCCCATATGGCAAGTGTCCTCGCCTGGGTCTCACAGTCCGGCGTCGTGCAAGGGATAATCATCGGCGCCGCGCTGGCGTTTTTAACGGCGATTCTCATTCTGGACGCCGTGGGCAGGACGATCACAACGACTGTCAACGGTTGGAGCGCCATCCGCCAATGCGGCCAGCCCGGCAACGGAGTCCTGGTGCGGGCCGCCTGCGCCAAAGCCCTGCCCGTCGTCAATGTGTTTGAAGAGGCCGCGTACTGGACGAGTACTGTGGATGGCTCAGGGCAAACGCTGAGCGGCGGGCATGGATACATCCTGCATTTTCCTGCCGGGAAACTCCCGCCGAACGACGCCTTCTGGTCGCTCACTCCGACCGATATCGTCGGGTATATGGTGAACAATCCAACCAACCGCTATAGCGTCGGTGACCGCTCACCTCTCGCACAGAACTCCGATGGTTCCGTCGACATCTATCTCCAGCATCAGGCTCCGAACAGGCACGAGCAGAACTGGCTGCCAATTCCTGCCGGGAAGTTCAAGCTGATGTTCCGCGTGTATCTGCCTGGCGCCGCAATTCTCGACGACACCTACAAATTGCCGCGCATCGTCAGGGGCGCAGTGATATGAATCGCGTCATCTTGAAGCACGGACGTCCCCTGACAGCCGTCATACTGGCGGTCTTCGCACTGGTCATCTACCGGCGGATCGCCAGCGGGGCCGGGATCATTACCCTCGCCATCGCGGCGGTCATCGTATGGGGCCTCGGCGTGCCGGCTTTCATCTACCTCTGGCCGCGTCTGACGGTTAGTGGCTACAAAAGGGCGATTGTCAGGCACGGGCTCGGTGACGGCCCGATCCCCGTCAACACGCTGTACGCGGTACCCAATACCCCCTCCCCGTCTGCAGCGAGCGGGAGCCTTATGGCCACAGGATCCGATGATCTGCTCTACGTCGGTGGTTGGCTCGACTTGAGCAAGGGGCCGCAAGTCCTGCACGTACCGGACATGGCCGGTCGTTACTTCAGCGTGCAGTTCACCGACCCGACTAAGAGCGTCAACTTTGCCTACGTCGGCAAACGTACGACCGGAACCAAAGCCGGCGACTATGTTTTCAGCAGTCCTGGCTGGAAGGGAACTGTACCGAACGGCATGATGCAGATTTCTTCGCCAGCCGATTCTGCACTCGTCATTGGCCGTGTTTTCGTCGCGAGCGATACCGATCGTCCCGCCGCTTACGCGCTTGCGAAGCAAATACAACTCGCGCCGCTGAAACAGTAGGGGTAAAAAGGAGGAGATCGGAATGACCGCGACGCTCAAGCGCGAGTAAACACATCTCGCCTAACAGAGTTCCATCGGACCGACCGCAGGCGCCAATCCCACTGTGCTGGTTGTCGCTAACAGACAACCTCAGCGCATCCAACGCCAAGAAGCTACTGCCCAGTTGCTTGTTGGCTTGGGACCGCTTGAGTAATTTCAGCCGTGTCGGCGTCGATCTGGTCGGTGCTCAGATCCGTACGCAAAAGCGCCGCCAGGCGGTCCAGCGCGTATTCCACGGCGTGTGGGTCGTGGCCGGTGCCTGCCACGGTCAGTTCCACTTCGCATCCGCAGTTGAAGTCGCCCGTCATGACCTCCAACAGGGAGCGGGCATCAACGCCCGGCTCGCCCGGACGGGACAGCGTGACGGGCAGGCCGGTACTGGTGACGGCGCGGACAAAGACCGCGGCGGGACGTGCGTGCAGGCCTACGGCGGCCGCTACGACGGCTTTCCGGGTGGACATGGAGACTCCTGGGGCGGTTGGCACGGCGGGCGTGAAGTGCGGACGGCCGCCAGGCGTGTGGCCTGCGGCGTAAAAGCAGTTGGTGGTGCAGTAAAAACACTAGCCGCACTCTAGGCTGTTAGCAGACATATAGCGGAAGGGACGCAGGTGGCACAACTGGTAGACCGGATCCCCGGGGGCATCGACAGGACGGCGGGGACGGCCTTGCACGTGCAGCTGCGCGAACTGTTGCGCCACTACATCACCCATCAGCTCCAACCGGGTGCAGCCTTTCCCTCGGAGCGCGAGCTCTCGGTTCGCTTCGGCCTGGCGCGGATGACCGTGCGGCAGGCCATTGATTCCCTGGTGGCTGAGGAAGTCCTGGAGCGGGTGGTGGGGTTGGGGACTTTTGTCAGCCGGCCCAAGATGGACCTGCAGGTGAAACTCACCTCCTACACCGAAGAAATGCAGCGCCGCGGCATGGTCCCGGCAGCCCGGGTGCTCAGCTTTGAACAGATCCCGGCCACCGTGGTGCTGGCCCGGGAGCTGCAGCTGGAGGAGGGGCAGCCGATCGTCAGGTTCCGACGGCTGCTGCTGGCCGATGGCGAGCCAATGAGCGTTGACGAGAACTTCATCCCGGCACACCGGGTTCCCGGCATTCTTGATGATCCACCCCCCACGTCGCTGTACAACGTGCTCAGCGAACGGTACGGGCTGGTCATGGAATGGGGCGAGGACATGATTGAGGCGACGGCGGCGTCCCCGTCCATTGCCCGGCTGCTGCAGGTGGACATGGGGGAGCCGCTGCTGAAGATCCAGCGGCATGCCTTCGTTTCGCGGGCCATGGTGGACTACTCCGTGTCCTTCTACCGCGCCGACCGCTACAAGCTGTGGGTGCCGCTGCAGCGCCCGGGTGTCCGATCCCCGCGGGCCTACTCCGCCAACCGGAAGCAGAGCTAAGGGCGAGCAAGGCAGCGAACAAGCACACCTGATCACCAGGACGGCCGATCACAGGCACAGCTGACAAGAGGAGGGGTTGTTCCCGGACCGATCCGGGAACAACACCTCCTCTTCTGGGCCCATGGGCCCCGACCTCCGCCTGGCTAGCGGATCACGGCCTGGGAATCCTCCGCCTTTGCCTCAACCTGGGCGTGGTGGCCGTGGTCGTGCGCGGCCTCCAATTCGGCAGGTGTGGCCGGAGCGACGCGGTCTTCGAAGAAGAACCGGCTCAGCGCGGCACGGCGCTTTTCGCCGCGCGTGACGATCCCACGCTGGTTGGGGATCGGCGCGTCCGGCACCGGCGACTCGAAGGCCACCAGCTTGTACTGCTTGTAGTCATCGAGCGGCGCGTGCACTTCGATGAACTCGCCGTGCGGCAGCCGGACGATGCGTCCGGTTTCCCGGCCGTGCAGGGCAATCTCGCGGTCCTTGCGCTGGAGCGCCAGGGCGACCCGCTTGGTCACAATGAATGCCAGGATCGGGCCCATGAAGAACAGCGCGCGGAGCCAGTAGATGACGTCGTTGAGCGAAACGTGGAAATGGGTCGCTATCAGGTCCGAGCTGGCCGAGGCCCACAGGACGCAGTAGAACGTGAAGCCGGCCATGCCGATTGCGGTCCGCGTGGGGGCGTTGCGCGGGCGGTCCAGCACATGGTGCTCGCGGTCGTCCCGGGTGACCCAACGCTCGATCCATGGGTAGGTGAACAGCACCAGGAAGATGATGCCGGCCGGAACCAGCGCTGGCAGCAGTACGTTCAGGCTGAGCGTATTCACGCCCCAGGGGAGCGGAATGTTCCATTCCATTGGAATGCCGAACAGCCAACCCGGCATCAGGCGCAAGGCGCCGTCCACGAACCCGATGTACCAGTCGGGCTGGGTGCCCGCGGAAATGGGGGACGGGTCATAGGGACCGTAGTTCCAGATCGGGTTGATGGTGAATGCGGCTGCCAACGCGGCGACAACGCCGAAGACGATGAAGAAGAATCCGCCGGCCTTGGCCGCGTACACAGGGCCAAGCGGGTAGCCGACCACGTTGTGGTCGTTACGCCCGGGTCCTGAGAACTGTGTGTGCTTGTGGACCACCACCATGAACAAGTGGATGGCGATCATCAGCAGGATGATGGCGGGGATCAGCAGGATATGCAGCACGTAAAGCCGTCCGATGATCGCCGTCCCGGGGAATTCTCCGCCGAACAGAAAGAACGAGATGTAGGAGCCAATGACCGGGATGGAGAGGATCACGCCCTGGATGATGCGCAGGCCGTTCCCGGAGAGCAGGTCATCCGGCAGCGAGTAGCCGGTGAAGCCGTCCGCAAGGGAGAGGATCAGCAGGACGCCGCCTACCACCCAGTTCAGCTCACGGGGCTTGCGGAAGGCGCCGGTGAAGAACACGCGGAGCATATGCACGGCGATGGAGGAGGTGAACAGCAGCGCCGCCCAGTGGTGCACCTGGCGCATGAAGAGTCCGCCACGTACCTCAAAGGAAATGTTCAGCGTCGAATTCATCGCCACCGACATGTCCACGCCCTTAAGCGGGACATAGCTGCCGTGGTACGTCGTCTCCGCCATGGACGGGTCGAAGAAGAACGTCAGGAAGGTTCCGGAGAGCAGCAGGATGATGAAGGAGTAGAGGGCGACCTCGCCGAACATGAATGACCAGTGGTCGGGGAAGACCTTCCGGCCGAACTCACGCAGGATTCCGGAGCCGCCGACGCGCTGGTCGACAAAGTTGGTGATGCGCCCCACCTTAGTGGCGGGGGTATAGGGGATTTCTGTTGCGGCGCTCATTATTAGCCACGCTCCCAGAAGCTAGGTCCAACAGGTTCGTGGAAGTCGCTCTGCGCCACCAGGTAGCCCTCAGAGTCAACGGTGATGGGCAACTGCGGCAGCGGCCGGTTGGCCGGGCCGAAGATGACCTTACATTCCTGCGTCAGGTCGAAGGTCGACTGGTGGCAGGGGCACAGCAGGTGGTGCGTCTGCTGCTCATACAGGGCAACCGGGCAGCCGACGTGGGTGCAGATCTTGGAGTAGGCAACAATGCCGTTGTAGCCCCAGTTCTCGCGTCCCGGGGAGGGGTGCAGCTCGTCCGGGTTCAGGCGCATCAGCAGGACGACGGCCTTGGACTTCTCTTCGAGCTTGCCTTCGGTGAGCTGGTTCAGGCCGTCCGGAATCACGTGGTAGGCGGACCCGATGGTCACGTCGGAGGCCCTGATGGGCGTTCCGGTGGGGTCGCGCACCAGCCGGGTGCCCTGCTTCCACATGGTGTGCCGGAGCATGTCCGCCGGCAGCGGGCCCAGGTCGCGGAAGATTGCAATGGCCGGCAGCGGGGCCAGGGCCAAGGCGCCGATGAGGGAGTTGCGGATCAGCGGCCGGCGCTTGATGCCGGTTTCCTCGATGATATCCCCGACGATCCGCTCGGCAGCGACGCGGTCTTCGGGGGTGCGGATTGCGTGCCGTTCCTCCGAGACCTCGTGGTCCGGCATGAGGGCGCGGGCCCAGTGCACGATGCCGACGCCGATGCCCAGCATGGCGAAGGTGATACCCAGTCCCAGCAGCAGGTTCTGCAGGCGCAGCGTGGCAACGGTGTCATCCAGCCGCACACCGAAGTATGCCCAGAAGAACAGCAAGGTGCCCAGCACGGAAATCCCAAAGAGGATCGCCACCTGGCGCTCCGCGCGCTTGGCCGAACCGGGATGCGTATCCGCCAACCTCAAACGGTGGGGTGGGATTCCAGGGTCCTGGAAACTTTCCACCTCATCGTGACCAGCCTTAGCTACGGCACCCGAGTGTGACTGCGTGCCGTCACTATGGTCGCCCATAATCCCCTCATCCTTCTCTTATCCCGGCGTTGCCGGGTTCGTTATGTATCTTTCGTCGGGCCGCCGGAGCGGCCGCAAAACTCTGTGCGGTCAGGAAGTCCGCGAGGTCAGCCAGATGGTGAACGCAATGATGACGCCCAATCCGGCCACCCACATGAGCAGTCCCTCCGACACCGGTCCCAGCGAGCCCAGCTCCGCGCCGCCCGGGGAACCATTGGCCTCAATGGTCTTCAGGAAGGTGATGATGTCGCGCTTGCCGTCAGGGGTGATGTTCGCGTCGTTGAAGACCGGCATGTTCTGCGGACCGGTGACCATGGCCTCGTAGATGTGTGCGTTGGTGGTTCCTGCCAGAGCGGGTGCAAACTTGCCGCGCGTCAGGGCACCGCCGGCGGCTGCAGCGTTGTGGCACATGGCGCAGTTGACGCGGAAGAGTTCTCCACCGTTCGCGGCGTCCCCCTTTCCGTCCAGGTACTGGGCTTCGGGAACCGCAGGGCCGGCACCCAGGGAGGCGACGTAGGCTGCCAGCTGCTTGGTCTGCGTGTCATTGAACTGCGGCGGTTTCTGCATGGCCTGCGGTCCGGACATTTCCATTGGCATGCGGCCGGTGCCCACCTGGAAGTCGACGGCGGCAGCACCGACGCCGACGAGGGACGGTCCGGTGGGGGAGCCGCTGGCACCCATTCCATGGCAGGTCGCGCAGTTGGCCGTAAACAGCTTGCTGCCTTCCTTGACATCGTCGGCCGAGTAGGACGCCGTGGCAGCCTTGGCCTGGTTAATGGTGGTGGTGGCAGCGGCGTAGATCGCACCGGTGAGCATGAGCCCCAGCAGCAGCAACGCGATCGCTGCCAGTGGATGACGTCGCTTCTGCGAGAGTGCCTTCACGTAGTGGTTCCTTTTGTCGATCATGCGACCACGCGGTGGGCCGCTAATTCAGTTTCTGCGTCGTAAAGAAAAAGCTGGAATACGGCCTACTTGAGAATGTAGATGACCAAGAACAGGCCGATCCACACCACGTCGACGAAGTGCCAGTAGTAAGAGACAACGATCGCCGAGGTGGCTTCGAAGTGGCCGAATTTCTTGGCCGCAAAGGCACGCCCCATGATGAACAGGAAGGCGATCAGCCCGCCGATCACGTGCAGGCCATGGAAGCCGGTGGTGATGTAGAACGCAGACCCGTAGGCGTTGGAGGAGAGCGAGATGTGCTCTGAGACCAGCGTGGCGTATTCCGCGGCCTGGCCGCCGACGAAGATGGCTCCCAGTACGAAGGTCACCATGAACCACTCGGTCATGCCCCAGCGGGCAAAGCCGAACCGTCCGCCCGAGCGCCGGGGCTGCAGCCGCTCGGCGGCGAAGACACCCATCTGGCAGGTGAAGGAGCTGGACACGAGGACGAGCGTGTTCACCAGGGCATAGGGGACGTTGTGTTTGGCCGTTTCCTCCGCCCACAGTCCCGCCGAGGTGGCGCGCAGGGTGAAGTACATGGCAAAGAGGCCGGCGAAGAACATCAGTTCGCTCGAAAGCCAAACCACGGTTCCGACGGAAACCATGTTGGGGCGGTTGAGCGTGGGGTGCGCCGGGGTACTGGGGGCATGAGTCGCTGTTGTCACATAGTCATTATGTCCATAAATCGGGCCGGTGCCCAATGCAAAATGCGTTTTGCCGCGACTTTTTCTACAAAGGCGCGAAATTGTTGGGGATTCCGGTGGGCCACCGGCGCGCCGCGCCACAGCGCCGCCGTTCATATTGGGCGCGCCCGGCGCCGGCTCGCTAGCATCAGAGGGTGAATTCATCAGCTCCCGCCGCAAATCCGAGCCCCACGTGGCCGATTCTGCTCACCTCCTTGCTTGCCGGAACCGACCTGGGCGCCGCTGACACGCATTGGGCGATGAACACGATCATGGAGGGTGCGGCCACCCCGGCGCAGATCGCGGCCTTCCTGGTGGCGCTACGGGCCAAGGGGGAGACTGTCCAGGAGATCGCAGGCCTTGTGGAAGCGATGCTGGACAATGCTGAGCCGCTGTCCATCCAGGGCGACACTCTCGACATTGTCGGCACCGGCGGGGACCGTCTGAACACCGTCAACATCTCGACCATGTCCGCGTTGGTGGCGGCCGGCGCGGGGGCGAAGGTGGTCAAGCACGGCAACCGGGCGGCGTCGTCGTCGGCCGGCTCCGCAGATGTGCTGGAAGCCCTGGGCGTCCGCCTTGACCTGCCCATCCCGCGGGTGGCGGCAGCGGCGGAATCGGTTGGTATCACCTTTTGCTTCGCCCAGGTTTTCCACCCCTCCTTCCGGCATACCGCCGTCCCGCGCAAGGAGATGGGTGTCCCCACCGCGTTCAATTTCCTAGGCCCGCTCACCAACCCCGCTCGCGTCTCGGCCTCCGCCGTGGGGGTCGCCGACGCCAGGATGGCTCCGTTGGTGGCAGGCGTTTTCGCCGCGCGTGGTACACGGGCGCTGGTCTTCCGGGGCAGCGACGGGCTGGACGAGCTGACGACGACGGGACCTTCTGCGATCTGGGAAGTGCGCAACGGGGAGGTCGCCCGCAGCGAGTTCGACCCCGCGGATATCGGCATCCGGCGTGCCACTGTGGAAGATTTGCGCGGCCAGAATGCCGCCTACAACGCCGCAGTGGTCCACCGCGTGCTGGCAGGCGAGGCCGGCCCGGTCAGGGATGCGGTGCTGCTCAATGCGGCGGCCGGACTGGTTGCCTTCGACCGTGCGGCGGACGGACCGTTGGCGGACCGGCTGGGGCAGGCCGCAGTCCTGGCCGCCAGGGCCATCGACGACGGAGCGGCGGCGGCCGTGCTGAAAGCCTGGATCTCCAGCACAGCGGGCTAACGGTTCCAGCGGACCCGGGCCCGCCGCCGTCGTGATCTGCCGTGCGGCTGGAAGCGAACCGGGCCCAGGTCCTCCGGACCCTAGCTGTCGATGCCCAGCGAGAAGGCGGCGTCCAGATCATGCTGGGAGTATGCGCGGAACGAGATCTGCGTCGTGGTCGATACGACGCCGGGGACCTTGGAGAGCCGGTCGGCAATGACATCGGCCAGTTCCTCGTGCCGGCGTACCCGGGCCACGGCAATCAGGTCCCATTCACCTGTCACGGAATAGACCTCGCTGATCCCGTCCAGCTCGGAGATTTCCTGCGCCGACTCGGGGATCCGGGAGGCATCGGTCTTGATCAGGACAAAGGCGGTGATCACAGGTGGTTTCCAATCCTCGGTGGTGCAAAATGACGGTGCCGGCGCCGGTGCTAAGAGGCTAGCGCATCAGGCCAGCAGAAGTGCTTTGTTTCCTCAGCCGTCGCAGCAGGAGGCCAGCCAGCAGGCGGTGGCCCAACAGGAAAATGCCCAGCACGATCGTGGCCACCAGAATGAAGGGAGCCGCTGCGGTTTCCCCGGAGGCGATGCGCAGGGCCATGCCGCCTATCACGGTGATGGCCCAGATGGACACCCCATGCGGCCAGATGAGCAGGGGTGCCCGCCAGGAACGGCTGGCCAGCCAGCCCAGGGCCAAGGCAGCAAGGAAAGGCCAGGCGGTAGTGAGGACACCTCCGGGGCTCAGGGCTTCTGCGTGGCTGGAGCGCCCGGAAATGGCAAACACCAGCACCAGGACGACGTCGGCAAGGACCGCATAGCTAACTGGCCCACGCATGCTGCCGCGGAGGATTTGTTCAGATTGCTTCTCACTCACCCGTCCAGTTTAGCGGGCAGGGGCAGTGCGTTACTGCGGCGTTACTGGCGCGTTACTCATCCAGCGCCATTGCAGGTTGCTTCCAGCTCAATTCCAGTTATCCCGTTTTGGACCCCTGTTTCCGGTCCCGCACACCTTCCACTCCTGTTGTCTGCTCAGCTGCCAGCCGGAAGATCGGCCCGCAGTGCAGTCTTGCCCGTGTTCGCCCAGCGGATGTCGACGCTGCGGATCTGGTCCAGAGGAATCCCCACCGTGGCCGTTGGGCTAACGATGCTCCCCGGGGCGGCTGACCAACTGGCCGCGACGGTTTCCCGGCCCGCAGAGTCCGTGACGACCAGGACGTATGGTTTGCTGGCGGTGATAGAGGGGGAGGGGCCAGCAGGCGTTCCGTCCGGCCGGGACGCGGGCGCTACGGACGCGGCAGTCGGTCCCGGCTCCGGGACATTGCCGTATTCCGGTATGGACTCCGGTCCGGCGGCTGGGCTGGAGGGGCCGGCCGGCACGGCGGCGGCGTAGGTGCAGGTCCAGTCCAACTGGGTTCCCCATCCGACGCTGCGCACGGTGCCCGCAGCGGTGATGGGACTTGCCACCACGGCTGCGAAGCGTAACGGTGAACCGGCCTGCTGGATGTGCACCGATTGGCTGGGGTTGGCTACGGCGAGGGTGATGCCGGCGGCGGCCGCCGCGCTTCCCACGGCCAGCGCCGCCGCCAGCGTGGCGTTTCTGAGCCGGCGGCGCCTGACCTTCGCTGCGAACCCGGGCAGGACCGTCCCGGGAAGCTCAGTGGCGGTCGGACCGGCCAACGGCAGCGCCTCGTTGGCCGGCAGGGCCGCCAGGATACCCGGGATGCCCGCCAGTTCTGCGATGGCTGCCGAGCAGTCGGCGCAAGCGGCCAGATGGAGCTCGAACTCGTGGCGCTCCTGGGGACTGAGCGAACCCAGCACATAGGCGGCGTCCCAGTCGCGGTATTTGTCCGCGATACGGCTGCCGGGGTCGTGGTCTGCGCGGTTCATTCGGTCACTCCTTTCTCCTGTAGCGCCAGGCGCAGGGCCCGCAAGGCGTAGTGCATGCGGGATTTCACCGTTCCCTCCGGAATGCCCAGACGGAGGGATATTTCCCGCGTCGACTCCGAGCGGTAATAGCCCAGAACTACCACCTCGCGGTGTTCCTGGGACAACGAGCCCAGGGCCTCTGAGATCAGCCAGCTGTCCAGGACCCGGTCGGTGTCGTCCGTCCTGGACTGTTCCGGCAGGTCGGCCGTACCCACCTCGTGGCGCTTTTTTGCGCTGCGCCAGTCGTCCAGCACCAGATTCCGGCTAACTGTAAAGAGCCACGCCCGCACGGCCGGATCGGGCCTGGCCAGCACCTCCGGACGCTGCCAGGCCCGGAAGAGCGCTTCCTGGACCACGTCTTCGGCCTGCGCAGGGTCATGGGTCAACCGGGTGACATAACGCCACAGCTCCGACGCGTGGGCGTCGTGCAATGAACGCAACAACTGGGCCTGATCAGCCGGCATGGGCACCTCCCGCAGGTATTACGGTACCGCCGCTTGATTGGTTCAGTGCCGATGTAGGATCAGTGCCGTTAACGGACCAGTGCTCTTAACGGATC
>DASYGM010000200.1:0-9169 GCA_035999715.1 Micrococcaceae bacterium | reverse complement strand
GTTCATATCCGATTCTCGAGTTGGTTGTTCTGGTTCTTCGGCGCCCGGCTGGACGTGGTACGCCAGCTCTGGGGCACCCTGCAAGGAATAGTCCGGCGACGGGGCAGACGGCACCGAGGCCTCATGGCCAGCGGCCGGACTACCGACCGGGTCCGGGGCGTGGTCTGCCTCCGAAGCGTGGTCCGGGTCCGCGTCCGTCTGCCTGCCTCCGAAACTGCCGGGATCATGGTTCCCCATCAGCGAGGGAACCCAGTCTTCGGCCAGGGCCGGGGAGAGGCCAAGGTAGCTGCCGATCCGGTCGGCGCAGGCGGACGGATCGGTGAAGACCTCGATGGTCCACAGCGGCATGTAGCGCCAGCCCAGCTTCTCCAGCAGCTGGGGCCGCAGCCGGCTGCGCTCCCGGACGCTCATGGTCCGGTATTTCTCCGTCCCGTCCGATTCCACGGCCACCGGGGTGGGTATCTCGTCGTCGTGCTTGCCCAGGTTCTGCAGCGGGTCCGCTGCCGCCACCACGTCAATCACGCCGTCGTAGTGGTGCCAGACGCGGGCACCGCGGGCGCGCAGCCGCTCGGCCAGGTCCGCCACCAGCGGGTCCTCCCCCAGCGCCTGCTCGCTAGCGGCGGCCCGGGAGGCGGTGCTTCCCAGCAACGAGTTGCCCGCCAATTCCCGGTCCAGTAGCTCATAGAAATCGCGGGCGCCATAACTGAGCCGATCCTGGTCCAGGTCCTCGGGCCGGAAGCAGGTGATGACATGCAGATGTTCGCGGGCACGGGTCATGGCCAGGGCAAATTTCGCCCGGCCGTCAGGCTCGGATAGCGGACCGAAGCTGTGCAGCACGCGGCCGTGGGGGGTGCGCCCGTAGCCCAGAGAGAAAATTACGCGGTCGCGGACCAGTCCGGCAGCACGGTCCACATCCACGACGCGGAAGGATTCCGGTCCCGAGGCGAAGAAGTCGGCCAGCAGCGGATGATTGGGCATCTGCATCCGGATGGCCTGGGCCACGCGGGCGGCGTGGCGTTCGCTGGCCGTGATGACGGCAAGCGAGGACCGCGGATGAAGCCGGGCGTGTTCAAACACCAGATCCACCACGCGGTTGACTTCCGCGACTACGGATTCGACGCCGTCGGCCCCCGGCAGTCCGGTCCCGTCCGGGAGGTAGTCCACCACCAGTGAGCGGTCCAGCCCGGTGACGCTATGCCCATCGGGCATCCGTTCGAGCTCGTCGTCGTAGAAGCTCCGGCCCAGCTGCAGGACCAACTCCTCGTCCACGGCACGGTAGGAGACCGTCAGCCGGTGGCGGGGCAGCACCCGGGAAAGGGCGTCGAAGGCGCTCTGCAACGGTGGTTGCTGCTCTTCCCCGCGCGCGACCCGCTCCACAGAGACAGAGAAGGCACGCGGCGAAGCAGTCTGCCCATCGCCGAAGGCCACTACCTGATGCGCCCGGGCCAAGGCCGGAAGCGCTGCCTGCAGCGAGGTCGATTCGGCGTCGAGGATGACGACGGCGTCGAAGCGGTGAGCCTCGGGCACGACCGCCGGCAGCACCAGGGGGCTCACGGCCCACACAGGAACCAGGTTGGACAGCAAATCCGGCGCCTGGGCGGAGAGCGCCTCCAGTGTGACGCGGCCGTCCTTGAGCAGGTTCCGCAGCAGTTCCGCCGGCCGGCTCCGGCCGGCCACAGCAGAGTTCCAGGTACGGGCCAGCTCCCAGCGCAACCGTGCGCTTCCGCTGGAGATGTGGGCCTGGTCCGCGAGGCGGTACTCGGCCTCCAGCTGGCGCAGGCTCTCGCCGTCGGACATAGCCAGGTAGTCGTCGCCGCTGATCATGGCTTCCAGGGCGGACTGCCACCAAGCCAGTTCCAGCTCCGACCTCGTCTCCGCCGGACCAACCTCGCGGTCGGCCAGATCGTCCAGCAGTTCGCCAAGGCCGTGCTCGCGCATGCTCTCCAGCAGCAGCGTGCGTTCGGGAAGGCTTTCCAGCGTTTCCCTGTCCCCGGCCAAGGCTTCCAGTCGCTGGACCAGCCCGCTGTATTCCATCTGCTCCAGTGCTCCGCCCTGGGCTGTGCGCTCCAGCGCGGCGCCGAGCCGGGCCAGGTCGCTGCCGAGCTGGTGGTAGCCGGAGCGCAGGTCGGCCAGGCCGGAGGGTACTGCAGGGTGGCGTTGCGTGGTGGCATAGTCCGCCCAGAGGCTGCGCTGTTCCTGCACCAGCACCAGCGAGGTGTGCAGATCCGCGATATGGACGCCCGGACGGATGTATTCCTTGGCCACGCGGCGCAGGCGGGAACGCTGCATGGACGCCATCTCCACGTTCCGTTCCCGGCGCCAGGCGGAGCTGGCTGTTGCGGAGATCAGGTCCGTTACCGGACGGTCAAAAATGTCCGGCGTGAACTTGTCCAGGCTCTCCCGGACGGCTACCAGCAGTTCCAACTGCTCGCCCCATTGCGCGAACGTGTTGCCATGGCGGATTTCGGCAAAGTCGGAAACCTCGCCCATCCGCGAGTGGAAGGACGGCAGCCGCTCCAGCAGTCCGCTGGCCAGCGCGTGCGCCTCCTCCGTTTCCTTGCGGGTGACCAGGCGCGCGCCATGCCAGGAGCTGGTGGTTGCCGCCTTGCTGAACCCGCCCAGTTCGGCCGCCCGGCGCAGCCGGTCCGCCAGCTCGTTGCGGTCCTGGATGCTGTCCAGCACGCTGCGCTTGAGCCGGACCGTGGTGGCCGGGGCAGGGTGGATGGACGTCAGCTCGGCCAGGGACTGCATGGCCTGGTACGGCGAGCAGCCCCAGCGCGGGCGGACGTTGTGCAGGGAGGCAACGTGGTCCATCAGCTGGTGCCGGTGCTCGGTCAGTGTCCGATACAGATTTTCGAGTTTTGGTTCGGTGGCGTTTTCGTTGCGCACGATCGCCCGCACCAGTTGCGCCTTGAGCTGCTGTGGCCCGGTCTGCGCGCTGAGCTGCAGCAGCATCGAGTCCAGCCCGAGACCGGCAAAGCGCTGGGCCAGTTCGTTCAGGGTGCCCCGGCGCTCCCCCACCACCAGCACTGTCCGTCCGTCGTGGACCAGGGCTGAAATGGCGTTAATGGCGGTCTGGGTCTGGCCCGTTCCCGGCGGCGTGGAGACCACCAGGGAGTCGCCGGCCCTGACCATGTCGATGACGTGCTGCTGCTCCATGTCGGCATCTAGGACCAGGAATTCGTCCTGGGGCGCCCGGGCATCCAGCGGCGGGAACCGGTCATCGTCCGGCACCTGCGGCGCTTCCGGCATCTGCTCAGCGACAGCGCCGTCGTCGTGCTCTGCCCGGCACAGGGCCTCGATCAGCTCGTTCCGCGACAGCAGCGCCGGGTCCCAGAGATTCTCGGAAAGATCCGCAAAGCTGGAGACCAGCAGGTGGTGTTCCACCTGGGCCCCCCGGACCGGCTGCATTAGGGTGCGCAGACGCTCCAGCACCGGGGCCGGGTCGAAGCGGGCCGTGCTGTAGGCCAGACGGGCCAGCGTCTGCGGATCAAAGGCGATCCCATGGGCGCGGCTGAGATTGCGCACCAGGGCCGGATTGATGCGGGCCTGCTCGGTGAGCTGGAGTTCGTAGTCTTCCTGGCCGGGGCGGGCGGTGAGCACGACGGCGGCCAGCAGCACCGGGGCAGAGACATGGTACGGGGCAACGCCTGGGGCATTGGTCCAGCTGGCGATCCCGGCCGCCAGGTAGCCGACGTCGATGCCGCGGTCGGAGCCGAGTTCGAAGATTTTGGCCCGCAGGGTGCGGGCGGCCCGCAGTGCCACGGTGTACTGGCCGGAGTCGCGGATCAGCGTGGACAGACGGGTCCGGCGCCCGGTCAGCAGCTGAGCCAGCCCGGAGGGGTGGGCATGGGTCAGATCGATGCAGCCCTCGGGGGCCTTGGTGAACGCCAGGAGTGTGTCCGGGCCCGAGTATGGACCCAGCCCCTGGAGCCACGCGATGAGCTCATCGGAGCTCTCATCGTGGCTGGCTTGTTGGGACACGTTTGCCTTCTTCTCTGCGCTTACGCGTGACGATCTTGACCATACCGGCATGCCTTCGAGGCTATCCCGGCTGGCTGATTTTGACGGGCGCGGCACACTGGCGGCGGCTAAAAAACGCACCCCCGGCGGGTTTTGCCGGCCCGTAGCCCGGCCCGGTGCCGGCTACTCCCATTCGATGGTTCCCGGCGGCTTGCTGGTGACGTCCAGCACAACCCGGTTGACGCCGTCGACCTCGTTGGTGATCCGGTTGGAAATCCGGGCCAGCAGGTCATAGGGCAGCCGGGACCAGTCGGCGGTCATGGCGTCCTCGCTGGAGACGGGCCGGAGCACAATCGGGTGTCCGTAGGTGCGCCCGTCGCCCTGGACGCCCACGCTGCGGACGTCGGCCAGCAGGACCACGGGCATCTGCCAGACCTGGCTGTCCAGGCCGGCGGCCGTCAGCTCCGCGCGGGCTATGGCATCGGCCTTGCGCAGCAGTTCCAGCCGCTCGTGGGTGATTTCGCCGACGATCCGGATGCCTAGGCCCGGGCCGGGAAACGGCTGCCGTCCCACGATCTCCGGCGGCAGGCCAAGCTGCGCACCGACGGCGCGCACCTCGTCCTTGAAGAGCGCACGCAGCGGCTCCACCAGTTCAAACTGCAGGTCTTCCGGGAGGCCGCCCACATTGTGATGGCTCTTGATGTTCGCCGCGCCTTCGCCCCCGCCGGACTCGACGACGTCGGGGTAGAGGGTGCCCTGGACCAGGAACCTGATCTGGCCCCCTTCCGAACCTGCCTCCGCGATAAGGGCCCGTTCGGCCTCTTCAAAGGCGCGGATGAATTCACGGCCGATGATCTTGCGCTTCGTCTCCGGATCTGAGACGCCGGCCAGGGCGCCGAGGAACCGCTCGGTTTCCTTGGCGACGTAAAGCTTGACGCCGGTGGCGGCGACGAAGTCGCGTTCCACCTGCTCTGCTTCACCCTCGCGCAGCAGCCCGTGGTCCACGAAGACGCAGGTCAACTGGTCGCCGACGGCGCGCTGCACCAGCGCGGCGGCCACGGCGGAGTCGACGCCGCCGGACAGTCCGCAGATGACCCGGGCGTCGCCGATCTGCTCGCGGATCCGCTCCACCTGCTCTTCGACAATGTTGCCCGTGGTCCAGTTGGGCTCCAGCCTGGCGCCGTTGAAGAGGAAGTTCTCCAGCACCTTCTGACCGTAATCCGAGTGCTTGACTTCCGGGTGCCACTGCACGCCGAACAGGCCCTTGGCCTCGTTCGCGAAGGCCGCGACCGGCGCACCGGCGGTGCTGGCCAGGACCTCGAAACCCTCCGGGGCCCGGTGGACGCTGTCGCCGTGGCTCATCCAGGCGTTCTGGTGTGTCGGCACGTCCGCCAGGATGGAACGGCCCTCGCCAACGGTCGCGACGTCCGTGGCACCATACTCACGCAGCCCGGTCTGGGCAACCGTGCCGCCCAGTGCCGCGGCCATGGCCTGGAACCCGTAGCAGATCCCGAAGACCGGCACCCCGGCATCGAAGAGATCGGCCCCCACCGACGGCGCCCCCTCGGCGTAGACGCTGGACGGTCCGCCGGAGAGGATGATGGCGGCCGGGTTCTTGGCCAGGATTTGCTCGGTGGTGTAGGTGTGCGGAACTACTTCCGAATAGACGTTGGCTTCTCGCACCCGGCGGGCGATCAGTTGTGCGTACTGGGCACCGTAGTCGACCACGAGGACGGGCTTGTGCAAAGTCTGGGCCGGGGCGGGATTAGTCACCATCCAATCTTAACCCACCCGGTTGGTCCGGAATCGCGCGTGGTTGGGGCTAGCGCCGTACAACAAAGCCCGGGGCGATCGCCGTCGCCGTGCAGCAGCAGGCACCGCCTTCGGCGGTGTATGCGAGCCCGGACCACCGACGTCGTTGTATCCGAGCCCGGACCGCCTTCGCAATTGGCCGGGTCCGGACTAGTACCGCTTGGTCGCCTGCGGGTTGGCCGCCACTTCGCCGGCAACTTCCTTGTGGATGCGGCCTTCCACGATGAAGGACAGGAACGGGATGACCCCGCCCAGGGCAATGAGGATGAACTTGCGGAACGGCCAGCGCATCAGCGACCACAGCCGGAAGTCGGCGATCAGGTAGACCACGTACATCCAGCCATGGACAATCAGCACCGCGGTGGAGACGTTGAAGCCGCCGGTGACGCTGTAGCCGCCGTCCTGGACAGCGGCGAAGCCGAAGCCGTGGGCGGCGCCGGTGGACGCCTCGGTACCACCAGCCATCAGCACCGAACCGAAGACGTACCGGACCACCAGTTCGGCGCACAGCAGCAACAGCATGGAACCGGTGAGGTACGCCATCACCTTGTAAAACGCCGCCGCGGAGCGGATCTGGGCCATCGTCCCGCCAAAGCGGCGTTTGGGCTGCCTGGTCGTTTCGCTCACTTTGTTACCTCACTGGATGATGTAGGGGTGGTGCGGATAGCGCGGGCGCCATCGCCGCCGGGGTATTCCCCCGGGTCATGGTCTGGGTCGTGGCCGGCCTCCACCAGGGCTTCCTGCTGGCGGCGCACGTCGTCGGCCACCAAGCGCCACCAAAGGAACACGGCGAAGCCGGCAAAGACAACCCATTCCACCGCGTAGAAGATGTTCAACCAGTTAATCTGGTCTCCCTGATCCTTAGCTGTGACTGTGATGTGCCTGAGCGGACCGGCGACGGCGGCGGCGCCAACATCTGTGCCGTTCGCGAGCTCTTTGTTGGCGATGACGAATGCCGGATAGCTGCTGACCTGCCAGACATTGATCAGCTGCGCGGTGGAGAGCGCTGCGACCTGGCCCGCCGGAACGTTCGGTTTGGGATCGGGAGCCTCGGAGGGGATCAGCCGGCCTTCGAGAGTGAGCTGGCCCGACGGCGGTGCTGCGGCCTGGGCGGAATCGGACAGCCAGCCACGCGCCACCGGAATAACGGTCGCCGGGGAGGTGGCCGCGCCTTTGAGAACGGGCGCGTCGTCGACGACGAAGGCCGTCACCACCCAGAATCCGGATGTGCCGTCCTGCAGCCTGCCCTGCACAATGACCTGCCTGGCGGGGTCGAAATGGCCGGTGGCGGTGATCAGCTGGTCCTCGGCCGAGGAGTGCATCGGTTCGCCGGGTTTCATGACCGACACCAGCGGCTTGACGGACTCCGTCACCACGGGTTGCGGCGTATCGGTCTGGGTGGAGCGGGAAAACTGCCACTGGCTGAGCAGCACAAAAACACCGGAGACGGCCAGCGCAAGGATCAGCGCGGCAATCCAACGGGGTTTGAGGGCGGTTTTCAACACCCCTTAAAGGTACTTCGTCCTCCTGTAGAACTCCCAATGAAGGGCCTCTGGCACAGCCGCATCCGACAGGGTTCGCAGCGACCGGGCGTGCGCAAGATCACGCTTGACCCTGGGGTGCCGGTTTCATTTCTCGCGGCGGACGGCCTCCCCGACCACCGCACACCTCGCACACCGAACCCGCCAGAGGCTGGTCAGCGGACAACCGAATCCGCGGCAGACCTCTCGGCCAACCACCGAAACCATCGCAGTCATCCTCCCCGGCCACCGGCTACCAGCCCGTGCTCAGTGGTCGAAGAAGACCAGGCTGGAGTTGATCAGTTCGGAGATGACCTCGGGATCGTGTGCCCGGCGCAGCGACTCACGGAAGTTCTCCTTGAACAGGGACCGCGCCATGGTTGCCAGCACCTCGAGGTGTTCGGAGAAGGAACTGGCCGGTGTGGCGATCAGCAGCACGACGGTGGCCGGGCCATCCACGGCACCGAAGTCCAGGCTGAACCCGTAGCGGGTGATGCCGACGGCGATGGTGGTCTGCGAGACGAAGGTGCTGCGGGCGTGCGGCAGGCCGATGCCGCCGGGCAGTCCGGTGGCCATCTGGTGTTCCCTGGAATTAACCTGGGCCAGGAAACCCCCCAGGTCGGTGACCCGTCCGGCGTCGAACATGCGGCGCGCCAGCTGGGCGGAGGCATCCTCCTTGGACGTCGCCTCCATCTCCAGGATGACCAGCTCCGGCGTCGTCAGTTCGGCGTCATACCGCTCGAATGAGCCCTCTGTCATTTCCGCCCTTCCGGCCTGCGCGAGGTTGTTACCCGGGCAGGTCCTATCCAATCCGGCCCAGGCCCGCCGTCGGCGCGGCGGGGGGCCGTCAGCGCAGCGGAACGATGTCCTCCACGCCCATCCGGGCGGCGTCGGCCGATTCGTCGTCCGGCTGCTGCTGGCTGAGCCGCTCCGCTTCCACCCGGGCCAGATAGTGCTTGACCTCGTTCTCCTGCTGCGCCTCGCTCCAGCCGAGAATTCCACCCATCAGTCTAGCGACAACCGGCGCCGCGGAAACGCCGCGGTCCCACGACTCGATGGAGATCCGGGTGCGCCTGGTGAGCACATCGTTCACGTGCAGGGCGCCCTCATGCGTGGCGGCGTAGACCACCTCGGCGCCCAGGTAGTCGTCCGCGCCGGGCAGCGGCTCGCCCAGCTCCGGATTTTCCGTGATCAGCGCCAGCACCTGGTCCGTCATCGACCCGTAGCGGCCCAGCAGGTGTTCAATCCGGGCCACGTGCACGCCGGTCTCCTCCGCGGTCCGGTGGCGCCGGTTCCAGGCCGCCCTGTACCCCTGCGCACCGAGCAGCGGGATGGTCTCCGTGCAACTGGCCGCTACCCGCTCGTCCATGGTGCGGGTCGCCTCGTCCACGGCGTCCTTGGCCATCACCCGATACGTGGTCCACTTTCCGCCCGCGACGACGACGAGTCCCGGCACGGGGTGGGCCACCACATGCTCGCGAGAGAGTTTGGCGGTGGAGTCGTTTTCCCCGGCCAGCAGCGGACGCAGGCCTGCGTAGACACCCTCCACGTCCTCGCGGGTGAGCGGGCGCTTGAGCACCTTGTTCACATGTTCCAGCACGTAGTCAATGTCGTGCGAGGAGGCGGCGGGATGCGCCTTGTCCAGTTTCCAGTCCGTGTCCGTGGTGCCGATGATCCAGTGCCGGCCCCACGGGATGACAAACAGCACCGACTTTTCGGTCCGCAGGATCAGCCCAACGGTGGACTGGAACCTGTCCCGCGGGACCACCAGATGGATGCCCTTGGAGGCGCGGACCTTCAGCTGCCCGCGGTCCGTGACCATGGCCTGGGTTTCGTCCGTCCAGACCCCGGTGGCATTGATCACCTGCTTGGCC
>DASYGM010000193.1:0-10656 GCA_035999715.1 Micrococcaceae bacterium | reverse complement strand
GATCCGGCGGCGCGGGCGGCGACGACGAACGTGGTTGTGTGTCCGGCGACAACCAGCACAGAGGCCAGGGTGAGCTGCGGCCAGGCCTTTCGGGTCAGCAGGCCGAGGCGCAGGTCCTGGAGAACAGCCCCGGCGAGGAGTGCCGGCCGCGACCGTCCCCGGCGAGCGGTGACCCGGAGGGCGAGACCAGCGCACCCCGCCACACCCGCAAGACCGGCCAGGAGGTACGGCAGCACCGGGCGCACCGGCGAGGGAACGCTCAGCAGCACGATGGTGCTCACCACCGCTTGGACCACTTGGCCGTACAAGCGTTCCCAGGCCACCGCGCGTAGCCCAAGCCCGAGGTCATCAGCGTGCCGCCCGTGCACCACCGCCCGGTGCACGTCGCCGGCTACGCCGCCGGGGAGCACCGAGTTGAGGAACTGGGAACGGTAGTAGGCCCCGACCGCCGGCAGTAGGGCCATTCTGACGCCGAGCGCCCGCGCCACGACCCGCCAGCGCCACGCCGAACACGCCGTCGTCATAGCCGTGAGCACGAAGGCGGCCAGGACCGCCGGCCAGCTGACCGCGCGAAGCCCGTCGGTAAACGGGCCAGCACTTATCTGGCGCCCGAGCAGCACCAGCACGGTCACGCCGCCAGCCAGGCGCAGCGCCGGCGGCCCGAAGCGGCGCAGGACCGGGCCGGTCGGAACGGTTTCGGCGTTCAAGGGCAGCACAGTGCGTATACGAGCCAGCTGCCCACCGGGTTCAACGTGGTTCGGCTGAGTTGGCTGTGGGCCCAGTGAACCTGCCGGCGGGCTGAACCGTATCTCCTAGCAACGACCATGTGGGTCGATGGCGGAGGCGCGATGCGAACGGTTCGGCTCGAGGCTATGCTGGGGTCGCTGGCCACTCCAGCCCTGCTAGGCGTGTTGGCCGTGAGCGCAGGCCTCGGACCTGCCGGCTGGGCCGTCGGGTTGCCCGTCGGCTGGGCGTGGACCGCTCTGCTGGCGCTCGCTCGGCTGCGCAGCGAGAAGCCTGCGATCTTCCCCGCGGACTGGGTCACCCTGACCCGGGCACTTCTGAGCGCCGGTGCCGCGGGGCTCGTCGTTGAGTCCTTCGTCTGGCCGCTGTCTGTGACCGCGCTGGTCTCGCTGTCCACCGTCGCACTGGTCCTCGACGCGGTGGACGGCCAGGTGGCACGACGGACCGGTACCGCCAATCCGCTGGGGGCGCGCTTTGACGGCGAGGTCGACGCCTTCCTGATCCTGCTGCTTAGCATCGCGGTGTCGCAGCGCTACGGCGGCTGGGTGTTGATCATCGGCGCCGCCCGCTACCTGCTGTTGCTGGCCGGCTTGCTGGTGCCGGCCCTGGCGGCGCCGTTGCCGCCCCGGTACTGGGGCAAGTTCGTGGCCGCCGTGCAGGGCATCGTGCTCACCGTCGCCATCTCCGGTCTATTGGATCGCCTCATCGGGATGATTGCCGTCGCCCTGGCGCTGATCCTGCTGGTCCAGTCGTTCGGCCACGACATCATCTGGCTCTGCCGTACCGGGCTCGGTGCGCGCAGCCGCAGGATGCTGCGCGGGGCGGTCGGAGCGGTCTCGGCGCTGATCGTCTGGGCTGTCCTCGCCGCTCCCGATCAGATCCAGCACCTGCGCATTGGCGCGTTCGTTCGCGTGCCGATCGAGGCGCTAGTCCTGATCGCCGCAGCGGTGGTGCTGCCCGGCCGGCCACGGCAGATCCTGGCCGCCATCGCGGGCGTACTGTTCGGCCTGATCACCGCCATCAAGATCCTCGACATGGGCTTCTATGAAGAGCTGGGCCGCCCGTTCGAACCGCTGTTCGACTGGGGCAATCTGAGCCCGGCCATCGGCGTGGTGCGGGACTCGATCGGTGCGACAGCAACCAGCGTTGGGCTGGTGGTGGTCGGGCTGGCCCTCGCAGCGGTCGTCGGCATGGTGGCCACGTCGACGGTCCACCTCAGCGCCGTTGCCGCCCGCCATCGCCGCGGCTCGCTTCAGGCGCTCGCCGCTCTTGCCACCGTCTGGGCGGTGAGCCTGGGCCTGTCGTTGCAGCTCATTCCGGGAGTCCCGGTTGCCTCGACCAGCGCCGCCGGAATCGCCGTCGCCCAGGTAGGGGCGGTCCGCGACCAGTTGCACTTCGAGGCGGCCATCCACGCCGACGACTCCGGCGCCGGCGTCCCCGCCTCGAACCTGCTCACCGGGCTGCAGGGCAAGGACGTCCTCATCGTCTTCGTCGAAAGCTACGGCCAGGTTGCCGTCCAGGGCAACAGCTTCTCCGGCGGCGTCGACCAGGTTCTGCGCAACCGCACCACCGCATTGACCCAGGCGGGGTGGTCCAGCCAGAGCGCCTGGCTCACGTCGCCTACCTTCGGCGGCATCAGCTGGCTGGCCCACTCCACCTTGCAATCCGGACTCTGGGTCGACAGCCAGCAGCGCTATGACCAGCTCGTCGCGAGCAACCGGTTCACCCTCAGCGGCGCCTTCGGCAAGGCCGGCTGGCGCACCGTCAGCGACATCCCCTCCGATGACGAGGCGTGGCCAGCCGGCACCAGCTTTTACCACTACGACCAGTTCTACGACCGCCGCAACGTCGGCTACCACGGCCCGACCTTCAGCTACGCCTCGATGCCTGACCAGTACAGCCTGGCCGCCTTTGAACGCAATGAACTACAGCCCGGCCATAAACCCGTGATGGCCGAGATCGATCTGGTCTCCTCGCACACGCCGTGGACACCGCTGCCGAGCATGGTGCCCTGGAGCCAGCTCGGAGACGGATCGATTTTCAACCCTATGCCGGCGCTGGGACTATCCCCGTCGGCCGCCTGGAGCGACACGAACACCGTCCGCCAGCTCTACGGGCAGTCCATCCAGTACTCCCTGCAGGCACTCGCCACCTGGGTCACCGAGCTCAACGACCCCAATTTGGTTCTCGTCATGCTCGGCGACCACCAGCCGGCGACGACGGTCAGCGGTGCCGGCGCCAACCACGAGGTGCCAATCTCGATCATCGCGCGCGACCCCTCCGTGTTCGCCAAGATCTCCCCCTGGAGTTGGGGGAACGGCCTGCTGCCCAGTCCCTCAGCCCCGGTCTGGTCCATGGATGCCTTCCGCGATAAGTTCCTTACCGCCTTCAGCACTCCGCGGGGCTGAGCAGGTCGGGCTAATCTAGTGGGTGTCTACGGCCTCAACCTCTGACTTGTCCTCACCCCAGAGGGTGTGGAAAGTGCCCTCGGCATCGACGCGCTGGTAGGTATGCGCGCCGAACAGGTCGCGCAGTCCCTGGGTCAGCGCGGCCGGCAGGCGGTCGCGGCGCAGTCCGTCGTAGTAGGCCAGTGCGGAAGAGAACACCGGCACCGGGATGCCCAGCTGCACGGCTGTCGCCACCACGCGGCGCCACGAAGGCAGCGCGTTGGCAATGGCCTCGGTGAAGGCCGGGGCGAAAAGCAGATTGGCGGGCTTGTCCGCCGCGGCGTAGGCCTTGGTGATCTCCTTGAGCAGCTCAGCGCGGATGATGCAGCCGCCGCGCCAGAGCGAGGCGATCTCGTCCAGTTTCAGGTCCCAGCTGTATTCCTTCGCGGCACCGGAGAGCATGTCCAGGCCCTGGGCATAGCTGACCAGCTTGGAGGCGTACAGCGCCTGCCGGACGTCCTCGACGAAGTTCGTCTCCAGCGCCACATCCTCCTCGTGGCCGGCCAGCACACGCTGGGCAATGGCCCGCTGGTCACGCTGGCTGGAGAGGCCGCGGGCAAAAACGGACTCTGCAATGGCGGAGGTGGGCGAGCCCAGGTCCAGCGCCGACTGCACGGTCCAGCGGCCGGTACCCTTCTGGCCTGCGGAGTCCACAATCACGTCAACCAGCGGCTTGCCCGTCTTGGCGTCGGTGTGTCCGAGGACTTCGGCAGTGATTTCGATCAGGAAGGAGGCCAGCTCCCCCTGGTTCCACTCGGTGAAAATCTTGGCCTGGTCCGCCGGCTCGATCCCTGCACCGGAGCGCAGCAGATCATAGGCCTCGCCGATCACCTGCATGTCCGCGTATTCGATGCCGTTGTGTACCATCTTCACGAAATGGCCGGCGCCGTCGGTGCCGATCCACGCGCAGCAGGGCTGGCCGTCCACGTGGGCGGAGATCTTTTCCAGCAGCGGCCCGAGGGCCTGGTAGGACTCCTTCGATCCGCCGGGCATGATGGACGGGCCGTTCAGCGCCCCCTCCTCGCCGCCGGAAACACCGATGCCCACAAAGTGCAGGTCCTTCTTAGCCAGGGCGGCCTCACGGCGGCGGGTGTCCTGGAAGTGCGAATTGCCTCCGTCAATGATGATGTCCCCGGGTTCAAGCAGAGGGACCAACTGTTCAATCACGGAGTCAACGGGAGCACCGGCCTTGACCATTATCAGTACCCGGCGCGGCTTCTCCAGCGCGTCGACCAGTTCCTGCATCGTCTCGGTGCGGACAAATTTCCCCTCGCTGCCGTGCTTTTCAAGCAGCGAGTCGGTCTTGGCGACACTCCGGTTGTGCAGGGCGACGGTAAATCCGTTGCGGGCCAGGTTCCGGGCCAGATTGGCGCCCATTACCGCCAGCCCGGTGACACCGATCTGTGCGGTTCCCTTTGATGCAGCAGTTGGCGCGGTAGCGCCCGGTGCGGTACCTGTTTGTCCAGACATAGTTCCTCCATGGTTGGTATGGCCTGTTTCTTCCAGCCTAGTCCGGGGCCGGGTCGTCAAGACGGCCAGCCACCGGTCGCCGTTGAATATGACGAACGGCGAATCCGTTGAGTGTGGACGTCTGCCCCTTCCCCAGGGCTCTTTCGGGGCAGACCTCCACTCTCAACGGAGGGGTGGGAAGGTGAGCAGCACCTTGCCCGAGACACTTGAGTCGCGGGCCACCTCGAACGCCTCCAGCGCCCGCTCCAGCGGAAATTCATGGGTCACTACCGGGTCGGCGTACAGCGAGCCGTCCGCCAGTGCTGCGATCACCAGATCAATCTCGTCGTTGAAGCGGAAAGATCCGACCAGTTCCAGTTCGCGGGTGATGGCCAGCGAAACCGGCACCGGCTGCGTACCGGAGGGCAGCAGCCCCACCATCACCACCCGGCCCCCGCGCACCGCGCCCCTGATCGCGGACGCCAGACCCTGGTGGGTTCCGGATGATTCGATCACGACGTCCGCTTCCACCGCGGCGATCGCCTCCGTCTCCGTCGCGAGAAGCACCTGATCCGCCCCAACGGCACGGGCAATCTCCAGCGGTTTCGGATACATGTCCACCGCCACGATCTGTGCGGCACCGGCCCGTTTGAGCACTGCCACCGCCAGCGCACCTATCGGGCCGCTGCCCACCACCAGTGCGCTTTTTCCGGCCACGTCCCCGGCCCGGCCGACGGCGTGCCAGGCGACGCTGGCCGGTTCGGCGAGCGCAGCCCGGCGCAGCTGGAGTCCGGCGGGCAACGGGCGCAGCATCCGGGCGGGCAGAGTGACAAAGCTGCTGAAGGCGCCGTCGGTATGCGGGAACCGTGCCGCGCTGCCCAGGTAAGTGCAGCCGGGCGACAGGTTAGGCCGGTCCACGGGGTATCGGGCCTTCCCAGGAGCGGGCGAGGCAGGATGGACTGCCACCGGAGTTCCTTCCACAGGTCCGGTGCCGTCCGCAGCCGCCCGCGCCACGGTGCCGACCACCTCATGGCCCAGCACCATCGGCGCCTTCAGCACCGACTCCCCCGCAGCACCGTGCAGCCAGTAGTGCAGGTCAGAGCCGCAGATCCCGCCGTAGGCGATTTGTACCACAGCCTGGTCCGGCGCGGGCTGGGCCATACGGCGCTCTTCGATCCGGAGGTCGCCGGCCCCATGCACCACCACCGCGGCCGTATGCTCAGGCAGTTCCTGTTCCGGCTGTGCCGATGCCGCCGTGAAATCCCGTGCCATGCCTACACCACAACCGTCATGCCACCGTCGACGAAAATTGTCTGTCCGTTCACGAAATTCGAGGCCTCCGATGCCAGCCACACCACCGGCCCCACCAGATCCTGCACGCTCCCCCACCGTGCGGCTGGCGTCCGGCCCAGGATCCACGCATTGAAGTCCGCATCGTCTACCAGGTTCTGGGTCATCTCGGTGTGGATGTAGCCGGGGGCGATCCCGTTGATCTGCAGCCCCTCACGGGCCCACTCGGCGGTCATGGCGCGGGTGAGGTTACGCAGCCCGCCCTTGGCAGCGGTGTAGGGGGCTATGGTGGGCCTGGCCAGATCCGCCTGCACTGAGCCGATGTTGATGATCTTGCCGCGGCCGCGGCCGATCATCCGCCGGGCCGCCTCGCGCCCCACCAGGAACGCGCTGGTCAGGTCCGCGGCCAGCACCCGGTTCCAATCGCTGACGTCCAGGTCGAGCATGGGCACCCGGTGTTGGATGCCGGCATTGTTGACCAAGATGTCCAGCGGTCCGGCGTTGTCCTCTATCCAGGCGATGCCCGCCGCTGCGGACTCCGCGTCGGTCACGTCAAAGGCCCGTGCCCGGACCCGGCCCGCCGGAAAGTCAGCGGCCAGCTCCGCCTGGGCGGCGTGGAGCCTGTTCTCGTCGAGTCCGTTGAGCACCACCGTGGCCCCCGAGTCGGCCAGCCCCCGGGCCAGCGCCTTGCCTATCCCGCGGCTGGAGCCCGTCACCAGGGCTATCCGCCCGTCCAGTCCAAAAAGCCCGCCCATCCTGCGCTCTCCTTCTGGTGTTGCCGTCACCACCCAGTCCCTGAACCTTCAGGGTCGCATAGATCGCCGCGGGGTCACGGTTCGTAATCTGGCACACAGTGCAACCACCCGCCTGGGCTGCACCGGGATTGCCGGTTACGTAGGAACAGGGGAAGTCAACAGGCCCAGCAGGGCCTATCGATGGTAACGATGGGGCCAAAGTGACCAACGCGACATAGAGGTAGAACATCCCCTCTTTTACTTTCGATGACCGACCTGTATATTCGTACATAGGCCTTCCACTGCGGCATCCCCCAATAGTCGCAGTGGAAGGCCCTCCACTTTTAATGCCCTCACCGCCCTAATTTGAGGCCCCGGCACAGCCGAACGCCCGGCTCGGCGCCGGCTTAATCTTTATCCCGATTCCTCCTTGCGCTCCCCATCGGGCATCTATAGTGTGGGTTACTGACTCTCCACCGTCGTATCCCCCAATAGCGACGGTGGGGAGTCTTTGACGTTTCCGGCTTCTCCCGGCAGTTATGCCGCTGTTGCCGAACGCAGCCGCCACCCTCCTCCCTGCTGGTCGTTCAGCAGCTCCATGGTGGTCAGCTCCGTGCGCGCATTGCGCCCCAGCCGGGCCTGTACCCGCCACACCTCGACGTCCACCCGGCCCAGGCCCTTGGGCATCCGGTTCTGCTCATCCCACCAATTCACCCGCTCAAACCAGCGCACAGGCTCCGCGCCCACCAGCCACTCGCGGCCCGAGCGCTGCACCGCCATGGGCAACCCGGCCGCCGTCGTCCGCACCACTATGTGTTCCATGGGTTGAACATTAGGCAGGGGTACCGACAATTTCGGCAAAGAGGAGGCGGCAAGCAAAAAGCCCCTGAAACCGGTGCTACCGGCCGCAGGGGCTGTGCTTCTTGGTGGGTCCTACCGGGATCGAACCGATGACATCCACGGTGTAAACGTGGCGCTCTACCAGCTGAGCTAAAGACCCAAATCGTCGCCGGCGGGTAAAATCCACGGATTGGCCGTGGCCAGCCGACGAGCATCAACTCTACCCGAAGGATTAGCCGGAACGCTAACCGGATGCGGAGCCGCCACCGCCGCCACCGCCGGCACCGCCACCGCCGGCACTTCGGCCCCCGGGCAGCGAGCCGGCCAGGTGGGCCAGGCTCTCGCTGACCCCCGCCTCAAGCTTGATAGTGGCCAGGTTATCCCCCCGGGTCGCACCGCGGTTGATGATCACTACCGGTTTCCCGGTCTTGGCTGCGTGCCGGGGGAAGCGGAGCCCGCTCATCACGGTCAGCGAGGAACCGGCCACCAGCAGGGCCTGCGCCTCGTCGAGGATGGAGTAGGACCTTTCCACCCGGTCCTTGGGCACATTCTCGCCAAAGAACACGAAGTCCGGTTTGAGCATGCCACCGCACACCTCGCAGGGCGCCACCTGGAACCGGGCGATGTGCGTTTCCTGCTCCAGCACCGCATCGGCGTCCGGCGCCGATTCGATGATCCCGTCCGCTTCGACCAGTTCCACGAAGCCGGGGTTGAGCTCCTCAAGCCGCTCGGCGATATGGGAACGGCTGAACCGGGTGTGGCAGTTGAGGCAGATGACCTGGTCGAACCGGCCGTGCAGGTCAACCACGCCCAGCGCACCGGCGCTCTCGTGCAGCCGATCCACATTCTGGGTGATGATGCCCGTGGTCAGGCCGCGGTGTTCCAACTCCGCGACGGCGTAATGCCCGGCGTTGGGGTCCGCGCGGCGCAGATGCCGCCAGCCCAGGTGGTTCCGCGCCCAGTAACGGCGCCTCAGCGCCTCATCACCGACGAATTCCTGATAGGTCATTGGACTTCGCGGGACGGACCCGGGCCCGCGGTAGTCCGGGATGCCGGAGTCGGTGCTGAGCCCTGCGCCGGTCAGGATGGCGAGCCTGCGCCCTGAGAGCAGAAGGTTGATCTCCTGCAGCACCACCAGTTCCTCCGCCGAGGGTTGCGCCGGCCCGGACGTGGCCGGGCCGCGGGCAAATCCGGTGAGTCCGATCCCTACCGGCCGGCCCTCAGCCGCCATGGTTTTTCAGTCCCGCCAGCGCCTCCCGGTAGCGTTCCAGCGGCCGGGCCTGCCCCGCCGGCGTGCTGAAGGAGGCACGCAGCACGCCCTCGCCATCGATGACGAAGGTTCCGCGTTCTGCCATGCCGCGTTCGGCATTGAAGACGCCGTAGCGGCGGGCAACCTCCCCATGCGGCCAGAAGTCCGCGAGCAGGTCGAATTCCAGCCGCTCCGCGCGGGCGTAGGCGCGCAGGGCATATTTGCTGTCCACGGACACCGCCAGGACGCGCGCCTGCGCCGTTGCAAACTCGGCAATGTTGTCCCGCAGTTGGCACAGTTCCCCGGTGCAGATCCCGGAAAAGGCAAACGGATAAAAGACGACGACGACGTTCCCACCGCGCAGCGCGGAGAGGCTGACCGGCTCGCCGAACTGGTTGGGCAGGACGAAGCCGGGGGCCGCCTCCCCCACCGCCAGCACGCCGGCGGGCTGCGTCATTTCTTCTTGCGCGGGACCAGTCGGGTGGCGGCCCAGTCCGATGAGACGCCGACGCTGGAGGTCGAATGAAGCCCGGCCGTGGGTGCGGCTTCCTGGATTTCAGCAGGCGGAACGTATCCGTCCCGACCCGACTTGGGAGTGAGCACCCAGACAACACCGCCGTCTTCCAGCGTCGTCAGCGAGTCAACCAGGGCATCGACCAGATCACCATCATCGGAGCGCCACCACAGGATCACCGCATCAACCACGTCGTGATCATCTTCGGAAAGCAGTTCGGAGCCAGTCAGGTCCTCAATACTGTCGCGCAGGTCAAAGTCAACGTCGTCGTCGTAACCGAACTCCTGGATCAGATCCCCATCTTTGAAACCCAATTTGCCCGCCACATTTGCCACTGTGCCGGCGTCGGCCTCGCTCACTGTTGTCCTCCTGCTCGCCACGCTTGCGCGTTCTCTAGGTTGCCTGGCACTTCTACTACAAACGCAAGCGACGACGACGCTTGCGCCTGTGCGGCGACCGCTCGTCGTGATTTGCGTTACTACCAGCCAACACCCTAACGGCCCCTGCATCAAGCCGGGACCCGTTCTTGGTCCCATTGTGGCGCATCTTGGCGCCATTTTGCGCCAGCCGGAGCGGCTGGGCCGGCATCCCCTTGAGCCGGCGCAGCAGACCGCGGCCCGGCTACGCATCGGCGCCACCCGCGGACTAGAGTGTTGGTGGACGCCTGGAGCCACAGCTGCGGGCGCAAAAACATTGCCTTTTGAGAGAGGTTGGACGTGGCTGCAGGAGAAGAGAACTCCCACATCCTGAGCGGGCTAACTAACCAGCTGCCTGATAGGGATCCCGAAGAGACGGCGGAGTGGGTTGAGTCCCTTGATGCGCTGATCCGGGAGCAGGGCACCGAGCGTGCCCAGTACATCATGCGTTCGCTGCTGCAGCGCGCCGGCGCCCAGAGCGTCGGGGTGCCGATGGTGACCACCACCGACTATGTGAACACCATCCCGGCGGACCAGGAACCCGATTTCCCCGGGGACGAGGAAATCGAACGCAAGTACCGCGCCTGGCTTCGCTGGAACGCCGCAATCATGGTGCACCGCTCCCAGCGCCCGGACATCGGCGTCGGCGGTCACATCTCCACCTATGCCGGAGCCGCGACCCTGTATGAGGTCGGCTTCAACCACTTCTTCCGGGGCAAGGACCATCCCGGCGGCGGAGACCAGGTCTTCTTCCAGGGCCACGCCTCCCCTGGCATGTACGCCCGCGCCTTTATGGAGGGCCGGCTTTCCGAGGAGGACCTGGACGGCTTCCGGCAGGAGAAGTCCCGCGCCCCGCACGGACTCTCCTCCTACCCGCATCCCCGGCTGATGCCCGAGTTCTGGGAATTCCCTACGGTCTCGATGGGCATCGGGCCGATGAACGCGATCTACCAGGCGCAGTCCAACCGTTACC
>DASYGM010000105.1:0-23267 GCA_035999715.1 Micrococcaceae bacterium | reverse complement strand
GAGAATCTGCTCGCGAAAAGGGCCTAATAGCGGCACTTGGCATTCCAGAACACACCGCGGCCGAACCCCGTTGAGAGGACAGTTGGCGCCCATGTTCTCGAAAACATCGGCGGGAAGTGCCAACTCAACGAGGCGGGCGGGGGCGTCAGGGTGAGCCGTCCATCTGTTCCGGAACAACCGCCTGCCTGTCCCGGGAATGGGACACTTAACCGGTGGGCCATATCGACGTCGCAAATATCGACTACTTCCTCTCCGACGGCAGGCAGCTGCTCAACGGCGTGACCTTCCGCGTGGCCGACGGCGCCAAAACCGCGCTGATCGGCCCGAACGGGACCGGCAAGACAACGCTGCTGCGGATTATTGCGGGGGACATCAGCGCCGACGAGGGTGCAGTGTCCAAGTCCGGCAACCTGGGCGTGATGCGCCAGTTTGTCGGCCAGGTCCGCGATGACTCTACCGTCCGGGAACTGCTGCTTTCCGCCGCACCGCCAGCCATCCGGGCTGCGGGTGCCGCCGTCGACCTCGCCGAGCTGGCCATGATGGAGCACGACGACGAGCCCACCCAGATGGCCTACGCACAGGCAATCGCGGACTGGGGCGATGCCGGCGGCTACGAGATGGAGACCACCTGGGACGAGGTGACGATGGCGGCGATGGGCGTGGATTTCTACGCCGCGCAGTACCGCAAGGCCTCCACCCTCAGCGGGGGCGAACAGAAGCGCCTGGTCCTGGAGGCCCTCTTCAGCGGTCCGGACGAGATCCTACTGCTGGACGAGCCGGATAATTACCTGGACGTGCCGGGAAAGCGCTGGCTGGAGGCCAAGCTGGCCGCCTCGGACAAGTCCGTGCTCTTCGTCAGCCACGACCGCGAACTGCTGGCCAACGCGGCCGACCGGATCGTCACCCTGGAACCGGGCATCAACGGTGCCTCCAGCTGGACGCACGGTGGCGGTTTCGGCTCCTATGTGCAGGCGCGCGAGGACCGGAACGCGCGCTTCGAGGAGCTGCGCCGGCGCTGGGATGAGGAGCACATCAAGCTTAAAGAGCTGGTGAACATGTACAAGAACAAGGCCGCCTTCCGCTCCGATATGGCCAACCGGTACCAGGCGGCCCAGACCCGGCTGGCGAAGTTCCTGGAGGCCGGGCCGCCGGAGGCACTGCCGATTGAACAGCACGTGAAGATGCGGCTGAAGGGCGGCCGGACGGCGAAACGCGCGGTGGTGGCGCAGAAGCTGGAACTCACCGGACTGATGAAGCCGTTCAGTGCGGAGATCTGGTTTGGCGACCGGGTGGCAGTGCTGGGCTCCAACGGCTCCGGGAAGTCCCATTTCCTGCGGCTGCTGGCCGCCGGCGGATCGGACCCGGACAAGGAGCACGAGCCGGTCTCCGAGGTGAAGATTGCCCCGGTCCCGCACCAGGGTTCGGTCAAACTCGGCGCGCGGATCCGTCCGGGCTTCTTTGCCCAGACGCATGTCCGTCCGGACCTGCTGGGCCGCACCCTGCTGGAGATCCTGCACCGCGGCGACGAGCACCGCTCCGGGATGGGTCGCGAGGCGGCCGCCGGTGCGCTGGACCGCTATGGCCTGGCTTCCCAGTCGGAGCAGAAGTATGACTCGCTCTCCGGCGGCCAGCAGGCGCGGTTCCAAATCCTGCTGCTGGAGCTCTCCGGTGCCACCCTGCTGCTGCTGGACGAGCCGACGGACAACCTGGACCTGCATTCGGCGGAGGGGCTGGAGAAGGCGATCGATGGGTTTGAGGGAACGGTGCTGGCGGTGACACACGACCGCTGGTTTGCCCGCGGCTTCGACCGCTACTTTGTTTTCGGCAGCGACGGGCGAGTCTATGAAGCGGACGAGCCGGTCTGGGATGAGAAGCGGGTGGAGCGGGCGCGCTGAGCCGCACGCCGTTTACAGATCGAGGACGCGGCGGGGGCCGCGGTCCACCTCGTCCAGGAGACTGTCAGGAACATGGCCGACTTCACCGGGAAGGAGCGGAAGCAGTCAGAACGGCGCTGTGCGCAACCGTACAAATGCCGTACAATGAGTTGGGAGGTGACACTATGACAATCATGAAGACCCGCCGCCTGGAACTGCGCACCGACGAGGTTACCGACGGACTGATTGCAGAAGCGGCCAGCCTGCTCCATGTTACGAAGTCGGCGTTTGTGGCCGATGCCGCTCGCCAGGCGGCACGGAAAGTGATCGCGCGCTCAGACGTTACTGTCATGGAGCCCGAGGTCTTCGATGCGATGATGGCAGCATTAGAGGTGCCGGATGAGTCCGTCGAACTCGCTGCGCTCTCGAAGCTTCCCAGACTGATCGGTGGATGACCACGTCTGCCTATCGGATTTCGAAGCTGGCCCCCGGGTTTGACCTGGAGGCCTTCGACTGTGGTGAGCCCGAGTACAACGAGTGGCTTACTGAGCACGCGGCGCAGGCCGTCGAGTACGGATCCAGCATGGTTTACCTGCTCTTGGAACAGCGCTCCGAAACCGATAGTCGTGTCGCGGGATACTTTGCTATTTGCCCGACCCTGGTAGTGAGAAACGAAATTCCGAAGGCGCTTCAACGGCGGGTTCTACGCAATGCGCCCGCTTGGTTGTTGGCCAAGCTGGCGCTCGATAGATCCTTGCGCGGCGACAAAGTGAATCAGTGGGGCGGACAACTCTTACGTGCGGCTCTCGAAACCATCATCGACGCCGCTGACCGTGCCGGAGGCCAGATTGTCGTCGTGGACTCTGGCAATGCGGATCTAGTTGCCTGGTACGCCGGTCATGGGTTTATTCCTACCGGGGGTGCCGATCTGCGGCTCTACATGAAGACTGCGACCGTCAGAAAGTACCTTGGGCAGAACGAAGAATAGTCGGCGAATCGGTGCATCGAGCGCTTTACATTTGACTGGCGTCGAGGCGGCATCCAAAACCCATGATCAGGTGATCATCACGAAGAACGGTTCACCGGCCGCGGTGATCATCGGCACCGATGAATGGGAAGCGCTGCAGGAAACTCTGTTCTGGCTCTCCCCGCCGAGCATCCGGGAGGATCTCGCCGGAGCCAGGGAAGATATCGAGGCTGGCCGTGGGCTGAGCGAAGAACCCGCAACGGGTCGGTAAGGCCCTGGAGCGCGAGCTTGCCGGCTTCTACTCGGCCAGGCGGGGACCTTACCGCGTCTTCTACTCGATCGACGATGTGCAGATCATCGTCCAGTTGCTGCGGATCGACCACCGGGCAGATGTGTACAGACCCGGGTAGCGAGAAGGCCCTACAGGAAGTAGCCGTCAGGGCTCGGACCATCAGACGGCAGGGCGCCAGCCCATACCCGCTGGGATATCCTCGAAATGACGCCGCGCCGTGCCAAGGGGGGACCAGAGTGACCGAGATCGACGAAAGCACCCTCCGCGCGGCCTGCGGGTCCAAAATCCGGGCCGAACAATCCCTGCGGCACTCGCAGACGGACCTCGTTGGTAGCGCCACCGGGGGCACGCCATGAAGCCGGAGCAGGCACGCAGCGCGGCCCTGGCGACGTTCGTCGTGTTCGGCATCAACGGCCTGGCCTTCGCCAGTTGGGCCGCGCGCATACCGGCCGCCACCCGGATCCTGGGCCTCAGCGCCGGGGAGATGGGGGCGGTGCTGCTCACCGGCGCCGCCGGTTCCGTGCTGGCGCTGCCGCTGTCCGGCCGGATTGTGTCCCGGATCGGCACCGCAAACACGGTGCGCACCGGGGGCATGACGGCAGCGGCCGGCGGCATCATCGTTTCGACGGCGCTGCTGCTCGCCTCGGTGCCGCTGACGGCGCTGGGCCTGTTCTGCTTCGGCGTCGGAATCGGGCTCTGGGACGTCGCACAGAACATTGAAGGTGCGGAGGTGGAACGGCGGCTCGCCCGCACCGTGATGCCCCAGTTCCATGCCGCCTTCAGCGGAGGGGCGTTTGTCGGCGCACTGCTGGGCGCCGGGATGTCCAGCCTGGGCGTGGGGCTGCCAGCGCATCTGCTGGGCATCGCCGTCGTCGTCATTGTCCTGGTTTTGGTGGCGACGCGGTTCTATCTGCCGGACCGGCCGCATGCCGCCGAGGCAACTGCCGTGCCAGCCGTCGGAGCCAAACCGCGCGGACCGAACGCCTGGAAGGAATCCCGCACGCTGCTGATCGGGCTGGTGGTGCTCGGCGCGGCGCTGACCGAGGGGGCTGCGAACGACTGGATTGCCAAGGCGACGGTGGATGGACTGCACACCACCGAGTCCGCCGGTGCGGTGATGTTCGCCGTCTTTGTCGCCTCGATGACCACGTTCCGCTTTGTGGGCGGCCGGTTCATCGATCGGTTTGGCCGGGTGCCGGTGCTCTACACCAGCCTGGGTGCCGCCCTTGCCGGGCTGCTGCTCTTCGTGCTGGGACCTGGTGTCTGGTGGGCCGGACTCGGTGCGGTCTTCTGGGGTGCCGGTGCGGCCCTCGGATTCCCGATGGGTATGTCCGCCGCCGCGGACGATCCCGCCCGCGCCGCGTCGCGCGTGTCCGTAGTGTCCACCGTCGGGTACGTCGCGTTCCTGGCCGGGCCGCCGCTGCTGGGTTTTCTGGGCGACCACTTCACCATCCGGCACGCCCTGCTGGCCATCGGGATCGCGGTACTCGCTTCCATCCTGACCGCCCCGGCGGCGCGTCCGCTGCCGGATTCGGAGATGACCGTCCGGCGGGACCGGACCGACCCGGTTCCGTAGCGGCGTGCCCTGCCGCCGTCGTCAAAGGAGCAGGGGCCGTCGCAGCCGGCCGTCGTCGTCCTTAGAGCCATAAGAGGCGTAGTCTGTGAGTCACATCACATAATCCTGCGAGCCGAGCCGGGAGAACCGGAAGGCAAGGAGGCCGCTTATGGCCATCGTTGAGGCACACCGGCTGACCAAGAGCTACCGCGCCAAGGGTGGTCGCGTGCATGCGCTGGACGGGCTGGACCTGACGGTACCGGAGGGTAAAGTGAAGGCGCTCTTAGGTCCCAACGGGGCGGGTAAGACGACGGCCGTGAAGATCCTGACGACGCTGACCAAGCCGGATTCCGGCTCCGCCGCCATAGCCGGGATCGACGTGCTGCGCGATCCTAAGGCAGTGCGCCGCCTCATTGGTGTCTCCGGGCAGTACGCCGCCGTGGATGAGAACCTGACCGGCCTTGAAAACCTGGATATGGTGGGCCGGCTGTACCATCTGGGACCGAAGCTTGCACGGCAGCGGGCCGGCGAATTGATTGAAATGTTTGAACTCGGCGAGGCGCAGAACCGGCCGGTGAAGGGATTCTCCGGCGGGATGCGGCGACGGCTGGACCTGGCCGGCGCCTTGGTGATCCGGCCCAGGGTCCTGTTCCTGGACGAGCCCACCACGGGACTTGATCCGCGCAGCCGGTTGGCCATGTGGGGTGTCATCCAGAACCTGGTCGCCGACGGAGCCTCACTGTTGCTGACCACCCAATATCTGGAGGAAGCAGACCAGCTGGCGGACGGGATCGCGGTGATCGACGGCGGGAAGGTCATCGCGGAGGGTACGGCGGATGAACTGAAGGCCCAGATCGGCGGGCACCGGGTGGAGGTCACGCTGGTGGCCGCCGACGACGCGGGACCGGCGGGTGCGATTCTTGGCCGGCACGGCTCCGGCGAGGTGGTGCTGGCCGGGGACGGACGAAGCCTCACAGTGGGCGTCGAAAGGGGACCGGAGACCCTGCGCCTGGTGCTGGCTGAGCTCAACGCGGCCGGCATCGGACTGCACGACGCCGGGATCCGCCGGCCCACTCTGGACGATGTATTCCTCAGGCTGACCGGGCACAAGGCCCAGGAGGATCCGGACGAGGACGGAAAAGTCCTGCAGGAGAGCAGATGAGCGTCACTGCGGCGCCGTTCCCGATGCGTCCGGCGGCGCTGTGGCTCTCCGATGGCTGGACGGTGACCAAACGTAACCTGATCAAGATCAAGCGCTCGCCGGACATGCTGATCTTCGCCGTGCTGCAGCCGATCATGTTCGTACTGCTCTTCAGCCAGGTCTACGGCGGTTCCATTTCAGTGCAGGGCACGGACTACACGCAGTACCTGATGGCGGGAATCTTCGGCCAGACGGTGGTTTTCGGCTCCACGTTCTCCGGATCCGCTATGGCCCAGGACCTCAAGACCGGCATCATCGACCGCTTCCGCACCCTGCCCATGAGCCCTTCGGCAGTGCTGGTGGGGCGCACCAATTCCGACCTTGTGCTGAATGGGATTTCCATGCTGATTATGATCGGCACCGGACTGCTAGTGGGCTGGCGGGTGAATGCGACGCCGGGGAGCTTCCTGGCCGGCATCGGGCTGCTGCTGTTGTTTTCCTACGCCTTCAGCTGGGTCATGGCGCTGCTGGGGATGAGCGTGAAGAGCCCGGAGGCCATCAACAATGCCTCCTTCATGGTGCTGTTTCCGCTAACCTTCATCTCCAACGCCTTCGTCCAGTCCAGCAACCTCCCCAAACCGCTGCAGATCTTCGCCGACTGGAACCCGGTGTCCGCACTGGTGCAGGCGGCACGCCAACTCTTCGGCAACCTGGGTTCCTCGCCGGTGCCGGACACCTGGCCCATGCAGCACGCCATCCCGACGGTGCTGCTGGGCGCCGTCGGGATGCTGGTGGTTTTCGTGCCGTTGTGCGTGCGGAAGTTCGCCTCGATCAGTTCACGCTGAGCGCCGCGGCGTCCGGCCTTCCCGCCGGGTTCTCAGACGCTGGTGGTGGCGAAGTCGTAATCCAGGCGGGGAAGGCGGGGATGCCAGGCATTCTCACCGGGCTTGCCGATGTTGACCACCATGATCGTCTTGCGGTTCAGGTCCGCATGGAATTCCGCATCGATGCCGGCAGCGTCGAAGCCGCCCATCGGGCCCGCCGCCAGACCAACGGCACGGACGGCCATGATGAAGTAGGCAGCCTGGAGATGGCCGTTGTTGTTGCCCATCACCGCGCGGAGTTCTTCGTTTCCGTCGAACATGGCCTTGCGCTCGGGGGCGTGCGGGAGGAACGTCGGGAACTGCTCATGCCAGTCGCCGTCGAAGCCCAGCACCGCCACCAGCGGTGCGGAACCGGTTTTGGCGCGGTTTCCCTCTGCCATGTGCGGCAGAAGCCGCTCACGGGCTTCCCCGGACCGGATCCAGGTGATGCGCAACGGCTGGATGTTCATGGCCGTCGGACCCATCTTGGTCAACTCGTAGATGGCCTTCATCTGCGCTTCGGTGACCGGCTCGTCGGCAAAGGTGTTGGTGGTGCGGCCTTCCAGGAAGAGGGCGTCCGCGGCGTCGCGGTCCAGAAGTAGTTCGTCCAGGAGCAGCTCGTCCTGGAGCTCGGTTTCGATGGCTTCGATGGTCATGGGGGCCTTTCAGATCGGCGGATTGCTGTTGATGCAAACGCATCGACCCGCGCGGCTCTTCCCGGTGCAGGAGTGATTAGGGTCACCCCGGCGTCAGCCCCCGTTTGAGCCTGCACTGGACCCCGAACCAGTTCCGGCCCCTGAGCCGGACTGGTAGCCGCGCCTGCCCTGACCGGAGTTCCAGCTCTGCCCGGAACCGCTGGTTCCGTTCACCGACGTCTGGTTCGCGCCCGTGCCGGCGCTCCCTGCGCCGTTGCCGCCGCCCGCTCCCGCGCCGAACCCACCGCCGTTGAACAGGGAGCTGCGGCTACTCCGGGCGGACCCGCCGTCGACCGCCTTCTGCGTCAGTGCCCCGCCAAAGGCGCCCAGCGCGACGAGCAGGATGCAGGCGAGCACTTTGGTGGAACGGACCATCCGGTAGCGGGGCCGCGGCACAAAGGACTCCCCGCCGTCGTCGCCATAGACTCCGTCATCGTCGCCGTAGGCCCTGCCGTCGTCGTCGGGAGCGTACCCCTCGCCGTACGCCTCGCCGGCGCCGTCGCCCCCGGTCGGCCCGTAGCCGGCAACCTCCTCAATGGCCGGGATGGCCGGGACGGCCGGGACGGCCGGGACGGCCTCCGGGAGGACCTCGGTGTCGGCCGGCGGCGCCGGGGGTACGGCTTGGCTGTGGGACATGTCCGTCTCTTTCAGGGTCCGGCCACCGGTGCTTCCGGGGCCCAGCTTCCGGGGACTATTCATAGCGCAGGGCGTCGATCGGGCGCAGTTTGGCGGCCTTGTTGGCCGGGTAGATGCCGAAGACCAGGCCGATCGCCGCGGACACGGCAAAGGACAGCCAGACCGTCCACCACTGGATTTCCGGCTGGGTGCCCAGCAGCGGGAAGGCGCTGCCGGCGAAGCCGACCAGGATGCCCATCACCCCGCCGATCACGGAAATGATCAGCGACTCAATCAGGAACTGGCTGACGATGCTGCCCCGGGAGGCGCCGATCGCCTTCCGGATGCCGATCTCCCGGGTCCGCTCGGTGACAGTGACCAGCATGATGTTCATGACCCCGATTCCGCCCACCAGCAGGGAAATCGCGGCCACCGCGCCGAGAAGGATGGTGAGGGTCTGCGTCGTCGAGGTGGCGGTGCTGAGCACCTGTGCCTGGTTTCGCACCTGGTAGTCGCGGGTGGTCGCGGTGACGTCGTGCCGGGCGTCCAGGATCATCTGGATCTCGTTCTGCGCCTGGTTCATCACGTCAGCGGACCTGGCCTGCACGCTGATGGAATTCAGGCTGGGCGCGTAGCCGGTGAACTTGTCCTGCGCGGCCGCCAGCGGGATGACCACAATGTCGTCGGGGTCGTTCAGGCCGGAGGATCCCTTGGCGGCGAGCACGCCGGAGACCACAAAGTTCTGCCCGTTCAGCGCCACGGTCGCTCCCACTGCGGCGGCGGTGTTGTCCCCGAAGAGGTCCTGCGCCACGGTGTTGCCAACGACGGCGACTTCCGCCCCCGAGGCGGCGTCGGCGGCGGTGAAGTAGGCGCCGGCGGCCAGGGTGTCGTTGGCGATGCCGAAGTACGACGGCGTGGTCCCCAGGAAGGTGCCGACCGAGTGCGTGGCGTCCTGGTACGTTCCGGTGACGTTCTGCGCCTGCACCAGCGGGGCCGCGGCGGCGATGTCCGGTGCCAGCACCGGGTCGGTGATGGCGGCCATGTCGTCCATGGTGAGGTTGGTGCTGCGGGTCCGGGTGCCCGCCACGGCTGCCCCGCCCCCGCTGCGCCCGCCCGCCGTCGTCGTCCGGCTGACCGTCAGCACATTGGTGCCCAGCTTGCCGATCTGCGCCTTGATCGCGTCGCTGGTCCCGGCGCCCACGGCGAGCAGGATGATGACCGCGGCAATGCCGATCAGGATGCCCAGCGTGGTCAGGGCGGAGCGCAGTTTGTTGGCCGCGACGCCGGTGAGCGCGAAGCGGACGGATTCGGCGATGTTCACGGCGCCGCCTGGGGAAGGGCGGGGGACCAGGGTGCGTGCAGCGGCCGGGTCCGCTGGTCCTGCACGACGCGGCCGTCCTGCATCCGGATCACCCGCCCCGCCCGGGAGGCCACATCCATCTCGTGCGTGATCATCACGATGGTCCGGCCCTGGGCATGCAGCGCCTCGAACAGATCCAGGATCTCCGCGGAGGAGTGCGAATCCAACGCGCCGGTCGGTTCGTCAGCCAGCAGCAGCACCGGGTTGGTGACCAGGGCGCGGGCAATCGCCACGCGCTGCTGCTGCCCGCCGGAGAGCTGTGCGGGCTTGTGCAGGGTCCGGGAGCCCAGGCCGACGGCGTCCAGGACGTCCAGCGCACGCGCCCGGCGCTCCTTCCGCGGCACCCGCGCATACGCCAGCGGCATGGAGACGTTGTCCACCGCGCGGGTGCGCGGTATGAGATTGAAGTTCTGGAAGACAAAGCCGATCTTGCGGTTGCGGATCTGCGCCAGCTGGTATTCGTCCAGCGATCCGGTGTCGATGCCGTCCAGCCGGTAGCGGCCGGAACTGGGCGCGTCCAGGGCGCCGATGATGTTCATCATGGTGGACTTGCCGGAGCCGGAGGCGCCGACGATGGCCACGAAGTCGCCCCGGTCCAGGCTGAGCGTGACGCCGTCCAGCGCCCGGACCTCGGCCTCGCCCCTGCCGTAGACCTTGCGGACGGCGGACAGCTCGATGACGGGACGTGGGCTTGACGGGGCGGCAGCACCTGGGCTGCCGGATGGGGTGGCGGCGCCGCCCGGGCCTGCGCTGCGGCCGGATGGGTCCGAGCTGCGGCCGGACGGGTGCAGCATCCTGGTTTGGCTCATCAGGGCTACTTACCGCCGTTGCTGCCGGAGCCGGACCCGGATCCAGACCCGCCGCCGCGGAACCCGCTCCCGCCCGACCCGCTCGCGCCGCCAAATCCGCCGAAGCCGCCTGCCCCGGTGCGCGTGGTGGTGGTGGTCGTGTCCAGGGTGGAGGAAATGGCCGGCAGCTGGATCTGGTCACCGTCGCTGAGCCCGGTGAGCACCTGGGTGCGGCCGTTGGCGCTGATCCCGGTGGTGACCCGCACCGCCGTCGGACTCCCGTCCCTGATCACCGTGACGCTCTGCCGCGTGCCCGTGGTGGTGATGGCCAGCGTCGGGACCACCAGCGCCTGGCTGGCGGTGGCCGTGGTCACCGAGATGTTTGCGCTTTGGCCCAGCCGCAGGCCCGCCGGCGGATTGGTGATGGAGACCGTCACCGGGTAGCTGACCACGTTGTTGGTGGTGGTTGCCGTCTGGGCGATGGCGGTGATCTTGCCGGTGACCGGTGCCGTGCCGGCCGTGCCGGAGGTGTCCGGCTTCAGCGCCGGGAAGGTGAAGACCGCGTCGTCGCCCACCTTCATGGCCGAGATGTCCGATTCGGCGAAGCTGGCCACGACCTCCAGGTGGGCTGTGTCGCTGACGGTGACCAGGCCGCTGGAGGCCGAGCTGCCGGAGGAACCGGACGAGGCGGCGCCGGATGCGCCGGACCCGGACGCGCCGGATGCACCGCTGGATGAACTGGAGCCCGATGAGCCGGACCCGGCGTTCCCGCCCACCACGGCATTCACTGCGGTGACGGTACCGGCCACCGGAGCGGCGAGCGAGCAGGCGGCGAGGTTCTTCTGCGCGGTGTCCACCGCAATCTGCGCCGAGGTGGTGTTGGTGGCCGGCGAGGCGGAGCTGGCCGAGGCATTCACCTGGGTCTGCGCGGTGGCGACCTGCTGCCTGTCCTTGAGCGCACCCGTGGCCTGCTGGTTCTGCGCCTGGGTTAGTGCCTGGCTGTCCTTGGCCAGCTGGCCCTGCGCGGCGCTGAGTGCGGACTGGAACTGCTGGTTGGCCGGCTGGGTATTGGCGTTGGTCTGCGCGCTGGCCAGCGCGGTGTTGTCCGCAGCCACCTGGTTCTGCGCCGCGGTCACGGCCGCGGCCTGCTGGCTGGCGTCCAGCGCGGCGGACTGCTGGGCGTTCACCAGGCTCTGATTGGCGGAGGCTGCCTGGTTTCCGGCGCTGGCCTGCTGCTGTGCGGCCTGCGCGTTGGCAGCATCCAGCTGCGCCTGCGCCACGGTCAGGGCGTTCTGCGCATTGGTCGGGTCGATGGTGACCAGCACCTGACCGGCGCTGACCTGCTGTCCGACGGCGGCGCTGACGGTGGCGATGGGCCCGCTGCAGTTCTGCGCGTTGATCACGGTGGTGCTGGCCGGGGAAACGTTGCCGCTGGCCGTTGCGACGGCGGACAGGTCGGCCTTGCTGACGGCCAGGGTGCGGGAAACGGTGGCGGCGGCAGCGTGCGGGACGCCGGAAACCACCATGTAGGTGCCACCGGCCAGGCCCACAATGGCCAGGCCGATGCCGCCATTGATGAGCAGGGTCTTTTTGAGCATGCTCTGGACGGTATGGTGCACTTCTCGGAGAGTACCGCGTATTGGCTGGACGTTTGCTGTGCAGCTCCCGACCGTTCTGCTCACCGACCCGGCCGAGTCATTGGGCAGGAACCTATTCTGCTCACCGAAAGACCCCAGTCGATGAGCACGGCGGTCGCGTCATCCCTGCGGAGTACCTGGACGGCCCATAATCATCCCTGAGGTAGGCGCATCCGGCCCGGCCAGTGCGTAGCGTTGTCTGTGTAGTCGACCCCGGCGCGCAGCCGGGACCGCGAACTTCAACCCAAAAAGAGGATGCAGAGATGATCGAGGCAAAAGACCTCGCCAAACACTACGGCGAGAAGACCGCCGTCGCCGGCGTGACGTTCAGCGTCAGCCCCGGCCAGGTGACAGGCTTCCTGGGCCCCAACGGCGCCGGAAAGTCCACCACCATGCGCATGATTGTCGGGCTCGACCGTCCCTCCGCCGGATCGGTGACCGTCAACGGCCTGCATTACGCCCAGCACAAGGACCCGCTGCACCAGGTCGGCGCCCTCCTGGACGCCAAGGCCGTGCACACCAGCCGCAGTGCCTACAACCACCTGCTGGCCATGGCTGCCACCCACAACATCCCCACCAGCCGGGTCAACGAGGTCATCGAAATGACCGGGCTGTCCCAGGTTGCCAAGAAGAAGGCCGGCGGCTTTTCGCTGGGCATGGGCCAGCGGCTGGGCATTGCCGCCGCGCTGTTGGGGGACCCGCAGACCCTGATTCTGGATGAGCCGGTCAACGGCCTGGACCCGGAGGGCGTGCTCTGGGTCCGCAACCTGGTCCGCTACCTGGCCGGACAGGGCAAGACGGTCTTCCTCTCCTCGCACCTGATGAGCGAAATGGCGCAGACCGCCGACCACCTGATAGTGATCGGCCGCGGCAAGATCATTGCCGACGCGCCCATCCAGGACATCATCGCCGGCAAGCAGCAGAGCCGGACCCGGGTCCGCACCCAGCACGCCACCGAACTCGCGCGGCTGCTGGCGGGCGAGGGCGTCACCGTGAACAGCAGCGAGAACGAGACGCTGGAAGTCTCCGGCCTGGATCCGCACCAGATCGCGCGCATCGCCCTGGACAACCGCGTCCTGGTCTACGAACTGACCCCGCTGAGCGCCTCGCTGGAAGAGGCCTACTTCGACCTGACCAAAGACGAAGTGGAATACCACTCGCTGGTGAATGCCGGCACCGCACCGGAAGGAAACTAAGGGACCATGAGTACCTCAACCACGGCTCCTGCCGTTGCCGCGCCGTCACGGGCCGGCAACACCGGCCTCACCTTTGGCGGCGTGCTGAAATCCGAATGGATCAAGTACCGCTCGCTGATGTCCACCCGGCTGCTGCTGATCGGCGCCTTCATCGCGGTCATCGGCGTCGGAACGCTCGCCGCGTGGCTGCGCGGAACGGTGATCCGGCAGATCATGCAATTCGGTCCGCGCGGTGAGCGGCTGCCCGGATCCGTGCACATGACGGAGTCCGCTGCCGAACAGGCACTGCCGCAGGGCTTCCAGATCTACGGTGTCCCCAATGCGGGCCTGCAGCTGGGCATCCTGGTCCTCGGGTCGCTCGCGGTGCTCTTCATCTCCTCCGAATTCGCCACCGGCATGATCCGCTCCACCATGACGGCGGTCCCGCGGCGGCTGCCGGCCTTCGCCGCCAAGGCGATCGTCCTCGTCGTCGTCTCCTACGTGCTGACCGTCGTCGCCGCGTTCATCACGTTCCTGGTCTCCATTCCGATCCTGAAAGCCTACGGGGTGAGCATGAGCCTCCAGCGCGACGGCGTTCTTGGGGGGATCTTCATGGGCGGGCTGTATGTGGCCGGCGTGGCGCTGATTGGATTGTCCCTGGGCACCCTGCTGCGCAACTCTGCCGGCGGCATCATAGTGCTGGTGGCCCTGTTCTTTGTACTGCCGTTCGCCACCCAGCTCCTGGGCCTTGTTCCCGGCGACTTCTGGCAGCACGTGAACGAGTACGTGCCCAGCGTCTCCGGCGGTCGGATGCTGGAGATCGGCCACAGGGACGGCTTCATCGACCCCTGGGCCGGCGGCCTGATCTTCCTGGCCTGGATCCTGGTCTTCCTGGTCCCGGCCGTGATCACGCTGCGCAAGCGCGATGTCTAGTCCCGGACCCGGGCAAAGGATCTAAGCTCACAACTATGGGCATCACAGACCCAGGGGCGGCGGCGGAACGAACGGCCGCCTCCGCCCCGGCCGAGTCACCATCGGCCGTCATTTCCCCCGCGGAAGTGACGGCCAAACGCCGTGGCCCGATCCGGCGCTATTTCTACGAGCACGCGCTGGCCATGGACATTGCCATCGTGGCCATTTACCTGATCGGCTCGCTTGGCGCGGTCATCGAACAGCTGCTGCAGGGCCGTCCGCTGCACCTGGTCCTGACCGTTGTCTCCGCTGGTCTGCTGATGTTCCGCCGGTACCGGCCGGCGACAGTACTGGCGGCCCTCACCCTTATCGAAACGGCACTGCTGGTGCTGGAACCATTGGCCAGCAACGCAAGCATGAGCCTGTGGTTTGGCCTCTACGCAGTAGCGGTGCACCACCGCCGGATCTTCAGTTTCGCCGCGACGGCGGCGGTCAGCCTACCGCTGGTGGTGGTCCTGCTCTTCTTCTTTCCGGTCCCGCCGGAACTGGCCGCCCGCGGCGGCTTGGAGGCCGGCCTGGCCGGACTGGTGACCGCCGTCGTCGTCGTGCTGGCCAACATCATAGCCACCGGCGTGGGCATCAGCGTCCGCCGCGACCGGCAGCACGAGGTGGAGCTGCGCGCCTGGGCCGAACGCAATGCCCAGCTCGCCTCGGTGTCGGAGCGGAACCGGATCGCCCGCGAAATGCACGACGTCGTGGCCCATTCGCTCACCGTTATGATCGCACTCTCCGACGGGGCCGCTGTGGTGGTCAAGCGCGATCCGGAACGGGCGCGCGGCGTACTCGGCGAGCTGTCGCAGACCGGGCGAACCGCGCTGGCGGACATGCGCCGGGTGCTGGGGGTGCTGCGGCAGGACCGGTCCCCGGAGCCGCTGGCCCAGGAGTCCCTGGTCCGTACGCCGCTGCCGGCGCACTCCGGACTGGAGGCCCTGCTGGAGGGATTTCGCACCGCCGGGCTGCCGCTCTCGGTGACCACAAGCGGGCCGGCGCTGCCGTCGGACGCGGCTTTCCAGCTCACCATTTACCGGATCATCCAGGAGTCGCTGACCAATGTTCTGCGCTATGGGCACGGTGTTTCGCGGGTCCAGGTGCAGCTGGCGCATCAGGATCCGTGGATCCGGTTGCGGATTTTCGACGACGGCTCTGGCGCCATGGCCCCCGCCGCCTCGGTGGGCAGCGGCCAGGGGCTGGTCGGGATGAGTGAGCGGGCCGGCATCTACAACGGGACGGTGACGGCAGGTCCGGAAGCCGACGGCGGCTGGCTGGTGGAGGCGGTGCTGATGTGTCCGGCGCATGCGGCGGACATGGAGTCCCCGGCACTGCCGGTGGTTAGGGCCCCGGCTTCCCCTGCATCCCCGCCGCCTCCGCAGGACAGGGCTTCGGCGTCCTCCGGCGGGACGGGCCAGGCCCGGTACGGTGGTGGCAACACGGAATTGGGGGCCGGTTTGGGCAAGGGAACAGGACGGTGAGGGTGGAGAATTCCAGGCACGACGGCGGCGGCACGAGCGGCGGCCGCACGGGCGGCGCCGGCACGGGCGGCGCCGGCGAGGATGGGGAGCACGCTACCAACGGCGGTCATACGGGCCATTCCAACGACACCGGCACCGCCGGTAACTCCCCAGGAGGCGGTCCGGTGTCGGTGCTGCTGGTGGACGACCAGCCGCTGCTGCGGATGGGCTTCCGGCTGATCCTGGAGGGCGAGGAGGACCTGCACATTGTGGGCGAGGCCTCTGACGGGGCCGAGGCGGTGTCCAAGGTGGCCCAGCTGCGGCCCGACGTGGTGCTGATGGACGTCCGGATGCCGGTGCTGGACGGGATCGAGGCCACCCGTGCCATCACGGCCTCGGGCTCCTGCTCGCGGATCATCATCCTGACCACCTTCGACCTGGATGAGTACGCCTTTGCCGGCCTGCAGGCCGGCGCCAGCGCCTTCCTGCTCAAGGATGTTGCCCCGGCCGAGCTGGTGCATGCCGTCCGGCTGGTGGCCAGCGGCGACGCGGTGGTGGCCCCGCGGGTCACCCAGCGGCTGCTGGAGAACTTTGTCCGTTCCCGGCCGGCCAGTACTCCGGCCGCGCAGGACCCGCTGCTGGAGGACCTGACCCGGCGCGAGGTCGAAGTGCTGCAGGCGATTGCAGAAGGACTCTCCAATGCGGAAATCGCGCGCAAATTCTTTCTTTCGGAGGCCACGGTAAAGACGCACGTGCGCCGGATCCTGACCAAGCTGCACCTGCGCGACAGGGTCCAGGTGGTGGTCTACGCCTATGAAACGGGCCTGGTGGTACCCAGCAACCCCGACTACTGAGCGGATCGGCTACCGTCCCGGCGCCCAGTTGGCCCCCTGACGGCTGGGCAGCGCGTGATTGAATCGGAGTATGCCTGAACTCCACGAGACCGCGCCGGCCGCGGTGCAGCACATCCGCGATCTGGCCGCCTACGTAGGGGACTCGCCGTCGAGCTTCCATGCGGCCCGTGAAGCCGGGGCCAGGTTGCGCAGAGCGGGATTCCTGCAACTGCACGAGGCCGATGCGTGGACGGGCGCGCCCGGCCGGTATTTCATTATCCGCGACGGTGCCGTCATCGCCTGGCTGGTTCCGGAGAGCGCCACCGCCCTGACGGGCTTCAATATCCTGGGCGCGCACACCGATTCGCCGTCGTTCAAGCTCAAACCCAAGCCGACCACCGGCAGGTTCGGCTGGCTGCAGGCCGGGGTGGAGGTTTACGGCGGACCGCTGCTGAACTCCTGGCTGGACCGCGAGCTGCAGTTGGCCGGCCGCCTGGTTACCCTGGACGGCAGCGAAAAGCTGGTGGCCACCGGTCCGCTGCTGCGCTTCCCGCAGCTGGCGATCCATCTGGACCGCGCGGTCAACGAGGGGCTGGTGCTGGACAAGCAGCAGCATATGAACCCGGTCTGGGGGCAGGGCGATGCGGACCAGGCGGACCTGTTGGGGCTGCTGGCCGAGCGGGTTGGGCTGGACCCGGCGGAGATCGGCGGATACGACGTCGTGGTGGCGGACACGCAGCCCGGAGCGGTTTTCGGGGCCAGGGATGAGTTCTTTGCCGCCGGACGCTTGGATAATCTCTCCTCGGTCCACGCAGGGGTGGCCGCACTGATTGCGGTGGCCGGAAATACTGCCGCGGGGACGGACGCAGGCACGGACGGGGGCACAGGTGACGGCACCGATGCCGACCCCTCCGGCGTTCCCGCCGGAGGACCGATCGCCGTGCTGGCCGCCTTCGACCACGAAGAGGTCGGCAGCTCCTCCCGCTCCGGAGCCTGCGGACCGGTCCTGGAGGACGTCCTGACCCGAATCTCCGACGGGCTGGGCGCCTCGGTGAGCCAACGCCGTCGGGCCTTCGCGTCCTCCTTCTGTGTCTCGGCCGATGCCGGCCACGCCGTGCATCCCAACTACCCGGAACGCCACGACCCGGTCAACCGTCCCGTGCTCAACGGCGGTCCGCTGCTGAAGATCAACGCCAACCAGCGGTACGCCACGGACGCCCTCGGGGCCGCCATCTGGGCCACTATATGCCGTGAGGCGAATATTCCTTATCAGGAATTCGTCTCCAACAATGACATGCCCTGCGGGTCCACCATCGGACCCCTAACCGCCACCCGCCTGGGAATCCGGACAGTCGACGTCGGCATTCCGCTGCTGTCCATGCACTCCGCCCGGGAACTCTGCGGGGTCCAGGATCCGCAGCGGCTGGCAAAGGCGGCCGAGCACTTCTTCCGCACGGCAATCTAAACCTGGGGTGGGCGGCCCACGCATGCAGGAGTGCGGGGTGGGCCTACTGCGCCAGGCTGACCACCAGGTTGATGGTGGTGGCCAGGATCCCGGTGCCGAAGACGAAGGCCAGCAGGCTGTGGCGCAACGCCGCCGAGCGCATGGCCCGCGTGCTGATGGCCGTGTCCGATACCTGATAGGTCATACCCAGGCTGAAGGCCATGTAGGCGAAGTCCGTGTACTGAGGCGGTTCATCCTGGTTGAAGACAATGCCCCGGGGCACCGGCTGCGTGTAATAGATCTCCGCGTAGCGCAAGGTAAAGAGGGTGTGCACGATCAGCCAGGACAGCGCCGTGGTGCCCAGCGCCAGCAGGGCGAGCAGGAATTTCCCGCCCCCGTGCGCATCCTTGGCGCCGAGCATGACCAACACCACCGCGATCAGGCTGGCCACCGCGGCCAGCAGGATCAGCAGGTCCGCGGTAGCCCGGCGCGGGTCTTCCGCCTGGGCGTGCCGCGCCGTGGCTTCGGCATCCATGGGTGAAATGGTTAGCCAGATCCACAGGTTGTAGACCAGTGCTGCGACGGCCCAGCCAATCGCGGCGGCGTAGATCCATGCACCCAGCAGTCCGGTCAGCACGGCGGCCACCGCGCCGGCCAGGACCATGACGAAAAAGCGGAAATGGGCGCGCCTGGCCCGGGGAGACTTGTTCTGCATGCGCCGATCATGCCACACGGGGCGCCGGACACCGGCAGGCGCTCCTATCCGTAGGAGTTTGCCCGTGCGTTACCCGGTTTACGGCCAAAACCGGGCGAAAGTCCTTCGCTGGCACCCGGCGGGCAAGACCAAGCAGCCGCGACGCGCTGGCCGTAACCCGGAAGTGTGCTTATCCACATCCCGCCGGTGCCCGTGGCGTCCGGCCGGACCGGCTGGGTACGGTAAGATAGTGAAGTCTGTGCTGGCGCCAGGACCGGGTGGAATGCCCCGGATCCGCGCCCGCAGCCGTGCAACCGCACACAGGCACCGCAAATGAACCTCCTGTTACGGAAAGACCGTAGCCGTTTAGCCCAAAGGAGGTGGGTTCACATATGCGTCCTTACGAATTGATGGTAATCATCGACCCCGAGGTCGAAGAGCGTACCGTTGAGCCGTCGCTTCAGAAGTTCCTGAACGTCATCACCAACGATGGTGGAACCATCGAGAAGGTTGACATCTGGGGCCGTCGCCGACTGGCCTACGACATCAAGAAGAAGTCCGAAGGTATCTACGCCGTGGTGAATTTCACCGCAGCCCCGGCTACCGCCCAGGAACTTGACCGCCAGCTTGGCCTCACCGAGACCATCCTGCGCACCAAGATCATCCGTCCCGAAGACCAGAAGGTCGTCGCCGAATAATTCGGCGTCCACCTTTGACGTTTTCACCCGCAGGAACAGACCAGGAGGCAGCAGATGGCAGGCGAAACCACTATCACTGTGGTGGGTAACCTCACCAACGACCCGGAGCTACGGTTCACGCCGTCCGGTTCGGCAGTAGCGAACTTCACCATTGCATCCACTCCGCGGACTTTTGACCGCCAGTCGAATGAGTGGAAGGACGGCGAAACGCTGTTCCTGCGCGCATCCGTCTGGCGCGAAGCAGCCGAGAACGTTGCGGAATCCCTCACCAAGGGAACCCGCGTGATCGTGAACGGCCGTTTGAAGTCGCGTTCCTACGAAACCAAAGAAGGCGAAAAGCGCACCGTCATGGAGCTTGAGGTCGACGAGATCGGTCCCTCGCTGCGCTACGCCAACGCCAAGGTAAACCGCACCCAGCGCTCGGGTTCCTCGGGCGGAGCGGGCGGCGGCAACTTCGGTGGCGGCGGCGGTGGGTTTGGCGGCAACTCCAGCCAGGGTAATTCCGGCTGGGGCGGCGGCCAGGGCCAGTCCGCGCCGGCGGAGGATCCGTGGGGCACGCCCTCCGGTGGCTCTTCCGGCTGGGGCTCCGGCCCGGATTCCTCGGAACCCCCCTTCTAGCAACACCCGCGGCAACCGCCGCAAACAAACCATCCCGTGGATCCATATTCACGGGCTCCACGAATATTAAGGAGCTCCACGATGGCTAAGGCTGAACTCCGTAAGCCCAAACCAAAGTCCAACCCCCTGAAGGCCGCTGACATCACCGTCATCGACTACAAGGACGTAGCCTTGCTGCGCAAGTTCATCTCTGACCGTGGAAAGATCCGTGCGCGCCGCGTCACGGGCGTCACGGTCCAGGAGCAGCGCAAGATCGCCCAGGCAATCAAGAATGCCCGCGAAGTTGCACTGCTGCCCTACTCCGGCGCCGGCCGCGGCTAAGCGAAGGAGAGAGTAAACATGGCAAAGCTCATTTTGACCCACGAAGTAACCGGTCTCGGTGCTGCCGGCGACGTCGTCGAGGTGAAGAACGGTTACGCACGTAACTACCTTCTGCCCCGCGGCTTCGCCCTGACCTGGTCCAAGGGCGGCGAGAAGCAGGTTGAGTCCATCAAGACTGCCCGCACCAGCCGCGAGCACGCTTCCGTTGAAGCTGCCCAGGCCCAGGCCCAGGCACTCTCCGCCAAGCCGGTCAAGCTGGTCGTCAAGGCCGGCGAGTCCGGCCGCCTCTTCGGTACCGTCAAGGCCGAAGATGTCGCGAAGGCTGTTGAGGCTGCCGGCCTCGGCGCCATCGACAAGCGCAAGGTGGAACTGCCCGCTCACATCAAGAGCGTCGGTTCCTACCAGGCCAACGTCCGTCTGCACGAGGATGTTGCCGCCGTGATCGACCTGGACGTCGTCGCGGGGAAGTAATTCCGCTTCGGCTTCACGATCCAGGCGAAGGGCCCCTACCCACCGGGTAGGGGCCCTTCGCTGTTATACCGGTCATGGCCGTCGCTGCACCGAAGGACGACGCCGGTTGCCTCGCCTGCCGCCGCCACCCCTCACCGAAGCGGGCAGGGCGAAGATAGGGCTCAGAGTGGTCAGGTCTGCGGACTTCACGCGCGCATCCGTTCGATCACGCTCCGGGCCTCGGCCAGGCCCAACCCGGTCTGGTTGCGGAGCAGGTTGATGGCCTGCACAGTTTGGCCGCCGCGCACCATTCCCTGCAGTTGGAGGGCCAAAGCCGGATTCAACCGGGGCACCTGCTGGCCACCCTGGCCGGAAAACCTCCCGGCATTCTGGCCGGAGCCGTGACCGGTGACATTCTGGCCGTGCGTGACGTTCTGCCCCTCTGCCGGTCCGCTGCGGTACGCGTTCGACTGTGAGTAGCCCGTGCGCTGGGACGGATTCACCGGCCGCAGCTCGGCGGCGCGGCGCGCCTGGGCTTTGGTGTGCTCCTGCGCCTTCTTGGCCAGTTCAAGCTGGTAGCGGTCGGCATCGGAAATCCCCGTGGCACGGGTCCGCCCGGCCCTTGCTGCCCAGACCAGGAAGATAATGCCGACGACGACAATGAGCACCACCATGAGCCAATCCATGCCCTGAGCCTATGCCAGTTGACCAGCGGATGGCAGAGGTCTTGACCCGTCGCGGAACACTGCCGCCAAAGGATGCTGGAGCAGGAATATATCCTCTGGAAAATACCGGCGGGTAACCATTTGGTTTCGATGCTTGTCAACATCGGACCTGTGGATGAAGGTTTGGAAAAACTTCTTCTCCTCCACAGAGTGTGCGAAGCGTTTCCGCAGGTCAAAGACGGAATGCCCGCCAAACTATTTTGATATCCACAGGGTTCTCCCCATCCTGTGCACAAGACACGCCCAAGGCGTCCACAGGTTGTCCACAGGGCCGCGGATAACTGGCTTGGTGCCCCGACGGCGAGGGTCTAACGTTGCCGGGTATCCCTTTCACACCGCGGGAATCTTCCCGCGCCGGACTTTGTCGATGCCCGGTGATAGGACGGGGTATCAGCATGATCGGGCCACCCGGCCAAGAAGGGGAGTAACAGATGTCAGTTGCCAGCGCAGATATGGTGGCAGCACCCCGCGACCCGGATTTTGCCCGCACCCCGCCGCAGGATCTGGTGGCCGAGCAGAGCGTTCTGGGCGGCATGATGCTCTCCAAGGACGCCATCGCGGATGTGGTGGAGGTCCTGCGCGGCAACGACTTCTACCGGCCCTCCCATGAGAGCATCTACGAGGCCATCCTGGACCTTTACGGCCGGGGCGAACCCGCCGACGCCGTCACCGTTGCCGATGAGCTGACCAAGCGGGGGGAAATCTCCCGGATCGGCGGCCCGGCCTACCTGCACCAGCTCATCCAGTCCGTGCCCACCGCCGCGAACGCCGGATTCTACGCCGAGATCGTCAGCGAACGCGCGGTGCTGCGCCGGCTGGTCAACGCCGGCACCAAAATCGTCCAGCTCGGCTACGCCAACGACGGCGAGGTGGAGGACATCGTCAACGCCGCACAGGCGGAGGTTTACGCCGTCGCCGAGCGGCGCACCGCGGAGGACTATGTCGCCCTCAAAGACGTCATGGAATCCACCGTCGACGAGATCGAGGCCTCCGGCCACCGCGGCGAAGGTATGACCGGCGTGCCGACCGGTTTCTATGAACTGGATGAACTGACCAACGGGCTGCACCCCGGCCAGATGATCGTCATCGCGGCGAGGCCGGCCGTGGGAAAGGCGCTGGCCCTTGACACGCCTTTGCCCACACCCTCGGGTTGGACCACGATGGGCAGCGTTGCTGTTGGCGATCAGGTGCTGGCCGCGGACGGAACACCTACCACGGTGGTCGCAGCCACGGAGGTAATGCAGGACCGCCCCTGCTTTGAGGTGACGTTCGACGACGGCAGCATCCTGATTGCGGATGCGGAGCACCAGTGGCTGACCGAGACGCGGTCTTCGCGTAAGTCCGCGCAGGCCGCGTTGGCAGGTGCCAACCGGACTAAGAACCAAAGGACCATTGCCGCAGTCCGGACGACCGAAGAAATCGCCGCCACGCTGCGATGCATCACCTTGGACGGACGCCTGAATCATTCGGTGCGGAACAGCGCTGCCCTGGATCTGCCCGAGGCGGACCTGCCTGTTTGCCCCTACACTTTCGGAGCCTGGCTCGGCGATGGACATTCGGACGCCGCGCGAATTACCAACCTGGATCAGGAGGTCCTGATGCGGATCTCCGGCGAGGGGTACGTCCTGACGCCAGTCACGGCAATGACATATGGAATCAAATTGCCCACGGAAGCGCACGCGTTCGAGGGCACCTGTGTAGTTTGTGGCAAGGTGTTCACTAACAAACTGCGCCATGTACGCACCTGCTCTCAAAGCTGCGGAGGCAAGGCGCGATTCATCTCAGATCCCGTGCCCCAGCCAACCTGCATCGATTGCGGCACCCTTTGCAGCGACGGTCTTCGCTGTGAGCCATGCCGTCTCCATCATGGCTCACTGCAGGCCGTATTGCGGTCCGCGGGAGTCTTGGGCAACAAGCACATCCCGTCGGCGTATCTTCGGGCAAGTGGTGAGCAGCGCCGCGCACTTTTGGCAGGCCTTTTGGACACGGATGGCACTGTGACTGGGAGTGGCTGCGTGCAGTTCAGCGTCACCAACCGAAGGTTGGCTGAAGGCGCCCGCGAGCTGATCCACAGTCTCGGATACCGTACGGGCTGGTCGGAG
>DASYGM010000074.1:0-18418 GCA_035999715.1 Micrococcaceae bacterium | reverse complement strand
CCATTCCCGGGTGGCCGCGCGCAACCCGGCCGGTTCCAGCACGGTGCCGGCGCCGCCCAGCCGCGCCACCAACTCGGGCACCAGGGAGTCGCGGCCCACCCTGATCCGCACCGCGGTCCGCCCGTCAGGCAGCGGCGATCGTGCCTCGGCCGCATAGGCGTCGGCCACCCACTCGGCCTCCGCATCAAGGGCCAGGACGACGTCCCGGTCCTGGGCGTTGGGCGTGAAAACACCGGCCGGCAGTCTGCCGTTGCGCGGCAGGCCACGGTCCACCGCCAGCTCTGCCGTCGCCGCGGCGGAGCCGATGTTGTCCAGCCGGAAGTTCCGCAAACCGCCGGCGGTCTGGCACCAGGCCTCGACGTACCAGGTGGAATCCTGGGAGAAGATCCGCAGCGGTTCGATCACCCTGTCGGTGGTTTCCCCGCGCTGGCGGACGAAGTAGCTGATCCGCACGCAGTGGTGGTCCGCAACCGCCTGCTGCAGGAGCGCCAGCGTCTCCAGGCTTGCGTCCGGGGCAATCCGGGCCTCCACCACCCCGGCCAGCCAAGCGTCGTCGCCCGCCACCTTGCGGACGTTCTCCAGCACCCCGTCCAGGGCGCCGAGGCCGGCTGCGTCGGGCAGCGACCGCAGGGACTCCAGCCCGACCAGGAGGGCTGTGGCCTCCTCCTGCGTCAGCCGGAGCGGCTTCTCCAGCTCCTCGGCGTCCCGGATGAACACCGCGCCTTCATCCCAGTTGATGTCGATCAGGTCCCCGTGCTGGTAGCCGGGCAGGCCGCAGACCGTCAGCAGGGTCAGGTCGTCGTCCAATTGCCGGCGGCTGATGTCGAATTCCTTCGCCACCTCCGCGGCCTCAATCCCGGGATTGCGCACCAGGAACGGGACCAGGTCCAACAGCCGGCGCAGCCGGTCCTCCGCACTGGCCTTGGCACCGGTCCTGGGCATCCGGACGCTGAAGTCCGCCTGCGGCGCGGGCCGGGTCGTGGCCTCCAGCGCGCCTGCCAGCCGTCGCTGTACGCCGCTGCGGAGGGTCTGAGGTTCCAGTACGACGACGGCGGCACCTAGGGCTGCCAGCTCGTCCGCCAACATTTCCGGCTCCCGGTAGCCCACGGTCAGGCGCTCCCAGCCGTACCGGTCCGCCGCACGGACGTCCGTGGCCATCCCGCGCAGCGGCTGCGCAATCCCGGAACGGATCTCCAGCACCGCCTCGTTCAGCTGGCCGGTGCCCAGCTGGTCCAGTGCCGCCCCAATGTCGTAATCGGCCGGCGGCGTGAAGACCTCCCCGCTCAGGCCGGTGACCTCCCCTACGATCCGGGAGAGACGGAACAGCCGCTGTTCGCCGCGGGCCAGGTCCAGGCCGCTGAGGTACCACTGGCCGTACTTGTTGCCGAGCCCCCAGGGCTCCACATCGCGCAGCGCGGCCTGAGTCGACTGGGAGTTCCGGTAGGAGAAACGCACCGGGTGGTGGTTAAGCAGGGCGTCCCACAACGCGTCGAAAGCGGGCTCCTTGGTTCGGATCCGCGCCTCGACCAGGCCGCCGCCGTCGTCGGCCTCCAGCCCCGTCACTGTCTCCAGCTTGCGCAGCGCACGCGCCGCCGCCGAGCCCAGCGAAGCCTGCTCCCAGACCCGGGCCGCCAGCGAGAGCACAGCGACGCCATCGGCGTCCAGTGGAATCTCCGGCAGCCGGTAGTCCTGCGGCCGGATCCGGTATTTCCAGGAATTGTCCCCTTCGGCGTGGTCGTCCCGTTCGGTGATGATCGGGATGCCCAGCCGGCGGAGGTTGACCTTGTCCCGCTCGAACATGCGGCCAAACGCCTCGTCCGAGGCCGACGGGTCGTAGCCTTGGACCTGGCTGCGCAGGAAATCCCGGGTGCGCCCATAACGGGAACCCAACAGTGCGAGGACTAGGTTAAGGAGGCGCTCAGTGGTGGATGCAGACACATCCGCCACGTTACTACGCCGCCGGACCGCTAAAACGCTGCTGGCCCGCCAAAACGCTGTGGGGCAACAGCGGTCAGGCGGGCCAGCAGCGGTCCTACCGACTGAAACGGTATGGCGGCACGGCTACGGACGCACGCCCACCAGGTCGACGACGAAGATCAACGCCTCATTGGGACCGATGGCTCCGCCGGCACCCCGCTCACCGTAGGCCAGTTCCGAGGGGATCTCAAGCCGGCGGCGGCCGCCGACCTTCATGCCGAGCAGTCCCTGGTCCCAGCCCTGGATGACCTGGCCCACGCCGACGCGGAAGTCCAGCGGCGCGCCGCGGCCCCAGGACGAGTCGAACTCCTCGCCCGAGGAAAAGGCAACCCCCACGTAGTGCGTGGAAACGGTGTCGCCGGCCTGGGCTTCAGCGCCGGTGCCTTCGATCAGGTCCTCGATAACCAGTTCGGCCGGAACCGGGTGGTCGGGGAATTCAATTTCCGGCTTCTGGCGGTCATACTCACGCTGTCCAAAAGACATGTTGCTCCTCAGTGTCGGCGGGTTTTCCCCAGCAAACTCTACTTCATGGCAGATGGGGCGGACCGGTCCAAAAACGGCGGCCTGCCCCCTCCAGATGGCTACTTCTTGGCGACGATGTCCACCACGAAGACCAGCGGTCCCGCGGGCTGGCCGCTGGCGGTGCTGTCTCCGTAGGCCAGGCTGGACGGAATCACCATCAGCACCTTGGAGCCGACCTTCTGCCCGGTGAGGCCCTTGGTCCAACCCGGTATCACCTGCTGCAGGCCGAAGTCCTGCGTGGTGCCGCGGTCGTAGCTGGAATCGAACTTCTTCCCGTCCGCCCACGTCCACCCGACGTAGTTGGCCGTCACCGTATCCGTCTCCTTGAGGACATCGCCCTTGCCCTCGGTGAGGACCTTGACCACCAGGTCACTCGGCGCATCCTTCTTGGGGATGTTGACGCTGGGCACGCCCTTGGCGTCAAAGCTCACGGCGGGCAGGTCCCCGGCCTTGTCCAGCTTGTCCACCTGGTCCTTGGACAGCAGCTTCGGTGCGTCCTTGGCGGCTTCGATCTGGTAGATCACCAGCTGCGCGGGCTGCGCCGGCTGGGCCGCCTGGGTGGGCGAGGCGGTGCTGCCGGCTACGGCAGGAGTCCCGGGCACCGCGTAGGCAATCTCGGAACCGACCTTTGCTCCAACGAAGGCGCTGTAGACCAGCGGGTACTGCTGCTGGAATTTGGAATCGAAGATAAACGACTGACCCGCGTTGTCCTTGTAGTTGTCGCCCATTGCCGTGCCGTCCTCGGCATTGTAGGCAACCTCACGCAGGGTTACCGACTGGCCGTCGGTGACGGCGGGGCCGGTTCCCTGGTTGACCACGCGGATGGATTCGGCGCTGATCTTTAGCGGCTTGGTGAAGTCGACCTTCGGCGCCGTACCCTTATCCCCCGGCGTCACCTTGACCGAGGCCAGGTCCTCGGCGTGCGACGGCGGTACGGTCACGGAAGGGCTCGCCGAGCTGTTGGCGGTGGTGCTGGCGCCGCCGCAGGCGGTCAGCAGCAACAGCGCGGGAAGGAGTATTGCGAGTATTCGGCGCACGGAAACACTTTCGTCGATGGCGTGATGGGGCCGGGCGTGCGGCAGTACAGCACTTGGCCCGTACCAGCCTAACCGGTCAGGCTGTGAATTGGCTGTTTGTACCGCTCCTCGGTTCCGATCCGCCTGCGCCTGCCTCAGCCCTCGATCGAGGCGATCAGTGCGTCCACCCGCTCATCCTCGCTGCGAAACGGATCCTTGCACAGGATGGTCTGATGCGCGCGGTCGTTGAGCTTGAGGTGGACCCAGTCCACGGTGTAGTCCCGGCCGGCCTCCTGCGCGCGGCGGACAAAGTCCCCGCGCAACCGGGCGCGGGTGGTCTGCGGCGGAACGTCGACGGCGGCCTTGACGACGACGTCGTCCACGACGCGCGCCGCCGCGCCGTGGGATTCGAGGATGTTGAACAGTCCCCGGCTGGGTGAAATGTCGTGGTAGGCCAGATCCAGCTGGGCAATCCGGGGCGAATCCAGGTCCAGCCCGTGCCGCAGGGAGTAGCCGTCCAGCAGTTTCTTCTTGATGGCCCAGTCCACCTCGGTGTCGATGCTGCTGTGGTCCCCCGATTCGATGGCGTTCAAGGTCCGCTCCCACAGTTCCAGGATGCGCGGCACATGCGGGGTGTGGGCGCCGGCCTTGGCGACGAAGTCGGACACCCGGCTGAGGAATTCCTGCTGGATCGCCAGGGCGGTCAGTTCCCTGCCGTTGGCCAGGCGGACCAACTGCCGCCCGGTGAGGTCGTGGGAGATTTCCCGGATGCTGCGGATCGGGTTCTCCATCCGCATGTCCCGCATGATCACGCCCTGCTCAATCATCCGCAGCAGCAGGTCCACGGTGCCCACCTTGAGCAGCGTGGTGGTCTCCGACATGCTGGAATCCCCCACGATCACGTGCAGCCGCCGGTAGAACTCCGCATCGGCGTGCGGCTCGTCACGGGTGTTGATGATGGGCCGGGACCGGGTGGTGGCGGAGGAAACGCCCTCCCAGATGTGGTCCGCACGCTGCGAGAACGCGAAGATGGACCCCTGCGGGGTGGACAGCACCTTGCCCGCACCTGCGATCAGCTGCCGGGTGACCAGGAACGGGATGAGGATCTCCGCCAGCCGGGTGAATTCGCCGCGCCGCGGGATCAGGTAGTTCTCGTGGCTGCCGTAGGAATTGCCCGCCGAGTCGGTGTTGTTCTTGAACAGGAAAACCTTGCCGTCGAAGCCCTCCAGCTCCAGCCGTGACTGCGCCTCGCGGACCAGGTCGTCCAGGATCAGCTGCCCGGCCCGGTCATGCGCAATCAGCTGTGCGACGTCGTCGCACTCCGCGGTGGCATACTCCGGGTGCGAGCCCACGTCCAAATACAGCCGCGAGCCGTTGGTCAGGAAAACGTTGGAGGACCGACCCCAGCTGACCACCTTCCGGAACAGGTAGCGGGCCACCTCCTCGGGCGAGAGTGGCCGGGAATTGGGGCTCGAATAGGAAATGCCGAACTCGGTCTCGATGCCAAAAATACGTTTATCCATGGCTAACCGCCCGCCTCTCCGCCCAATAGGGCCTCAACCCCGGCGGCAGGGAACCGCCGGAAAGCGCGGACGGTGCCGCGGTTGGTCTCCGAATCCCGGTCCAGCACGGCGACCTCCAGGTTCTGCGAGGTCAGCCCGGGATCCGGATCCCGGTCCGCGGCCAGGGCGGAGACCGCCAGCCGGATGGCATCGGCGAAGCCGGCGCCGGCTTCCCAGCGCGCCGCGACGGCGTCCTGTACCGCGTCGGCCTGGCCGCCCATCGCCACGAAGCCGGATTCGTCCGCGATGGACCCGTCAAAGGTCAGCCGGTAGAGGTGGTCCTGGTCCTGGCTGAGCCCCACCTCGGCCACCGCCAGCTCCACCTCGAACGGTTTCTGCTCGGCGGTAAAGACCGCGCCCAGGCTTTGCGCGTACACGCTTGCCAGGCCGCGCGCGGAGACGTCCTCACGGTCATACGAGTAGCCGCGGACGTCCGCGTAACGCACCCCGGCCTGGCGCAGGCTTTCGAACTCGTTGTACTTCCCGACGGCGGCGAAGGCGATCTTGTCGTAGATTTCGCCTATCTTGTGCAGCGACGGGGAAGGGTTTTCGGCCACCAGCGCGATCCCCTCGGCACAGCTGATCACGACGACGGAGCGGCCGCGGGCGATTCCCTTCCGCGCGAAGTCCGCACGGTCCTTCATGACCTGTTCCGGGGAAACGTAGAACTGCTGCGTCATTTCAGGCCTCCCTGCCCAGTACGGAACGGTTGGCGACGACGGCCTCGGAGACGGCGGCCAGCTCGTGTTCACTGATCCGGCGGGCGCCGGTGCGCGTGACGACGTAGATGATCGGCCAGAGCTGGCGGATCACGTCCGGGCCCCCCGTGGCGGAATCGTCGTCGGAGGCGTCAAAGATCGCTTCCACGCCTACCCGCACCGCTTCGTCCTCCGTCAGGTCCGGGCGCCAGAGCTTTTTGAGCGATCCGCGGGCAAAGACCGAGCCGGAACCGACGCTGTGGTGCTCCAGTTCCTCATAGCGGCCGCCGGTGACATCGTAGGAAAAGAGCCGTCCCACCGACCGTGCCGTATCAAAACCGGCGAAGAGCGGGATCACGGCCATACCCTGCAGCGCCATCGGCAGGTTGCCGCGGATCATGGCGCCGAGCCGGTTGGCCTTGCCGTCCAGGCTGAGCAGCGTACCCTCGATCTTCTCGTAGTGCTCCAGCTCCACCTGGAACAGCCGGGTGATATCGATGGCGATCCCCGCCGTACCGGCAATGCCCAGCACCGAATACTGGTCCGCCGGGAAGACCTTTTCCATGCGCCGGCTGGCGATCATGGTGCCCATGGTGGCCCGGCGGTCCCCGGCCATCAGTACACCGCCCGCGAACGTCATCGAGACGATCGTGGTGGCGTGCGGCACCGCGGGCAGGTTGCCGGCGGGCAAGGACCTGCCGAAAGGCAGGAGATCCGGCCGGGACTGGGCCAGATGTTCGGTGAAGGAGGAGGTCGCTGCGGCGGCTACCCGCCCAGTGGTCTCGTGCATCACGGTGTCCTACTGCCCGCCCTTTTGGACGAACCCGCGAACGAATTCTTCCGCATTCGATTCGAGCACGCCGTCGATCTCGTCCAGCAGATCGTCGACGCCTTCGGTGGCAGCGGATGCCTGCGGGCCGGAAGGTGCCGGCGGTGTCTCACTGTCCGGAACTTCCACCTCTTCGGTGCGGCCGGCCACATTCTTCTTCTCCTGAGATGCCATGGTCTTCCCCTTCTGCGAGATCTACCTATCATCATCCTGCCACGCCGGAGCCGGACTGCTCCGCTTTCGACGCTGACGAATTTCCGGTTGCCGCTCCGGCCCTGCCGCTACCCCGGCGAGTCCAGCAGCTCGGCCAGGAACTGGGCGGCATCATGGTGCCGGGAAAACAGTCCGCCGGTCAGCGACCGTGTCCCGCGCAGCGGCTCCCGGGTGGGGACGCGCTGCAGCCGGCGCTGACCAGGGAGTTCAAAGATCACCGAGTCCCAGCTGGCCCCGACTATGCTCGAGCCGAACTGCTGGATGCACCGGCCGCGGAAGTATGCGCGGGTGTCCTCCGGCGGCTGGCGCACGGCGTGGGCGATTGACTCCTCGCTGACTAGCCGCTCCACCCTGTCGCGGGCCAGCAGCCGGTAGTAGAGCCCTTTCTCCGGGCGTACATCCGACCACTGCAGGTCAATCAGGGCCAGACGGGGGTCACCCCAGGCCAGCGAATCCCGGTCCCGGTACTGCTCAAGCAAGCCCAGCTTCGCGGCCCATTCAACCTGTCCCGCCGCGCCAGCCGGGTCCTTGGCCAGCTGCGTCAGGACCTCTTCCCAGCGGCTGAGCACCAAGGGGGTGTGGCCGTCTCCGGAGTCCGGATCCCCGGCCCCGGTGGCCGCCGCGTGCCGCTGCGCGGCCTCCAGGTACATCCACTGAATGTCCAGGGCCGTTACCCGCCGGCCGTCGATCAGCCGCAACTCCTGGCCCAGGGACAGGTCATGGCTGACCGAACGCAACGCCTCGACCGGCTCGTACACCTCCAGCACCGGGACGCTGCCGTGCTCAATCATGTCCAGCACTAACGCCGTCGTCCCGAATTTGAGGAAGTTGGAGACCTGGCTGAGGTTCGCATCCCCGATGATCACATGCAGCCGGCGGTACTTGTCCGCCGTGGCGTGCGGCTCATCCCGGGTGTTGATGATGGGCCGGCGTATGGTGGTCTCCAAACCTACCTCCGCCTCGAAGAAATCTGCCCGCTGGCTCAGCTGGAAGCCCTGCTCCGAGCCGTCCTGCCCCAGCCCCACCCGGCCGGCCCCGCAGATCAGCTGCCGGGTGACGAAGAACGGCGTCAGCCCCGAGACTATGTGGCCGAACGGTACCTGCCGGGGCATCAGGTAGTTCTCGTGGCTGCCGTAGGAAACGGACTTGTTGTCCGTGTTGTTCTTGTACAGGTTCACATCCGGCAGCCCGGATGTGCGGGCAATCTGGCGCACCGCCGCCAGCGCCACTGCGTCCCCGGCAGCATCCCAGAGCACGGCGTCCAGCGGATTGGTCACCTCCGGGCTGGAGTACTCCGGGTGCGCATGGTCCACGTACAGGCGGGCGCCGTTTCCCAACACCATGTTCATCATCAAAGTCCCGGTCGGTTCGCTGCTGTCCGCGTCCAGCTCGCCCCCCTCCAGGGCGATCTGAGCAGCGGTGAGCTCCGGCGGCTGGTCCGTCAGCTGTGACGGATGGACCTGCTGGCGTGGCACGCTCCAGCCCCGCGCGTCGGCCAGCGGATCCTCGTCCGTGTAGTCCCAGCGGGTCTCGCTGCCGCCGGCCGCCCGGGCCCCGGTCAGCTGGGCATAGGCGTGCACCACCTGGGTGGAAAGCCAGGTGGCGTTGCTTCCGGGTGCGGTAGGCGCGTGGATGCCATACTCGGTCTCCGAGCCCATCACCCGCATTGCACTCACAGGTACTGCCCGGTGTTGGACTTCGTCTCGATGGTTTTGCCCGGTTCCTGGCCTGCCTTGCCCTGCACGATCGTGCGGATGTAGGTGATCCGCTCCCCCTTCTTTCCGGAGATCCGCGCCCAGTCGTCAGGATTGGTGGTGTTCGGCATGTCCTCATGCTCGCGGAACTCATCCACCACGGCGCGCAGCAGGTGGTCGATCCGGATGCCCTTGGCGCCACTGGTCAGCAGGTCCTTGATGGCGTACTTTTTGGCGCGGTCCACCACATTCTGGATCACTGCACCTGAATTGAAGTCCTTGAAGTAGAGCATCTCCGTATCGCCGTTGGCGTAGGTGACCTCAAGGTATTCGTTGGACTTCTCGGTGGCGTACATCGCCTCCACGGTGCGCTGGATCATCGCATCGACGGTGGCCCGCAGGTCTCCACCGTTCGCTGCCACATCGTGCGCATGGAACGGCAGATCCGCCGTGACGTACTTTGCGAAGATGTCCGCAGCGGCCTCCGCATCCGGCCGCTGCACCTTAACCTTCACATCCAGGCGCCCCGGGCGCAGGATGGCGGGATCAATCATGTCCTCGCGGTTGGAAGCGCCGATGACAATGACGTTGTCCAGCCGCTCCACACCGTCGATCTCGCTGAGCAGCTGCGGCACAATGGTGGTTTCCACATCGGAGGAGATGCCCGTCCCGCGGGTGCGGAAGAGCGAGTCCATCTCGTCGAAGAAGACGACGACGGCGCTTCCGTCCGCGGCTTTCTCCCGGGCGCGGGCAAAGATGAGCCGGATCTGGCGCTCCGTCTCCCCCACGTACTTGTCCAGCAGCTCCGGACCCTTGATGTTCAGGAAGTAGCTCTTCATGTCCCTAGACCCGGACCGCTCCGCCGCCCGGGCGGCCAGCGAGTTGGCCACCGCCTTGGCGATCAGGGTCTTCCCGCACCCCGGAGGGCCGTAGAGCAGGATGCCCTTCGGCGGCTTCAGTCCGTGCTCGCGGTACAGGTCCGGGTGCAGGAACGGCAGCTCGACGGCGTCGCGGATCTGCTCGATCTGCGGCCCCAGCCCCCCGATATCCTGGTAGGAAATATCCGGCACCTCCTCCAGGATCAGGTTTTCCACCTCCGAGCGGGGCACCTTCTCCAGGGCATAACCGGTCCTGGTATCCACCGAGACAGCGTCGCCGACCCGAAGCCGGCCGGCCTGCAGCGCTCCGGAGAGCCGGATGACCCGCTCCTCGTCCGCTCGGCCGGTCACCAGCGCCCGGTCTGTCCCGAGCAGTTCCTTGATGGTCACCAGTTCCCCGGTGCGGTCAAAACCCAGCGCTGCCACCACGGTGAGGGATTCATTCAGCAGCACCTCCTGGCCCGGGCTGAGCGAGCGGATGTTCACCAGCGGGCTCAGCCCCACCCGCATCTTCCGGCCGGCATTGAAGATGTCCACGCTTTCCTCGGTGTAGGCGACACCGGATGAACCAGCCGTGGGCTGGCGCCGCGGGTTGATCTGCAGCAGCGTTCCGAAGCTGTACGGCGCCTGGCCATCCTTTTCGAGTGCACTCTTGAGCTTGAGGATCTCCGTTTTGGCGCTTTCCAGCATGGTCACCAGGCGGGCGTTGTTCTGCGTCGCCGCCGCGAGTTGCTTGTCCACATGCCGCAGCTTGTCCCGCAGCACGTTCAGCTGCCGTTCCAAGTCCGACGCCGGACGCCCCAGGCCAGTAGGCTCCCCTGGTGCCGGCTGACCAGACGAGCCGTTCCCCAAGGCCCCCGGCCCATGCTCACCGGAGGCTCCGTGGCCCGGCAGCGACGACCCCGATGCGGGCGCAAGCGCCCCTGGCTGTCCGAAATCCTGGCTGTTTGCGGATGTTGGTTCGCTCACGGTCGTCAAGTCCTTCCGGTGGAGGCGTTCTCTCGGTTAGCTCTTCTCTAGACCCTAGTCGCCTTTATCCAAGTTAACGCCAGGCTCCTCCGAAGTGTTTCCAGCCGCGCCGGGAGCACCGGTGGCGCCCCGCTGCACAGTGGAAGCTGCCTCTCTGGCGGCACGGCGCAGCTTCCGGTCCGAGACGGCACGCTCCCCCACCGACTCCGGCGTCCAGGCATTCAGATCCTCTTCGCTGAAATCCGTCTTGGACGGCCGGCGCTTCGGCGTCAGCCCGACGACGCCGTCGGCCAGCCGCCGGCTGACCATCAGGAAGCCGGTATGGGCCACCATGCGGTGGTCGGGACGCACTGCCAGCCCCTCCAGATGCCAGCCCCGGACCATCGACTCCCAGGCGTCCGGCTCGGTGAACCGGCCGTCGGCACGGATGGCCTCCGCCGTGCGCGAGAGCTGGGTAACGGTGGCCACGTAGTTGATCCAGACCCCGCCCGGAGCCAGCACGGTGGCCACCGCATCGATGCACTCCCAGGGTGCCAGCATGTCCAGCACCACCCGGTCAATGCTCCCCGGCGCCTCCTGCTCCACCACATGGTCCTGGAAATCCCCCAGCGAGATCTTCCAGGCCGGATGCGGCCCGCCGAAGATGGTCTCCACATTCCCGCGCGCAATGTCCGCGAATTCCTCGCGCCGCTCAAAGGAATGCAGGTAGCCCCGGTCCCCCACCGCACGCAGCAGCGAAATGGAAAGCGCCCCTGAGCCGACCCCCGCCTCGACCACCCGGGCACCCGGGTAAATGTCCGCCATCGTAATGATCTGCCCCGCGTCCTTGGGGTAGACCACTGCCGCGCCCCGCGGCATTGACAGCACAAAGTCCGACAGCAGCGGACGCAGCGCCTGGTAGAGCTGACCCACGTTGTTGGCCACCACCGAGCCCTCCGGCTTGCCGATCAGCTCATCGTGGTTCAGGAAGCCCTTGTGCGTATGGAAAGCAGCTCCGGCGGTCAGCGTGATGGTGTTCATCCGACCGCGCTCGTCCGTCAGCTGCACCCGCTCCCCCGGGCGGAACGGACCGCGGCGGACGGCCGCACCGTGCGGACCCGTCGGCGGGCGATCAGTGGAGCGGAGGTCTCCGGGCCGGGGTCCGGCCTGCTGGTCGATCTTGCTCATGCACAGGTTCCTATCGTTACGAAAATACTGCCCGGTCTCCATCACGCCACGTCGGTCACGGTCACGCAATCCACCGCACTTCAATGCACTTCACTGCACTTCAATGCAAAGACCGGAACCCGGAGTCAGCGCGGGAAGCGCGGATCGGGCTTGCCGGTAATCGCCGCCACCACCACTGCCTGCCGCAGCACCCCGGTGACCTGGCCGCGCAGGTCAATCACGGCATACTCACTGCCGGCCAGCTGCGCCAGGTACTGCACCAGCTCCTGGCCCGCGGCACTTTCCGGAATGTAGGCTCCCGCCACCAGCGCATGCGCCACGGCGGAGGCAGGAGTCTGTGCCGCCGCCGCTGCGGGCACCATGGCGAGCGCCGCAGCATCCACCACAGCCTCCGGCCTGCCCTCGGCGTTGCACAGAACCAGGCCCAGCTGCGGGTTCCCTCCGCGCACCGCCAGCAGTTGTGCCACCGACGACGACGACGGCATCCCCACAGCACGATCGCTGAGTTTGCCGGCACTGACCTCGGGCAGACGCAGCCGCATCCGGGCATTGGTGATGGACGAACTGGCTCCCAGCCAGAGGAAGCCGGCTATGAAGAGGCTGAACAGGATGTCAGTCGTGTTGGGCGGCTGTCCGTTGAGCAGCGGCCAGCCGACAAAGATCAGCACCAGCAGGACCACCACGATGCGCCCGGCCCAGCCTGCCGCGACGGTGCCCTTCTCCTGGCTTCCCGTCGCCTTCCAGACAATCGACTCCACCAGCCGGCCGCCGTCGAGCGGCAGACCGGGCAGGACGTTGAACGCACCGATCAGCAGGTTGGCCCAGACAAAGATATTGGCCAGCGTGTTGAACACCGCCGCAGACATGGTCACCGGCTGCGGCAGGCTCAGCACCAGAAGCCAGCCCAGCCCCGCCAGCACCAGGTTGGCCACCGGCCCGGAGAACGCCACCACCAGCGAGCGGCCGGGCGTGGCCGTAAAGTTTTCGAACTGCGTGTGTCCGCCCCAGAGATTAAGTACGATCTTCTGCGTCGGCCAGTGGTACATCTTGGCGGCCAAGGCATGCGAGAGTTCGTGCACCAGGACCGAAAACAGCAGCAACAGCGCATAGATGAACGCGATGCCGTAGGCGCCCGCACCCAATCCCGGAAACCCGCTCGAGAGCTGCGGACCAAAGACAATGACGGTAAAGCCGGCAATCAGGAACCACGAATACGCCAGGATGACAGGGATCCCTGCAATCCTGCCCAGCGGAATGCCCTCACGCACCGTCGGCGGTGCAGGTGCAGGTGCGCTCACGTCGCGGGTCCTTCCGCCGTCCGGACGGCAGCCAGGGCCTCCGCCCGCGCGGCAGTCAGGGCGCGCAGATCCTCCACACCGCGGCCCAGCAGCGTGCGCCAAGTGGTGCGGCCCGGATGTTCCGGCAGCGGCACCACATGCGGAATCGCCACGGTGACCACCCCCGAAGCCTGTGCGCTGACCACCCCCGGGCCCGAATCCTCCAGCGCCACACAGTGGTCTGCCGTGAGCGACGGATCCGTCAGCTGCAGGCGCTCGACCGCGGTCAGGTACGGCTCCGGGTGCGGCTTGCCGTGGGTGACCGCGTCGCCGGTGACCATGAATTCGAAATACTGCTCCGGCAGGCTATCGACGATTTCGGTGGCCAGTGGGCCCTCACTCATCGTGACCAGCGCGCAGCGGATGTCCTGCTCGAACAGCTGATGCAGCAACTCCCGCGCGCCCGGGCGCCACGGCACGGCCTTGCGAACCTGTCCGATAACCTCGACGGTGAGGTGGTTGATGATGGCCCGGCTGTCCATCGACACGCCGGAACGCTGCAGCACCCGGCTGGAGTAGACCAGCGACTGGCCCACCAGGGACATCGCCTGGTCGGGAGTCCACACCCCGCCATGCGCCTCCACGAGTGTCCGCTCGGCCTCGATCCAATACGCCTCCGTGTCCACCAGCGTTCCGTCCATGTCCCAGAGCACAGCCTTCAACGCCCCGTCCGCCGGGGCGCCAGGGGAACCGGGCGGCGACGGCGCCGGACGGGCAGGAAAGCGTGAAAGGGCCTGAGAATGCATCCACCTAGTCTACGGGCCGAGCCTGAGCCCCACTTGCGCGCACACTGTCCGTGAGGACCTGAGCCACGCCTGCGCACGCTGAGCGTGAAGCGATGCGCCTGAGCAACGGCCGGCCTAAGCTCTGGGCGAAGACCGGACCGTCAATGCATACCCCGTGGCAGGGCCTCGTCGTAGGGTGGAGACGTGATGAGTTTTGACGAAGGAGCCACTTCACCGGTGAACCGGCTGATCGAACCTGTCCCCGAGGGTGAAAGGGTCACCGTCATGCTCGCAGCCTTTGAAGGCTGGAACGACGCCGGCGAGGCCGCCAGCGAGTCGCTGAAGTACCTGCACCGGCTATGGAGCGGCAAGAAGATCGCCAGTATGGACCCCGACGACTATTACGACTTCCAGTTCACCCGGCCCTCGGTCCGGCGCACGGCCAACGGCGGACGCAAGATCAAATGGCCGACGACGAAGATCGCCAAAGCATCCGTGCCGGATTCCAACCTGGACGTCATCTTTGTGCACGGCATTGAACCCTCCTACAAATGGCGCGCCTACACAGCGGAACTCCTGGCCCACGCCGCCGAGCTGAACGTCAACTACGTCGTGCTGGTCGGCGCACTGCTGGCAGACGTGCCGCACAGCCGGCCCATCCCCGTCACAGCCACCAGCGACGACGACGACCTGCGGGACCGCCTGCACCTGGACTCCTCGGAGTATGAAGGCCCCATCGGCATCGTGGGTGTCCTCGCCGAGCTTGCGCTACTGGCAGGACTGCCTACCATCTCGCTGTGGGCGGCGGTCCCGCACTACGTCGCCCAGTCCCCCTCGCCGAAGGCCCAGCTGGCGCTGCTCAACCGCATCGAGGAGCTCCTGCAGACTCCGTTCGACACCCACGAACTCAGTGAGGATGCCCAGGCCTGGGAACGCGGAGTGGATGAACTCGCCACCGAAGACCCGGAAATCGCAGCCTACGTGCGGCAGCTCGAGGAAGCCAAGGACACCGCCGAGCTTCCCGAAGCCAGCGGCGAATCCATCGCCCGCGAGTTCGAGCGCTACCTCAAGCGGCGCGGCAAAGACAGCCCCTGACCTAGGGCAGCACTACCCCCAAAAGGGCGTCCACCGCGTCCCGTACCAGTCCGGCCTCAGCCTCATCGTGCTCACGCTGGTTAGAAGCCTGGTCCGCCCACAGGTCCACTGCGGCCAGTGCCCGCGGCGCGTCCAGGTCCTGGGACAACGCCGCACGCATACCGGCTACCAGGACTTCCGCCGACCCTGGCGGAATGGACTTCAGAGCCCGCGACCAGCGCGCCAGCCGGGTCTGTGCCTGTTCCAGCACCTCGTCCGTCCAGAACCAGTCGCTGCGGTAATGGTGGGCAAGGATCGCCAGCCGGATCGCGGCCGGATCGACGCCCACCTGTCGGAGCTTGGAGACCAGCACCAGATTTCCCTTGGACTTGCTCATCTTTTCGCCGTCCAGGCCCACCATGCCGGTATGCGCATAATGCCGGGCCATCGGCACGCCGCTGAGCGAGTAGGCATGCCCCGCGCCCATTTCATGGTGCGGGAAGACCAGATCTGATCCACCGCCTTGCACCGTAAAGGGCTCCGGCAGGAACCTCTGCGCAATAACGGTGCACTCGATGTGCCACCCCGGACGCCCCGCGCCAAGGCTGCCGCCGTCCCAGCTCGGCTCACCCGGGCGCGCCACCCGCCACAGCAAAGGATCCAGCTGATTCCGCTTTCCGGGGCGGTCCGGATCCCCACCACGCTCGGCGAACACGGGGAGCATCTGCTCCTCGCTCAGGCTACTGATCTGCCCCAGCCACCAGGCGCCGTCGGGCCCTTGAGCGGCGCCGGCCCAGCCGCCGTCGAACTCCCCTACACCGTGAGCCGACGCTGCCTTGACCGAAAAATAGATGTCCCCGTCAGGCTCCCCACCCGAGCCCTCCACGGCGTACGCCAGGCCCGCCGCCACCAGCTTCTCAACCTGTGGCACGATCCAGCCGATCGACTCCACCGCTCCGATGTATTGGTTCGGGGGCAGCACATTCAGCGCTTCCATATCCGCCCGGAACAGATCCGTCTGCTCCGCCGCCAGCTCCCGCCAGTCCACCCCATCCCGGTCTGCCCGCTCCAGCAAAGGATCATCTACATCAGTGACGTTCTGCACATACGCCACCGATGAACCGGCGTCGCGCCACGCCCGGTTCAGCAGGTCAAAGGCCACATAAGTGGCAGCGTGGCCCATATGCGTCGCGTCGTACGGAGTGATGCCGCAGACGTACATGCTGGCCTCCTCCTGCGTTGGCAACGGCCGGATCCGGCCGGAACTGGTCTCCTGCAGATAGAGGGCGGGCATGGCTCCGGAGAGCTCGGGAACAGGACGGGAACTCCACGATTTCACAGGTCTGAGCCTACTGTCCGGCACTGATAACGCCGAAACCGAGCAGCAGGAAAACCAGCAGGCCCAGGGCAATCCGGTACCAGACAAAGAGACGGTAGCTCTTGGTCGAAATGTAGCGAAGGAACCAGCCGATGATCACATAGCCGACCCCGAACGCGATCACGGTGGCCAGCGCTGTCTCGCCGATGCCGAAAGGACCCTGCGTCCCCTCATGCTTGGCGAAGACCTTGTATAACTCGTAGAACCCGCTGCCAAAGACCGCCGGAATGGCCAGCAGGAAGGAATACCGCGCCGCAGCCTCCCTGGTGTAGCCCATCAGCAGACCGGCCGTAATGGCACCGCCGGAACGCGAAACCCCCGGGATCAGCGCCAGCGACTGGGCCAATCCATAAAGAATGCCGTGCCGGACGGTGACGTCCTCCAGCACCCGCTGCTGCTTGCCCACCGCGTCCGCCACCGCCAGGATCAGACCGAACACGACCAGCGTCGTCGCCACGATCCACAGATTGCGCAGGGACGATTCGATGGCGGTCTGGAAGAGTACGCCCAGCACCACAATCGGGATGGTCCCGATGATCACCAGCCAGCCCATCCGCGTATCCGGATTGTTGCGCGGAACGCGACCGGAGAGGGAACCGAACCAGGCCCTGACAATACGGACGATGTCCCGCCAGAAGAAGACCACGACGGCGGTCTCCGTCCCCAATTGGCTCACCGCGGTGAAAGCGGCACCGGGATCCGTGCCGCTGGGCAGGAACTTCCCCACAATGAAGAGGTGGGCGCTGGAGGAGATGGGAAGGAATTCGGTCAGCCCCTGGATCAGGCCAAGGACGGCAGCTTCAAACCAGTTCACCTTCCGACCCTATGGCACGATCTTCTAACGGCGCGTCGAAACACACGGCAACGCGCCGATCATGACGACCGCCCCAGTAAGCTGGCGGTATGCAGCAACGATACGTAGGCGCCAGTGGTTTGCGCGTTTCCGCCCTCACATTGGGCACCATGTCCTGGGGAACGGATACCGACGACGAGACGGCCCGGGAGCAACTGAGCAGCTTCATCGCCGCCGGCGGCACCACTCTTGATACCGCCGTCAGCTATGGCGAAGGACGCAGCGAAGCCATTCTGGGCTCGCTGATAGGCGACGTTGTGCCGCGTACCGACGTTGTCCTGGTGTCCAAGGCGGGCGTCACCCGTCGGGACGGAAAGCGGATGGTGGACACTTCCCGCCGCGCCATGCTCGACTCCTTGGACGCCACGCTGGCCCGCTTGGGAACCGACCATCTGGACCTGTGGCTTGCCCATACCTGGGATGACAACGTGCCCCTGGAGGAAACGCTCGGAGCCCTTGACCACGCCGTCACCTCAGGACGCGCCCGTTATGCGGGCGTATCCAACTACAACGGCTGGCAGCTGGCGCATTCGGCCGGCCTGACCAACGCCGCGCTGATCGCCGACCAGGTGGAGTACTCTCTGGTCCAACGTTCTGTTGAACGAGAAGTGGCTCCTGCAGCCGAGCACGTCGGAACCGGCCTGTTGTGCTGGGCGCCCTTGGGCCGCGGAGTCCTCACGGGCAAGTACCGCGGCCAGATCCCCGCAGACTCACGGGGCGCCAGCGACAACCTTGCCAGCTACGTCCAGCCGTATCTATCCGGCCATCCTGCGCGGATCACCGAAGCCCTGGTCACGGCCGCAAAGGGCCTGGACCGGCAACCATTGGACGTGGCACTGAGCTGGCTGCTGGGCCGGCCAGCCGTGGCCGGAGCGGTGGTGGGTGCCCGGACCACTGCCCAGCTCGAGGAGATCCTGGACGCAACCCTGAAGCCGCTGCCGGAGCAGATTGAGGCCGTGCTGGACGAGGTCTCCGCCCTGTCGGTGTAGCTGCTCCTAGTCGTCCTTGGGCCGGTGGTCTTCTTCAGTGCTGTCGGGTTTGGGTTTGCTGTGCAGCCACGGCGGCTCATCGTCCGGCTCTGCCGCCGGCCTTCCCGAAGGGTTGGACGAAGGCTTGTACGAGGTGCCGGCGGCACCCTGGTCCACGCCGGTGAGGGATTCCCGGGCGCCGCCTTTGTCTACGACTCCCGGAGCATCTCTGTCGTCCTCACCGTCGGGGCTCGTGAAGGTGTTGGGGAGGATGGGTGGGGTGAAGCTACGTGGTGGGGGCGGGTAGGTCCGGCCCGATGGTGCGGTCCAGGAGGGTAGGCCGTTGTCTGTCATTTTGGGTTTCCAGCCAGGCCATGGTTTGGGTCCGGTTCCGGCGTCCGGCCTGCCGTCGGCCCCTGCGCCGGTATCTGGTTCAGCATCTGAGACGGAGCCCTCGCCTGGTTCGGGGCCTGGTTTGGTGCCTGGTTTAGCGGCGTAGCCGGGTTCGGCGCCGGGCCCGGTTTCGGGGTAACCGTCGGGCGGGTCTTTGCGCCGGCC
>DASYGM010000046.1:0-15527 GCA_035999715.1 Micrococcaceae bacterium | reverse complement strand
GTCCCGTCAGGGTCGCTTTGGTTGTTTGGAGAGATCCAAGCGATCTGGTGGCACAGGAAGTGCTGTTCCACCAAGGCTCTGTAGCTCAGTTGGTAGAGCGTTCGACTGAAAATCGAAAGGTCACCGGATCGACGCCGGTCGGAGCCACCACTGGAAGCCCCGCTGTCACCCTTATATAGGGAGCAGCGGGGCACCTTCGTTTAACGCTCAGGTTCGGGCGCCATGAATGCAATTCCGGCACGTTGCCTGCCACCGTGTCCCTGCATAGGGTTACGGTAAGAGCAACCAGAAAGGGCGTACTTGATGGACGGGGAAAACCACGTTCTGCCGGATCAACCGGGGGCCTGGCCCACCGAAAACCTGGGACAGGTGCCTGGTCTGGCGGAACCGGAGATGCCGGGGCAAAGCCCTACTCCGGGACGGACGGTGATTTCGGAAACCGCCGTGGCCAAGGTGGCCGGCGTTGCAGCCCGGGCGGTGGACGGCGTTTATGCGCTCGGCACCGGGTCGGCACGTGCTCTCAGCGCCATCCGCGATGTGGTGGGATCCACTGACCTGACCTCGGGCGTCCGGACCGAGGTCGGGGAGACCCAGGTGGCGGTGGACATAAATCTGGTCGCCGAGTATGGAATCCCGCTGCAGGAGGTGGCCAATCGGGTGCGCGCGGCCGTTTACCAAGCCGTGGAAGCCCTGGTGGGGCTTCGTGTCATTGAGGTCAACGTAGAAGTGAACGATGTCCACGTGGCCGGATATGAATCTGAAAAGGCCGCGCCCCGGCCCCGGCTGGCCGAGCGTCTGGGTGTCCAGAAACAAGTAGGGATCCAGCCAGTAGAGATCCAGCCAGTAGAGATCAAGGACGTCCCGTGAATCTGACAGTGATCGGCATTGGAATCGGCGCTTTCCTGGCCTACATGGCGTTTGCCTTCGGTTTTTGGGGCTTCCTGATCGCGGCGCTGTTCATGGCCATCGGCGCCCTGCTGGGGCGCGCCTGGGAGGGCAAGCTGGACCTGCGAAGCGTCTTTGACGCGCTCACCGGACGGCGTTCGTCGTCGTGACCGAACTGGTGCGCGAAGTTGGCCTCCGGCACTTGGCGGGCCACAACCGGATCAGCACACAGGCTTTGAGCAGTGTGGCGAAGGCGGCTGCCGCGGAGGTTTTCGGGATTGCCCCCGCGCAGGTGCGCACGGACTGGAGCGACGACGGCGGCCTGCTGGCGTTATCGCTGGCCCTGCCCATCAGCGTCCCGCCGTTGACGGCTGTACTGCACGATCCCGGCCGTGTGGCAGCCACCGGCGGTTCCATCTGGGAGCGGGGCATCGCCGCCAAGGCTGTCATTCTCCATAAGGTCACCTGGCTGACCGGCTCCCAGCTCTCAAGGGTGGACATCCGGGTCATCGGCGTGCATGCCAGCGACGGGGGCCGGGTCCGATGACGGAACCTGCGAACGGATTCATGAGCCGGATTGTGCGCCGGGAGACGCACTCCTCCCGGGCCGTGCTGGCAGGGATCGCCGCCCTTATCATTTCCCTGCTGGCCATCTATGCGCTGCTGGAAGCGATCCTGCGCGCGGTCGGGCAACCGCCGTGGCTGATGGACCCGCTCACAGCCGCACATACGTTGGCGGATCTGCCCAACGGGATTTCACCGCTGCTGCTGGGGGTCCTGGGCGTTGTGCTGCTGATGGTTGGACTGATATTTTTCCTCAACGGCGTGCTGCCGGGTAGACGGGCACGGCACACACTGCCGGGCGGGCGGTCGGCGGTGGTTGTGGATGATGAGGTGATTGCCTCGGCGCTGGCCCGGCGTGCGCGGCTGGCCGCAGGGGTGATCCAGGAGCAGGTGATGGTGGTGGTCGCTCGCCGCGAGATTGTGGTCAATGTCCGGCCGACCTCCGGTATCAGGGTGGATGAAGGGGCGGTTCGTGCCGCCGTGGAGCAGGAAATCCGCGCGATGGCTCTTACCCCGGAGCCCGCGGTGCGGGTCAATCTCTCCACCGCAGGGGTGGTGGGGGTATGAACGGTACTCCCCGCGGGCTCAACCGGGTGCTGCTAACCCTAATAGGAGTGCTTTTCCTGGCCGCCGGCGCCTTGGCTCTGGCGCTGGCGACGACGCCTGCCGTGGCTCTGTGGTGGCAGGGCTGGGCGCACGGCGCTGCCGACCAATTGTCGCAGGAGGCCGCGCGGACCACATTGCCCGGCAACGGGGGGAGCTGGCTCTGGATCGTTGTTTCCCTGCTGCTGGTCCTGGTGGTCGTGGGCATGGTGGCCTGGGTGGCCAACCAGGGAAAGGGCCGCGCGAACATCCTGGCCGACGAATATGACGAGGACGCAGCTGCGGGCCGGGTGGCCATTAGCGGATCCGTCGCCGAACAGGCCCTAAAGGACGCGCTCGGCGAACGGACGGACCTGCTGGGAGCCACGGTGACCACCTATGAGGTGCAGGGCCAGCCGGCACTGAAGGTCCGGATCCTGCCGCGTCAGGGCGTCTCACCCCGGGAGGTGGCCGCGGAGGTTTCGGCCCTGGTGGAGGCGCTTGACTTGGTCCTGGGTATCCGCACGCCCGTGCTGATCAGCATTGGTGCCGGAGCGAGGGCCCGCTTCACCCGCGCGGAACGGGTCCGGTAAGCGGGGCCGTTGAGCCCTGGTCCGGACCGATCGATGAAGGGGTCGTTCCCGCTAGAGGCCTGTCTCGTCTTGGCATCAATCCGGCCAAACTGTGTGTAAGCGCTTGCACATCCGTAAGCACCCTAACTAGAGTGATGCCCATCACTCAACAGCGGCCACTGGTGCTAGCGCTGGTGGCCGCGGTTTGGCTCGGTTTTGTTGGAAGGGAAGAGCACAGGAATGAAAAATTCAAGGAGACTTACCCCTCTTGCAGCCCTCGGGGTGCTGGCACTGTCGCTGGCTGCCTGCAGCGGCGGCGGCTCCGGAGGCTCCACGGGTGGGGGAGGCGGCGGCGACGCGGCCAACAACCTCACCGACCGCGGCCCCATCACCTATGTGCAGGGCAAGGACAACAGCAATGTGGTCCGGCCGCTGGTGGACAAGTGGAACGCCTCCCACAAGGATGAACAGGTCACGTTCAAGGAACAGTCGGACAATGCGGACCAGCAGCATGACGATCTGGTGACCAACCTGCAGGCCAAGAACCCTAATTACGATGTGGTGGACGTCGACGTGGTCTGGACGGCGGAATTCGCGGCCAAGGGGTGGCTGCAGCCGCTCAAGGACACCCTGAAGCTTGATACCAGCGGCATGCTGCCCGCCACGGTGAAGACGGCCACCTACAAGGACACGCTCTACGCGGCCCCACAGACCTCTGACGGCGGTCTCCTCTACTACCGCAAGGACCTGGTGCCGACGCCCCCCAAGACGTGGGACGAGATGATGGGCATGTGCTCCATCGCGAAGACCAACAACATCGGCTGCTACGCAGGCCAGTTCGCGCAATATGAGGGCCTGACCGTGAACGTGTCGGAGGCCATCAACACTGCCGGGGGCACCGTCGTCGGATCCGACGGGAAGCCCACGCTCAACACCGCGGAGGCGAAGGCCGGCCTGAACAACCTGGTAACTGCCTACAAGGACGGCAACATTCCAAAGGAGGCCATCACCTTCCAGGAGGAGCAGGGCCGCCAGGCGTTTGAATCCGGCAAGCTGCTGTTCCTGCGTAACTGGCCCTATGTCTACAATCTGGCCAAGACGGACGGCTCCTCAACGGTGAAGGACACCTTTGGCATTGCGCCGCTGCCGGGCAAGGACGGCCCCGGTGCCTCTTCGCTGGGTGGGCACAACATCGCCATGAGCGTGTACTCCAAGCACAAGGCGACCGCGCTGGACTTCATGAAGTTCATGACCAGCAACGAGACGGAGAAGTTCTACGCCACCCAGGGGTCGCTGGCGCCGGTGCTGGCCTCGCTGTATACCGATCAGGATCTGGTCAAGCAGCTGCCGTACCTGCCGGTGTTGAAGACCTCCATTGACAACGCGGTCCCGCGTCCGGTAACGCCGTTCTACCCGGCCGTGACCAAGGCGATCCAGGACAACTCGTACGCCGCCATCAAGGGTGACAAGTCCGTGGATCAGGCTCTCTCCGATATGCAGACCGCCATCACCTCGGCGGGCTCGCAGTAAGTCGCAGTAACTCGCAGCAACAGGAAGTTCCGCGGGCGGCAGCGAGTGCCGCCCGCGGAACCTCCAGCATCGGTGCCGGTTCGGCACAACCCTTACGGCGTGCTGGAAGCAGCCGCCACCCGTGTGGAAAGGAGGGGACATGTCCATAGACGCTCAGCCCACGGCCACGCGGGCGACCAAGATCCCCAAGGCTGGCCGAGGCCAGAAAGAGGTAGGGCAGGACCGCCAGGCGAAATCCCAGGGCAAGTGGGCGTTCTGGCTCATCCTGCCGACCCTGGTGCTGCTGGCGGTGGTGATCCTCTATCCGGTGATCAACGCCATCGTCATGTCGCTGCAGAAGGACTCCGGACTGGATCCGGCAACTGGCCTGTTCGTGGCCGGCGGCTTCGCGGGGGTGGCAAACTACACGCACTGGCTGCTGCAGCAGTGCGCGGCGCCCGACGGCGGCACGGCCGCCTGTGCGCCGGGTAGCCTGGGCAGCCAGTTCTGGGGTGCAACGTTCACCACCTTCTTCTTCACCGTCGTCACAGTGGTGCTGGAGACGGCGCTGGGCTTCTGGATGGCGATGATCATGGCGCGCACGTTCCGGGGCCGCAGTGCGCTCCGGGCCGCGGTGCTGGTGCCGTGGGCCATCCCGACGGCGGTAACGGCCAAACTGTGGTTCTTCATCTTTGCCTTCGAAGGCATCGCCAACAAGCTCTTCGGCGCCTCGATCCTATGGACCGGCAGCGAGTGGCCGGCGCGCTGGGCGATCATCATTGCGGATGTCTGGAAAACCACGCCATTCATGGCGCTGCTGATCCTGGCCGGACTGCAGATCATCCCCACCGACGTCTACGAGGCGGCCAAGGTGGATGGGGCCTCAGCCTGGCAGCGGTTCACCCAGATCACGTTGCCACTGGTGAAACCGGCACTGATGGTTGCTATTCTGTTCCGCACCCTGGACGCGTTGCGCATGTACGACCTGCCGGCCATCATGACCGGCGGGGCCAACAACACCACGACGCTGTCCATCCTGGTGGTGGATCAGATCAGGCAGGGCTTCAACTCGGCGGCGGCACTGTCCACCATCACCTTCCTGATCATCTTCATTGTGGCGTTTATCTTTGTCCGCTTCTTGGGCGCCAATGCCGTCCAGGCCGCATCCACATCCGGAAAGGGGAAGTGAAATGACCGCCTCGGCACTGGACACCAAAACCTTCGACGCCGCGCCCAAAACGGCGGCCCGGAACCGCGCCCGCTGGGCAAGTTCACGGACCTATATCAGCGCCGCGCTGATCTTCATCTGGTGTTTACTTCCCTTCTACTGGATGATCGTCACGGCGTTCCGCGACGTCGGCTATACCTTCGACCCGACGCCGTTCTTCACCCATCTGACGCTGGACAACTTCGCCACAGTGTTTTCGACGTCGCTGGGAAACCATTTCGCCCAAAACCTGCTGAACTCGCTGATCATCGGCGGGGTAACCACCATCGTGGCCCTGGTCGTGGGTGTCTTCGCCGCCTACGCGCTGTCCCGGCTGGAGTTCCGGTTCAAGTTCCTGGTCCTGGGCTTCATCCTCGGGGCGTCGATGTTCCCCGGCGTTGCCCTGGTGACCCCGCTGTTCCAGCTCTTCACCAATCTGGGATGGTATGGCAGCTACCAGGCCATGATCATCCCGGACATCTCCTTTGTCCTCCCGCTGACCGTCTACACGCTGACCTCGTTCTTCCGCGAGATGCCGTGGGAGCTGGAGGAATCGGCGCGGATCGACGGTTGCACCCAGGGACAGGCGTTCCGCAAGGTGATCATGCCGCTGGCCGCGCCGGCGGTCTTCACCACCGCCATCCTGGCGTTCATTGCCGCTTGGAACGAATTCCTGATCGCGAGCCAACTCTCCAATGACAGCACCAAACCGGTGACGGTGGCCATCGCGTCCTTTGCCGGGGCGCAGCCGCACCAGGAGCCCTACACTGCGGTGATGGCTGCCGGCACGGTGGTGACGATTCCGCTGGTGATTCTGGTGCTGGTCTTCCAGCGCAAGATCGTCGCCGGGCTGACTGCGGGGGCTGTTAAGTAATGCCGGACGGGACTCACGGGCTCGTCCGGCCCGAGCGTGTCAGCCGGCGCTCGGCGGAGGACTTCGACATCATCATCGGTTTCCTCGGCTTCTGGGCCGTCGTGCTGCTGGCGGTGACCGTCTGGATGGAGGTCACCGGGGCGCCGGCACTGGGCTGGGCGCTGGGCCTGCTTGCCCTGCTGTTGGTCCTGTGGGGGATGCTGCGGCTGCGCAAACGGCTGCCAGCGCGCTCAACGACGCGAAGGGAATGAAGCAGCTCGCCGGCAGTCGGGGAGGGGAGGGGAAAGTGCATGTCAGTATCGGCGACGTTGCGGTGGCGGCGCACGTCTCCACGGCTACAGTTTCCCGGGCCATCCGCGGTCTGCCCAGGGTTAATCCGGCCACCCGCGCGCGGATCCTGGCCATCGCGGAGGAGCTGGGCTATGTTGCCTCGCCGTCGGCCAGCGGACTGGCAACCGGGCGTACCCGGACCATCGGAGTGGTCACCCCGTTCGTGGACCGCTGGTACTTTGCCCGGTCGATTGAAGGCCTGGACAAGGAACTGCGCAACAATTCCTACAACCTGCTGCTGTTCAGCCTGGGCGGATACGGGCGCGACCGCGAAAGGCTGTTCAACCGGAATATGGTCCGCAAGCAGATCGACGCGCTGGTGGTGCTCTGCCTGGCCCTTACCCCGGGGGAACTGGACCACCTGCACCGTACCGAGATCCCGCTGGTGGCAATGGGCGGGCCGGTCACCGGCTGCCCCAGTGTGAGGATCGACGACGGGCTGGCCGCCGCCGCGGCGACGCAGCACCTGATCGATCTGGGACACCGCGACATCGGCCACCTGCTCGGCGGGCAGGAGGACGAACTCAATTTCACCGTTCCGCGGCTGCGCACTCTGGGCTTCGAGGAAACCCTGCTGCGCGCGGGCCTGCGGCCGCGCCCGGAGTGGCACATCGCGGGGGATTACACCGTGGCCAACGGGGTCCGAGCGGCTCGTCGGCTCTTCGACGCACCCGGACCGTTGCCGACGGCGGTGTTCTGCGCCTCGGATGAGATGGCGCTGGGACTGCTGTTCGAGGCGCACCGGCGCGGCATCCGGGTGCCGGAGGACCTCTCGGTGATAGGCATTGACGATCACGAATTCTCCGAGGCGGCCGGCCTGACCACCATCCGGCAGGATCCTACCGAACACGGGATCCTGGCGGCCCGGATGCTGATGGCAGAGCTGGACGGCTCGCCGGGGGCGCTGACGGACCAAGTGGTGGCGCATCGGCTGATCCGCAGGAGCTCGACGGCGCCGCCCCGGCAGGAAGCCGCGCGTACCGACCGGGAGCTGTCCGCGTCCTGACAGGACGTGGCCGCCGCAGCGCAGACCCTCGGGCCGCCATCGTCGTGCCGCCGCGCCGTTGGGAAGCCCGCCCGGCCGCCGTCGTCGTCGGCACCCTATGAGGCGCGGGCCAGTTGCCGGATGGGGATCCAACGCGAGGCCAGCCGCCGGTAGGCAGCGGCCGCGCCGGTGAGATCACCCTCCGCCAGGCATTCCAGCCCCAGCCGCACGTCCAGCGGGGATTCATCCGGATAGACCCGATCCGCCACCGGACCGTAGTCAAGCTCCAGGACCGAGCCTGCGGCAAAGTCCTCCAGCCAGTGCTGGATTGCCTCCAGTTCCTCGTACAGGTCCAGCTCGGGGGCGCTTTCCTGAAGCATGTGCAGGATTCCGGAGGCCCGTTCCAGCGCAACCGTGCACGGGACCTGGATCCTGACGGTCAGCACCCGGCCGTCCGATTCCACCACCTCCGTCCGGTCCGTCTCGCTGACCAGCACAAACCAGCTGAACGGCACCCCCCAGGTGGAGATGCGCGTGAAGACCCGGCTCCGGTACCCCGGGCTGGCCTCGGTGCGGCGTTCGTGCCGGACGTAGAAGCGCTCCGGCAGCAACATCCTGGCCAGCTGGGTGGCGGTGCCGGTGTAGAGCTCCGCCACGGCTTCCCAGGACCGGATCACCGCCTGGTTGGGGGAGTACAGGACAGGTCCGTCCTCGTTCAGCTGCAGGGTCCGGATCCTGTCCGCGGCGCCGGTGGGCAGCGGGTCCCCGCTGGGCCGGGTGACCCGGGCCAGGGAGTCCACCAACTCCTGGGCGTCAATGGCGGTGCGGTCCTGGTCTGCCAGCAGGTGGGCCTGGATATAGCGTTGTTCCTGCGGTCCGAAGACGGCCATCGGGCTGAAAATGCGCAGGCTGGAAACGAAGGGGAGGGATGTGCCGCCAAGGTACAGCCCGTTGCGCATGGCTAGCTCAGGTCCACTATCACGGGAGCGTGGTCGGAGGCGCCCTTGCCCTTGCGCTCCTCGCGGTCGATCTGCGCGCCCGTGACGCGGGCTGCCAGCGCGGGGGAAGCGAGCACAAAATCGATCCGCATGCCTTCCTTCTTCGGGAAGCGCAGCTGGGTGTAATCCCAATAGGTGTATACACCCGGGCCCGGATGCAGCGGCCGCACGACGTCCGTGAAGCCGGCCGCCTCGAAGGCATGGAAAGCCGCACGCTCCGGCGGGCTGACGTGGGTGAAGCCCTCGCGGACGAACAGATCGTTGTCCCATACGTCCTCTTCCCGCGGCGCGATGTTCCAGTCGCCCACCAGCGCCACCTGGGCCTGCGGGTCCGCGCTGAGCCAGCCGACGGCGTTCTGCCGAAGCGTGTCCAGCCAGGAGATTTTGTACGGCATGTGCGGGTCGCCCAGGGCCCGGCCGTTGGGGACGTACAGGCTCCAGATCCGTACGCCGCTGCAGGTGGCGGCGATCGCGCGGGCCTCCAGTTCGGCTTCCTTGTCAGCCTTGCCGAAGGTGGGCTGGTCCTTGAAGCTGCGCTCGACGTCGTCGAGCCCCACCCGGGAGGCGATGGCCACGCCATTCCACTGGTTCATGCCGAAGTGCGCGACCTCGTAGCCGTTGCTCTCAAACAGCTCCCAGGGGAAGTTGTCATCCTTGCACTTGGTCTCCTGGATGGCCAGGACGTCAACGTCCGTGCGGCGCAGGAAGTTTTCCACCCTGTCGGCCCGGGCGCGGAGGGAATTGACGTTCCAGGTTGCGATCTTCACGGTGTCCAATCTACCAAGCGGTCCAATCTACCGGTCCAATCTACCAACCGGTCGTTCCGGCCCGACCGCGCTACTTCCACCAGGTGTCCAGCAGCGAAACGGGGACCGTGCGCTTGTGCCTGGTGGCCAGGTAGCGTTTTTCGATCGACTCCGCCGCGGTAGGATCAATGTCCTTGCCCTCGAGGTAATCGTCGATCTGTTCGTAGGTCAGGCCGAGCTCATCCTCGTCGGTGCGTCCGGGCAGATCGTCCAGCAGGTCCGCCGTCGGGATCTTGTTGTAGAGCCGCTCCGGGGCCCCTAGCTCGCGCAGCAGTTCCCGGTTCTGCCGTTTGTTCAGGGTGAACAAGGGCAGGACGTCCGCGCCGCCGTCGCCGTACTTCGTGAAAAAGCCCGTCACCGACTCCGCACCGTGGTCCGTGCCGATCACCAGCAGGTTGTGCTGGCCGGCCAGGGCGTACTGGGCGATCATCCGGGAGCGGGCCTTAATATTGCCCTTGGTAAAGTCGCGGATGTCCTCGCCGGTGGTCTTCGCATACTCGCCCTCGAAGCCGTCCACGGCCGGGGCAACGTTGTAGGTCCAGGAGGTCTTGGGCGCGATGAACTCCAGTGCCGCCTGGGCGTCCTCCTCGTCCGCCTGGACGTTGTAGGGCAGGCGGACGGCGATGAAATTGGAATCCACGCCTTCCGCCTCCAGGTCTTCGACGGCCAGCTGGGCCAGGCGGCCGGCCAAGGTGGAATCCAGACCGCCGCTGATCCCCAACACGAAGCCCACGGTACGGGAGGCCCTGGCGTACTGCTTCAGGAAATCCACCCGCTGGCGGATCTCCTGCGCGGGGTCAATGGAGGGTTTGACGCCCAGTTCCGCAATGATCTGTGACTGAAGTTCGCGCATGCTCCCCAGCCTACTGGGCTTATAGGATGGGAGCCATGACTGCGCCCCTTGACCTGCCTGCTGCCCGCGCCCGCCTGCTGGAACTGATCAAGGAGCTGGCCGTGGTCCGCGGGAAGGTCATCCTCTCCAGCGGCGCGGAGGCGGACTATTACATTGACCTGCGCCGGATCACCCTGCATCACGAGGCTTCCAAGCTGGTGGGGCAGGTCATACTGGCGCTGCTGGACGAGGCCGGCATCACGGACATCGGCTCGGTGGGCGGGCTGACCATGGGGGCGGACCCGGTGGCGACGGCGGTGATGCATGCGGCCGCCGATGCCGGGCGTGCGGTGGACGCGTTTGTGGTGCGCAAGGCGCAGAAGTCGTACGGGATGGGACGCCAGGTGGAGGGCCCGGAGGTCGCCGGGCGCAAGGTGGTGGCGCTGGAGGACACCTCGACGACGGGCGGCTCGGCTTTGACGGCGGTGCAGGCTCTGGGCAAGGCGGGCGCCCAGGTGGCTGCTGTCGCCGTGATTGTGGACCGGGATACCGGCGCCAAGGAGCGCATCGAGGCCGAGGCAGGGGTCCCCTACCTCTTCGCCTTCAGCAAGAACGACCTTGGGCTGGACTAGCGCCGCAGAATTGCCGCACTTCTGGACCGGTGCTGCCTGTTCGGACGGATGCCCCGGATTCGTCCGGGGCAACCGTCCGCAGCTGCGGCAATTTTCGTAGCGACCGGACTAAAGGTGCGGGATCAGGTCCGCCACCGAGTCCAGCACCAGGTCCGGGCGGAAGGGATAGGCGCTGATATCCTCCCGGCGCGTGATGCCGGTCAGCACCAGCAGGGTATGCAGCCCGGCCTCCATGCCGGCAATAATGTCCGTGTCCATCCGGTCGCCGATCATGGCCGTGGTTTCCGAATGCGCCTCGATCTGGTTCATCGCGGAACGGAACATCATCGGGTTCGGTTTGCCCACGATGTACGGCTCGCGGTTGGTGGCCTTGCTGATCAGGGCCGCGATGGCGCCGGTGGCAGGGATAGGTCCCTCCTTGGACGGTCCTGTGGCGTCCGGATTCGTGGCGATGAAGCGTGCTCCATCGCCAATGAGCCGGATAGCCCTGGTGATGGCTTCAAAAGAATAGGTGCGCGTTTCGCCCAGCACCACGAAGTCCGGATTCTGGTCCGTCAGGATAAAGCCGGCTTCATGCAGGGCCGTCGTCAGGCCGGCCTCGCCGATGACGAACGCCCTTCCGTGGGGCAGTTGCGACTTCATGAACTGGGCGGTGGCCAGCGCGGACGTCCAGATGTTTTCCTCCGGGATGTCCAGGCCGGAGGCCTTCAGCCGGGCGCGCAGGTCCCGCGGGGTATAGATGGAGTTGTTGGTCAGCACCAGGAAGCGCCGGGAGGTGTCCACCCATCGCCTGATCAGCTCCGAAGCCCCCGGCACGGCCTGGTTCTCATGGACCAGCACCCCGTCCATGTCCGTCAGCCAGCATTCAATGTCCTTAGCCCTGCGGGGTTCCTGCTTGGCCATCATGGCACTCCTGGGTCGACTCGGCTCTGTCCAGGCCCAAGTCTTCCAGATCGCGGGCAACCTTGGCATCAGCGCCCAATCAGCGCCCCATGGAGGGATGCAGGAGACAACCAGTAGTGTTATTCGGTGACCCAGCACCCGAAAGAGAATCCCCGTCCTGGCCAGGCGGCCCAGCCTGAAGTTGGCGTCGGCCCCTGGCCCGGCGAGCCCCCGGCCGGGGAGCACTGGGACCCGGAACTGCTGGCCTCCGGTGACGCCCGCAACGTGGTGGATGAATACCGCTACTGGCAGCACGACGCGATCGTGGCTGATCTTGACTCCAAGCGGCACAACTTCCATGTGGCGATCGAAAACTGGCAGCACGACCTGAACATCGGCTCGGTGGTCCGGTGCGCCAACGCCTTCCTGGCCAAAGAGGTGCACATCATCGGCCGCCGGCGCTGGAATCGGCGTGGTGCAATGGTTACCGACAGGTACCAGCATGTCCGGCATCACCCGACCGTGGAGGATTTCGTCAGCTGGGCTCGGGACGAAGGCCTGACAGTCATCGGCATCGACAATTTCCCGGACTCAGTGCCCCTGGAGACCTACGACCTTCCCCGCGACTGCGTACTGGTGTTCGGGCAGGAGGGCCCGGGCCTGACCGACGAGGTGCACGGTGCGGCGCAGGCAACGCTCTCGATTGCCCAGTTCGGTTCCACCCGTTCCATCAACGCCTCGGCCGCGGCCGCCATCGCTATGCACGCCTGGATCCGCAGGCATGTTTTTGGCCAGCACGTTTAGCTGAACTGGCTAAAAAATCCTCAGGAAAAGGCCCAAATTTCGTGCCGGGTTCTGCCACAGAGAGCTCGGCGGGTCTAGGCTCAGCCTTAGTGCGGGCGCAAAGTGTGCCCATCCCGAGGAGATTGGTATGGGAAAGTCACTCAGGCAGCGCCGTACCCCAGGAATGCGCGGTATCCCACCGCTGCGGCGGCACGTGCGGATCAAGTTCCTTGCCCTCGGTGTGGCAACCGCCTGCGTGGCGGCGCTGGGAACCGGCACGGCCATGGCGGCGCCGCCGTCGCCCGGGACTCTCTTTCCGGGAGCAGTCCCGTCCTGGGCGCAGCCGGCCAACGACCAGGGCACCGCGCCGGCCCAAACGTCGGTGGAGGGCGAAATCTACCTGCCGCTGAAGGACCCGCAGGGCGCCGCGGCCCTGGCCACGGCGGTTTCCGCGCCGGAGAGTCCCTGGTACCAGCACTGGCTCACCCCGGAAAAGTGGATCAGCACCTTTGCCCCCAGCCAGGCCGACTCGGACGTCGTCGTCGCCCACCTGCAGTCGCTGGGACTGACCATTTCCGCTGTACCGGAAAGCCGCCAGTACGTTGTCTTCCGGGGCAGCGCGGACCAGGTGGGCAAGGCCTTCAACACCCCGCTGCATAACTACACCTTCCAGGGCTCAACCCTGGTGGGGCCGTCCCAAGCCCCCAGCCTGCCCGCTCCGTTGGCCGGCAAGGTGGCCGGAATCAGCCTGGGCCAAGGCAAGCTGACGACCAAACCGGACCTGAAGAAACGCCGGGATTCCGGCGGGAACGAGCCAAAGCCGGCGCCCGGAGACGGAGCCGCAGCGGACACCGCCGCCTGCTCCAGCTACTACGGCCAGAACCAGCAGACGGAGCCGCCGGCGTACGGCAGAAGCTCATTCAACACCTTCATCTGCGGCTACACCCCGGCGCAGCTCCAATCCGCCTACGGGCTGGACAGCCTAATGGACTCCGGCAAGGATGCCGGGCACCCGAACGGCAGCCGCCCCGGGAGCACGCCCGACGGCAGTGGCCAAACGGTGGCCATTGTCGATGCATACGCCTCGCCCACCATGCGCTCGGACATCAACACCTTCTCCCGGGACAACGGGCTGCCGCAGATGACGGACTCCTCCTACCAGGAGATTGTCCCCAGCCCCGGCGAGTTCCTGGACCCGGCGGCGTGCGGCTACCCGAGCGGGTGGCAGGGTGAGCAGTCCCTGGACGTTGATGCGGTGCACGGAATGGCACCAGGAGCCAACATCCTTTATGTGGGAGGAACCAATTGCGGCGGCGGCCTGGACGTGGCCATGTCAAAGATCCTTGACCGCAGACTGGCCAACATCGTCAGCAACAGCTACGGCAACCAGGGCGAGGCGGTACCCCCCGACGCCATTGCCGGTGAGGTGAACATCCAACTGCAGGCAGCCGGTGAGGGCATCGGCCTGTATTTCTCCAGCGGGGACAACGGCGATGAGGCCGCCAATCTGGGCTACACCTCGCCTGACTTCCCGGCCAGTTCGCCATGGGTGACCTCGGTGGGCGGTACCAGCCTCGCCGTCGGCAAGAGCGGGAACTACCTTTTTGAGACGGGATGGGGGGACAGCCTGGACCAGATCGCCACCGCCCCGGACGGTTCCCTGGCTTACACCTCGCCGCTACCGGGTGGGCTCTTCGGCGGCGGCGCCGGCGGTGGAACCAGTGCCGTCTTTTCCCAGCCCGCCTACCAGAAGGGCGTAGTCCCCGACACGCTGGCCAAGGGGCACCGGGTTTCCCCGGATGTCTCCTCGCTTGCGGACCCCTATACCGGCTACTCCGTTGGCCTGAGCCCGATAACCGATGACAGCACCTTGGCCACCGCCGGATACACGACGATGACTTTCGGCGGCACCTCGCTGGCCTCGCCGCTGACCGCCGGGCAGGTGGCCGTGGCGCAGCAGGTGTCCGGGATCAGCGTCGGCTTTGCCAATCCCTCGCTGTATTCGCTGGCCGGCTCACAGGCCGGCACCTTCAACGACGTCGTGCCCCCGGACGAGCCGGCCGCGCTGGCCTACACCAGCTCGAAATCCGGCAAGCGCTATCTCATCTCGCTGGGCCTCGATACCTCGCTGGCCACGGCCGGGGGGTACGACGACGTCACGGGCCTGGGCAGCATGACTTACCGGGTGGCGATGGCCATGGCCGGCAGGGGCGTGGCAGCCGGCGATTGAGCAGCCGGAACGTCAGGGAGGACGACGGCGGCGGCTGGCATGCGCGGTGATGGGCAGGCGCTTCATCATCTACGCGGCCAATCCGGATCTGGCTAGGATGTAGGTAGCCAACAGAAGTTTTGCCACTGGCCTACGCCCTGAAGGTCCTGAAAAAGGAGTCAGCATGCCCATTGCAACACCTGACAAATATGCCGAAATGATTGACCGAGCCAAGGCCGGCGGCTTCGCCTACCCCGCCGTCAACGTGACATCCTCGCAGACTTTGAATGCCGCCCTGCAGGGCTTTGCCGATGCCGGCAGCGATGGCATCGTCCAGGTTTCCACCGGCGGCGCAGCCTACTGGTCCGGGGCCTCCGTGAAGGACATGGTGGCCGGCTCGCTGGCCTTCGCCGCCTTCGCCCGCGAGGTGGCCAAGAACTACCCGGTCAACATCGCCCTGCACACCGACCACTGCCCCAAGGACAAGCTGGACGGCTTTGTGCTGCCCCTGCTGGCGGAATCCGAGGCAGCCGTGAAGGCCGGCAAGGACCCGATCTTCAACTCGCACATGTGGGACGGCTCCGCGGAGACGCTGGAGGAGAACCTCCGCATCGCCAAGGACCTGCTGGCCCGGACCTCCGCCGCGCACATCATCCTCGAGGTGGAGATCGGCGCCGTGGGCGGCGAGGAGGACGGCGTGGAGAACGCCATCAACGAGAAGCTTTACTCCACCGTCGCGGACGGCCTGGCCACCGTCGAGGCGCTGGGGTCGGGCGAACACGGCCGCTACATCACGGCGCTGACCTTCGGCAACGTGCACGGCGTGTACAAGCCCGGCGGCGTGAAGCTGCGCCCGGAGATCCTCAAGGACATCCAG
>DASYGM010000041.1:0-1615 GCA_035999715.1 Micrococcaceae bacterium | reverse complement strand
GAGGCCTACCTGGGTGACGATGCGGAGCTCGATACCGACATATTGGCCGCCGATGATCCGGCGACGAAAGGACTGCCGCTATGAGCGCCACCAGTGAAACAGGACCGTCTGCGGCCGGTGCCTCCCGGCCGGCCGCGGAGGGGGGCCTGCTGGTAACGGGCCTGAAAGTGAACTATGGCGGCGTCCAGGCGGTGCGCGGAGTCAGTTTCCGGGTGGCCCCGGGCGAGGCCGTCGGAATTATCGGCGCGAATGGAGCGGGGAAGAGTTCCACGCTCAAGGCCACGCTGGGATTGATCAAACGCTCGGTGGACAGCATCGAGTTCAACGGCAGTAATCTGGCGAAGGTCAACGCCCGCCACATCATCCGCCACGGCATTGGCTACGTTCCGGAGGGACGGAAGATCTTCGGCGGACTTTCCGTCGAGAAGAACCTTCTCCTGGGGGCGTACAACGAACGCTGGAACGAGGAAACGAAGGCGCGCGTACAGGGTTCCTACGACATCTTCCCTGTCCTGGGCCAGATGAAGAACCGGCTTGCCGGAGCACTGTCCGGCGGCCAGCAACAGATGCTGGCGATTGCCCGGGCGCTGATGTCCCAACCGAAGCTTTTAGTCCTCGATGAGCCGTCGATGGGCCTCTCCCCCAAGCTGGTCGACGAAGTGCTTGACGTCATTCAACGGCTCACTGCCACCGGAATGGGCATCCTGCTCGTCGAGCAGAATGCGAAGCTGACGTTCGAGGCCACCACGCACTGTTTTGTGATGGAGAACGGTGAATTTGTCATGGACGGGCCGGCCGACGATCTGCGCCACGATGCCCAGGTCCGAAGGATCTACCTGGGCATCTGAATTAGCCGTTGCCAGCAAGGCCCTGTTCGCCGGCCCGCTGATATCGTTCGCAACTACCCGCCCACCGAGCTTCGCTCCGCGTGCACCAGTTAGGTGTGGTGGTAGGTGTTGCGGGTCGGGGTTTGGGCGGGGTCGGTCCACGGCGGTGGGGTGTACCAGGGAATCCCGCCGGTCATGGTGATCCGCCAGTGGCCTTGGTGGATCAGGTGGTGATGGAATGAACACGCGAGGGCGCCGTTGCCGATGTTGGTCGGTCCGCCGTGTTTCCACCAGGTGACGTGGTGCGCTTCGCACCAGGACGCCGGGATCGTACATCCCGGGAACGTGCAGCCCCTGTCCCGGGCGGTGAGGGCGGTCCGCTGCCGGTGGCTGAAGGTCCGCTGGGTCCGGCCCAGGTCCAGGACGTTGCCCGCGCTATCGGCCAGTAGGGTCACGCCCGCTCCGGTGCACAGCAGCGGGGTGATGGTAGAGGCCGCGGCGGGTCCGGTGAACTGCATCCACCCCGAGGAGCCCGCATCCACGGACCGGTGCGCGAACCCCAACCCGCCCGCAGCCTCCGTTTCCGCGGCGGCGGTGGTGGCGGCGGTGAGTTCGGCGGCGGTGATGGTGACGATCAGCTGCGGGTGCGCGCCGCCGGCCACCGGCAGGGATTTCACGGCCAGGGCCGCGGCGCAGGCGCTGACCAGGGTATCCAGGAGCACCTGAGCCCGCGACCGCTCATCCAGCAACCGCTCCTCCCTCGACAGCCCGTCCCTGGCACCAAGTCT
>DASYGM010000232.1:0-8719 GCA_035999715.1 Micrococcaceae bacterium | reverse complement strand
CATCCAGGTGAAGCCGTCCTCGGGCAGGTAGTCCGCGTAGCGCCGCGGCATGCCCAGCACGCCCAGCCAGTGCTGGATCAGGAACGTGCCGTGGAAGCCCAGGAACAGCATCCAGAAGTGGATCTTCCCGAGGCGCTCGTTAAGCATCTTGCCGGTCCACTTGGGCCACCAGAAGTAGAAACCGGCGAACATGGCGAACACCACGGTGCCGAAGACCACATAGTGGAAGTGCGCGACGACGAAGTAGGTGTCCGAGACGTGGAAGTCCAGCGGCGGGGAGGCCAGGATGATGCCTGTCAGGCCGCCGAACAGGAAGGTCACCAGGAAGCCCAGGCTCCACAGCATCGGCGTCTCGAAAGTCAGGGAACCGCGCCACATGGTGCCGATCCAGTTGAAGAACTTCACCCCGGTTGGCACCGCGATCAGCATCGTCATGAAGGAGAAGAAGGGCAGCAGCACCGAGCCGGTGACATACATGTGGTGCGCCCACACCGTAACCGACAGCGCGGCGATGGAGATGGTGGCGAAAACCAGGCCCTTGTAGCCGAAGATCGGTTTTCGGCTGAAGACCGGGAAGATTTCCGAGACGATGCCGAAGAACGGCAGCGCAATGATGTACACCTCCGGGTGGCCGAAGAACCAGAACAGGTGTTGCCACAGGACGGCCCCGCCGTTGGCCGGATCAAAGATGTGCGCGCCGAACCGGCGGTCGGCCCCGAGGGCGAACAGGGCCGCAGCCAGCGGCGGGAATGCCATCATGACCAGGATCGCCGTGATCAGGGTGTTCCAGGTGAAGATCGGCATCCGCCACATGGTCATGCCCGGCGCCCGCATGCAGATGATGGTGGTGATGAAGTTGACCGAGCCCAGGATGGTGCCGAAACCGGATAGCGCCAGGCCGAAGACCCAGAGGTCACCGCCCACCCCGGGGGTGAAGGTGGTGTTGGACAGCGGCGCATAGGCGAACCAGCCGAAGGAAGCGGCGCCCTGCGGGGTGATGAACCCGGAGACGGCGATGGTGCTGCCGAAGAGGAAGAACCAGAAAGCCAGGGCGTTCAGCCGCGGGAAGGCCACATCGGGGGCGCCGATCTGCAAGGGCATGATCACGTTCGCGAAGCCGGCAAACAGCGGCGTGGCGAACATCAGCAGCATCACCGTGCCGTGCATCGTAAACAGCTGGTTGTACTGTTCCTTGGTCTGCAGGATCTGCATGCCGGGTTCAAACAGCTCGGCCCGGATCAGCAGGGCCATCACGCCGCCCAGGCAGAAGAAGATGAACGATGAGATCAGGTACATGTACCCGATGGTCTTATGGTCCGTGGAGGTAATCCAGTTGACGACGATGCGCCCCTTGGAGACCGGCACGACGCGCGGAGCCATTGAGGTGGCTTCGGTGACGGAATATTCGTATGTCGACACTTGTCCGTCCCCCCTTACTTGTTGATCAGATTCGGATTACGGTCGTACTTGGAGTCCAGGTTCCCGGTGAATCCCTGCTGTTGCAGGCTGGCCAGGTGGGTCTGGAAATCGCTCTCGCTCACTACCTTGACGTTGAAGAGCATCTCCGAGTGGTATTCGCCGCACAATTCCGCACACTTGCCGTCGTACTCGCCGATCGCGGTCGGCGTGAGGGTGATGTAGTTCGTCTTGCCGGGGATCAGGTCCCGCTTCTGCAGGAATGCCGGAACCCAGAACGAGTGGATGACGTCGCGGGAGTTCAGCTGCAGTTCCACCGTCCTATTGACCGGCAGGTACAGGGTGGGCAGCTTGGTCTTGTCGATTGGGCTGCCGTTCAGGTGCGCCTGGGTTCCGCCCTCATACACGGCATCGTGCACATCGTTGCCCGCGACGTAGTTGAAGTCCCAGGACCACTGCTTGCCTTCGACGTCGATGGTGACCTGCGGATTTGGATCGCGGGCGTCGATCGCCTGCTGGTCCCGGTCCGTGAAGTAGAAGAAGACCATCACCATGAACAGAGGAATCGCTACGTAGAAAATTTCCAGCGGCAGGTTGTAGCTGATCTGGCGCGGGAAAGCGGTGGTGTTCTTCCGGCGGCGGTACACGACGATGCACCACAGCATCAGCCCCCAGGTGATCAGTCCCACCACCAGGCAGGCAATCCAGGCGTTGACCCACAAGTCAATGACGCGTCCGGTGTGGTTCGTAACGTCCGGTGACGACGGCAACCAGCCTCGTTGAACTTCTGGCGTACATCCAGTCATAGCTAACGCGCCAGCAATGGCCAGTCCGGTAATCGGAATGATCCTTGCACGTCGGCTGCCGGTTCGGTCCTGCGAACTCACAGACGGCCCTTCCTCTTGTTGCTTTAGCCCCCAGCGGCACTGAAGCCGCAGGCGCGAATTTAGTTTTACTACTCGATGTAGAGCTTACCGCCCTGCGCACCGAAAATGCGCACAAAACGCGCGTGCGTCGCCGACCGCAGGTCTTGCGCCGCAAAGCGCGCCTTCCACCCTAGTAGTTCTCACCCGTATTACCGGCCCAATAAGCGGAACCCGCTCAGTGGAACGAGTCACCGCAGGCACAGGAGCCTCCGGCGTTCGGGTTGTCGATGGTGAAGCCCTGCTTCGAGATGGTGTCCTCGAAATCGATGCTGGCCCCATCGAGGTACGGAACGCTCATCTTGTCCACCACCACTTCGACGCCGTCGAAGTCGCGCACCGCGTCGCCGTCGAGCAGCCTCTCGTCAAAGTACAGCTGGTAGATCAGACCGGAGCAGCCACCGGGCTGCACGGCCACGCGAAGGCGCAGATCGGTGCGTCCTTCCTGTTCCAGCAGGCTGCGCACCTTCCCGGCAGCGACCTCGGAGAGCTTGATGCCGTGCTCCTGCGGTTCGGTGGTGGTGGTCTCTTCGTGGGTAGTGGTGCTCATCGCCATTTCCTAACGTCGGGTGTACTTCCATGCTACGTCCGGCACTGTTCCTGCCGTAACCCTTCCAACCAGCTGTGCGCGGGATCTGTTCCCTGCGTTAACCAACAGCTCCCGGCCTTAACCAACAGCTCCCAGGTTCAGAGTCCCTGGCGGTCCAGCTTCGCCAGCAGCAGCGCCTCGGCCAGGACGGCGTGCTCAAAGTCGCCCAGGTGCAGCGACTCATTGGCGCTGTGGGCCCGGGAGTCCGGATCCTCGACGCCGGTGATCAGGATCTGGGCCTGCGGGAAGATCTCGGTCAGGTCTGCAACAAAGGGGATGGAACCGCCCATGCCGCTCTCCACCGGCTGCACGCCCCAGGATTCGCGCAGCGCCCAGAGTGCGGACCGGGCCGCCGGTGCCGACGTCTCCGCGGCGAACGCCTGGCCCTGCTCCCCCGGGGTAAACGTCACGCGGGCGCCGAATGCCACCGTGCCGGCATGCCGGTCCACGTGCCGCTGCAGGGCATCCATGGCCTGCTGCGGATCCTGCCCCGGCGCCAGGCGCAGACTGAACTTTGCCCGCGCGGAGGGCAGCAGTGTATTGGAACTGAGCGCCACGGACGGGATGTCCATCCCGATGATGGACAGGGCCGGTTTGGTCCACAGCCGGGAGGTCAGGGAACCCGTTCCGGCTAGCCGGACCCCGTCCAACACCGAGGCATCGGCACGGAAATCCGCCTCCGGGTAGTCGACCGTGGTCTTGTCCTGGGCCACCAGCCCCTCCACCGCAACGTTGCCGTCGTCGTCGTGCAGGGTGGCGATCAGCCGCGCCAGCAGCGTCGGCGCGTCCAGCACCGGTCCGCCGAACATACCCGAGTGGACCGCATGCTCCAGCACCCGCACCTCAAGGGTTCCGTCCACCAGTCCGCGCAGGCTGGTGGTCAGGGCGGGCACGCCGACCTTCCAGTTGCCCGAATCCGCAACCACAATGACGTCCGCACGCAGCAGTTCCTGGTGGGTCTGCAGGAAGGTGCGGAACGTGGGCGAGCCTGCCTCCTCCTCCCCCTCAATGAACAGGGTGACCCCCAGGCCGAAACTGTTCCCCAGGACCTCCTGCACCGCATGCAGCGCGCCCAAATGCGCCATGATCCCGGCCTTGTCGTCCGCGGCGCCGCGCCCGTAGAGCCGGCCGGCACGCTCGGTGGCAACAAAAGGCTGCGAGTCCCAGAGTGCCTCGTCCCCCGGCGGCTGTACGTCGTGGTGGGCGTACAGCAGGATGGTTGGCTTGCCCGGCGCTGCGGCCTTACGGGCGACGACGGCGGGCCCTCCCGGAGTCCCGTCAGCTTTGTTGACGCGCAGGATCTGGACGTCCTCGACGCCGGCAGCGCGGACCAGGCCGGCAACTGCCTCCGCGCTGCGCTGCAGCTGGGCCGGATCGAAGGCCTCCCACGCGATCCCGGGGATGGCCACCAATTGGATCAGGCGTTCCAGGATGTCCGGGAAATCCCGGGCCACACTCTGGCGCAGGGCGTCAACATCTACCGGGGCATCGGGGACGGTGTTTTGGGTCTCAGGGGTCATGTCCGTACCCTACCTTCGGGCAGAGGGCCGGCCAAGTCGCGAGGGCGGATGCTGGCCAGCGGCGGCCCGGTCAACCGCGGGCGCATGCCGGGGTATTCTTGTGGGGTGTTTGGACGTAAGAAAGATGCCCCCGCCCCCCAGTCCGTTGCCGATGAGCTGGCAGCGCAGGCCGCTGCCCGGCAGGCTGACCCGCGGGCGGGAAAGGGCACGCCCACTCCGTCCCGGAAGGAACAGGAGGCCGCACGGAAGCGCCCGCTGGTCCCCAATGACCGGGCCGCCGCCAAGACCGCGGACCGGGAAGCCCGCCGCGAAGAGCAGGCCCGGATGCGCCGCGCCATGGATACCGGCGAGGAACGTTTCCTGCCCGTGCGCGACAAGGGACCGCAGAAGCGCTTTGCCCGTGACTTCGTGGACGCACGCTTCAGCCTCGGCGAATACGTCATGTTCGCCGCCCTGGCGATCGTGGTGCTGTCCCTGGCCGTTCCTGTCACCAGCCAGTCGCAGGTCATCGTCTTCGGCATCTTCTGGGTTCTGGTCGTCGCGGTGGCCATTGACTCGGTCTTCCTGTCCCGCAAGCTCAAGCGCAGCGTCCGGGAGAAGTTCGGCAGCGTTGACTCCGGGGTGGTCTGGTACGGGACCATGCGCTCGCTCCAGTTCCGCAGGCTCCGGCTGCCCAAGCCGATGGTCAAGCGCGGCGGCGCCCCGAAGTAGCAGGCGCCGCTGCAGTAGCAGGCGGCCCTGCAGTAGCAGGCGGCCGGAAGAGTCACCGGGAATCGCGTGCGGCTGCCGGTCGACTGGTTAGGCTGGAGTCATGGACTTCAGATATCTGGGCCGCTCCGGCCTGAAAATAAGCGAAATCACCTACGGCAACTGGCTCACGCACGGCTCGCAGGTGGAGAACGATGTGGCCGCGTCCTGTGTGCGCGCCGCCCTCGACGCCGGGATCACCACCTTTGACACGGCCGACGCCTACGCCAACGGCGCCGCAGAAGAGGTTCTGGGGCAGGCCCTCAGGGGCCAGCGGCGCGAGTCCCTGGAAATTTTCACCAAGGTCTACTGGCCGGTCGGCCCCAAGGGCCCCAACGACACGGGTTTGTCGCGCAAACACATCATGGAGGGCATCGATGCCTCCCTGCGCCGGCTCCAGCTGGACTATGTGGACCTTTACCAGGCCCACCGCTTTGACCACGAGACCCCGCTGGAGGAGACCATCCAGGCCTTCGCCGACGTGGTCCGGGCCGGCAAGGCGCTGTACATCGGTGTTTCCGAATGGAATGCCCAGCAGCTGCGGGACGGGCAGGCACTGGCCCGGCAGGCCGGATTCTCCATCGTCTCAAACCAGCCCCAGTACTCGGCGCTGTGGCGGGTCATTGAGGCCGAGGTCGTGCCGGTGTCACAGGGTCTGGGTATCTCCCAGGTAGTCTGGTCGCCGATGGCACAGGGCGTGCTCTCCGGCAAATACCTGCCCGGCCAGCCGGCGCCCGAAGGATCGCGGGCCACGGATGAGAAGGGCGGAAAGAACACCATTTCCGGTTTCATGCGCGAGGACGTCCTCACCGCTGTGCAGCAGCTCAAGCCCGTCGCGGAGGAACTCGGCCTGAAGATGTCCCAGCTGGCCATTGCCTGGGTGCTCCAGAATCCCAATGTCGCCACGGCGCTGGTGGGCGCATCGCGGCCGGAGCAGGTGGCGGAGAATGTCAAGGCCGCAGGCGTGAAGATCCCTGCCGAGCTGATGGCGGCCATCGACCGGGCACTGGGATCCGTGGTGGAAAGGGATCCTGCGAAGACCGTCAGCCCGGAAGCCCGACCCGCCTAACGCTGGCCTAACGCCGTAGCCCGATCCGGCAGCTATGGTGGCCTTGCCCCCATCAAGCCCACCATTCCTGCCGGATCGTTTGACTCCGTGGGCTAACGCCGCCGGGCGGCCAGTTCCCGGTTGATCCTGGCCGCCCAGAAGGGGCCCTCGTAGAGGAACGCCGTGTAGCCCTGGACCAGTGAGGCCCCGGCATCCAGGCGCTCCTGCACGTCGGCGGCGCTCTCCACCCCGCCGACGGAGATCAGGGCCAGCCGATCCCCCACGCCGGACCTGAGCCGCTGGAGCACCTGCAGGGAACGCAGCTTCAGTGGTGCGCCGGACAACCCTCCGACGCCTTTGGCCATGACCTCCTGGTGCGGGCTGGCCAGCCCGTCCCGGGTAATGGTCGTGTTGGTGGCGATGATCCCGTCCAGCTGCAGGTCCAGCGCCAGCCGGGCCACGTCATCGAGGTCCTCATCAGTCAGGTCCGGCGCGATCTTCACCAGCAGCGGCAAGCGGCGGCCGGCGGACTGATCCGCGGCTTCCCGGACCGCTGTGAGCAGCGGGCGCAGCGAGTCGACGTTCTGCAGCAGACGCAGACCCGGCGTGTTCGGGGAGCTGACGTTGACCACCAGATAGTCGGCGACGGGGGCAAGTTCACGCGTGCTGACCAGATAATCTGCGACGGCGTCGGACAGGTCCACCTTCTTGGTCTTGCCGATGTTCACCCCGATCACCGGCCGATCCCGCCCGTAGGCTTTGTCCAGGCCGGCCCGCGCCTGCCGCAGCCGCGGCGCCACGGCAGCGGCGCCGTCGTTGTTGAAGCCCATCCGGTTGATCACCGCGCGGTCCTGGACCAGCCGGAAGAGCCGGGGCCGTGGATTACCGGGCTGCGCCTGGCCGGTAATGGTCCCGACCTCCACATGGCCGAACCCCAGCTCCGCCAACGCCTCTATGCCCAGACCTTCCTTGTCGAACCCCGCCGCCAGCCCGAAGGGGGACGGAAAGGTCAGCCCCAGCGCCTGCGTCCGCAACGTCGCAGCGGGACGGGTCAGGCGCCCCAGCAGCGCGCCGGCGCCAACGGTGTGCGCGGCCCGGATCAGGGTGAAGCCGATCCTGTGAGCACGCTCCGCATCCATCCAGGAGAAGCAGACACGGAAAAAGGCAGGATAAAGGCGCATGGATACCAGTTTTCCGGCTTCGGCCCGCATCACCAAACCGGGACGCCACGGACCCTGGAAACCCTGCGCGCCGGACGGTTAGCGGGCAGCGTCGACGGCGCCGCCGTAGCGCCGGTCCCGCCGGGCGTATTCGTCCACGGCCTTCCACAGGGTGCGCCGGTCCACGTCGGGCCAGAGCTGGTCCATGAAGACGAACTCCGCGTAGGCGGACTGCCAGAGCATGAAGTTGGAGAGCCGCTGCTCGCCGCTGGAGCGCAGGAACAGATCCACGTCGGGGACATCAGGGGCGTACATGTGGCGCTGAATGGTCTTTTCGCTGATCGAGCGCGGATTCAGCTTCCCGGCGGCCACCTCTTCCGCCAGGGCCGTCACCGCGTCCGCGATCTCGGCCCGTCCGCCGTAGTTAACGCACATGGTCAGCGTGATCGTGTCGTTGTCGAGGGTGCGTTCCTGCGCCACCTCCAGCTCCTTGATCACCGATCCCCACAGCCGCGGCTTGCGTCCGGCCCAACGCACCCTCACGCCCCAGGCATCCAGCTGGTCGCGCTGGCGCCGCAGCACGTCCTTGTTGAAGCCCATCAGGAAGCGGACCTCCTCGGGGGAACGCTTCCAGTTCTCGGTGGAGAAGGCATAGACGCTGACGTACTTAATGCCCATCTCAATTGCCCCGGCCATCACATCCAACAGCGCCGGCTCCCCGGCCTTATGCCCTTCGATCCGCGGCAGCCCACGCTGGTTGGCCCAGCGGCCGTTGCCGTCCATCACGATCGCCACGTGCTGGGGCACCAGGCCCGCGGGGATCTGCGGCATCACGGCGCCGGAAGGATGCGGCCAGGGCGCGACGACGGGTGGCTTGGCCGCGCTGCGGGTGCTGCGGGTCCGGCCCCTTCGGCTACTCTGGCTGCTCTGGCTGCTCTGGGCGCTCTGGGCGCCGTTGGCGGAGCCCTCCGGTTGGTCGGTATGGCTGGGGGCAGGGTTGGCCAAGGTTACACTCGCTCCACGTGTCTGAGGGAGCGGACAACCCGCTCCAGGTGCCATTGCAGGTAGCTGGCCACCAGTCCGGCCGCTTCCTTGCGGTGCGGCTGGGCGGAGGCGTCCGCCGTCGTCCAGTCCCCGGACAGCAAGGCCGCCAGCAGGGCCATGGTCTCCCGGGCCGGGGCCGGCGATCCGGGGGGCCGGCAGCCATGGCACACGGCGCCGCCCAGTGCAGCGGAGAAGGCCCCGTGCGGACCCGGTTCCCCGCAGCGCGCGCAGTCGGTGAAGCTCGGCGCCCAGCCTCCCGTGGCCAGCGCGCG
>DASYGM010000153.1:0-11312 GCA_035999715.1 Micrococcaceae bacterium | reverse complement strand
ATGGCCAGGGTTTCCTTGATCCGCCGGCGCACCGAACGAGGTGCCCAGTCGCTGGCGCGCATCTCGTCGGCGAAGGCCCCCACGATCCGCCGCCGGGCAAATGCACCGAATGGCACGCCAAGGTCCGGGTTGAAGGACTCGGCGGAGGTGATCAGCGCGATGGCACCCACTGACGCCAGATCGTCACGCGAGAGGTGCGTTGCCTTGGCACATAATTCGGACACGAGGTAGCCAACCAGAGGCAGGTTTTCAACCACCATCTCGTTGCGTTTGGCGCGATTCACTTACGGGACCCCCGAAGACTAAAATAACCATAAGTAGCCTTCCCGTCCTGGCCTGGGGACACAGGCCATTCAACAACCTCGGGCGCACACACGTGAAACATATCACCCAAGGCAACTAACGCACAGCATCTCGTGGCCGATAGTTGATAACAACTCGGCGGCGATTAGGAAGTCAGAACGTGCAAACTCAAGAGGAGCTGATAAACGTGGGCGCCCAGGAACTGTCTGCGTTGCTCTGGAAGGAACGCGAGTTGCTGGAACTGCTGACGTTCAAGCTCGAAGAAGAACAGCTGATTCTCACCTCAGGAAAGTCCCGGTGGCTCTCGCATGCCACCCGGGAAGTTGAACAGGTGGTGGACCGCCTCCGGATGGCCGGCCTGGGCCGGACCGTGGAGGTTGCAGCTGTGGCCAAGGAATGGGGCACGGAGGAAAGCGCCACGCTGCGCGATCTGGTGGCCCAGGCGCCCGCAGGACCTTGGGGGGAAATCTTCGAAGGCCATCTGAAAGCCATGACGGAGCTGACTGCCCGTGTCCGCGAATTGCGCGACGCGAATGAACAGTTCCTGCGGGCCGCTGCCCGTTCCGCCCAGGAGACGATTGCCGGAATGGGACCCGAGTCCGGCACCTACGATTCGCGCGGCGATTCCCGCGGCGGCACGGACTCCGGCAGCGGCGCCCGGCTCTTCGACAAGGATCTGTGAGGACACCGTGAGCACCTTCGGCGCACTGAACACCGCCTTCTCCGGCCTGACCGCAGCCCGCCAGGGCCTGAACGTGGTGGGCCAGAACATTGCCAACGCCAACACGGCCGGCTACACACGCCAGCGCGTCACCACCTCCGCCATCAACGCCTCGGTTGGACTCTTCAGCGGCATAGCCCGACCCGGACAGGGCGTTTCGGTGGACGGGGTGGACCGGTTGGGGGATGCCTTCCTGGATGCGCGGGTGCGTTCGACGGCGGCCGACGCCGGTTACGCTTCGGTGCGGGCCACCGCGCTGGGTGCCATTGAGGATGGCACGCACGAGCCGGGCACGGACGGGATCTCCGCTAAGCTGCAGGCGTTTTGGAACGGTTGGTCGGCGATGTCCAACCACCCCGGCGACGACGCCTCCGCCCAGGTGCTACTGGCCTCGGCCAACACCTTGACCTCCCAGATTGCCGGCGGTTACTCGGATCTGGAGACGCAGTGGTCGCAGACCCGCACTCAGGCCGGCGGCATGGTTGATTCCTTGAACAGCGCTGCCACCCAGGTGGCGAAGCTGAATGCGACCATCAAGTCCACGGTTGCCGCCGGCGGGGACGCGAACGAACTGATTGACCAACGCAACGTGCTGACTACTTCTATTGCCTCGCTGGCCGGCGGAACGGTGAAGGACGCCGGCGACGGAACGGTCGACGTTTATGTTGGTGGGAACGCCCTGGTGTCAGGGGCGACGGCAAATGCGGTGGCGCTGGGTGGCTCCGAAAGCCTGGCCGCGCTGACCTCTGGTGGGGGTTCCGCACAGCTCACCTGGACCACCGGATCCAAGTCGGCTGTGGCGCTCGACGGCGGCCAGTTGGCCGGCGCACTGTCGGTGCTGGCGCCGTCGAACAGTACCGATGGATCGGGTTCGGGCGGGGTAATTGCCGAAGCGGCACAGGCTTACAACAATCTTGCCCAGAAACTTGCCGCCACGGTGAACGGTGCGCAGGCCAAGGGCTTCACCCCCGCCGGGAATGCGGGCGCCCCGTTCTTCACCCTTGCCTCGGGGCTTCCCGCGGCAAAGGGGCTGACAGTGGCAGTAAGTTCGGCAGCTGATCTGGCCACAAGCTCGTCGGCCACAGCAGCAATGGACGGCAGTAACGCGGACGCAACCTCCCAGCTCGGTGTTGGCGCCGGATCGCCGGACAGCGTGTGGAGTTCCTTCGTCACCAAACTCGGCAGCACCTCGCAGGCGGAGCAGCAACAGTCCAAGCTCGCGGATGCCTCAGCAACCTCGGCAACGTCGATGCAGGCCTCCGGCGCATCGGTGGACTTGGACGAAGAGAGCATGAACATGCTGACCTACCAGCACGCCTATCAGGCAGCCGCCCGCGTCATGACAGCGGTGGATGACATGCTGGATACCTTGATCAACAAAACCGGACTCGTAGGGAGATAGCGCATGCTGAGCCGTGTTACCAGCCAAATGATGATGGCTTCCGCGCAACGGAACCTGCAGGCCAGCAATTCGCTGCTGGCCCAGCGCCAGCAACAGGCTTCTTCGCTGCAGGCCATCGGCCGCCCGTCGGACGATCCGATCGGCACGGCTTCCTCGATGCAGGTCCGGGCGCAGGCAGCAGCGGCAAGCCAGTACAGCCGCAATATCGACGACGGCACTTCCTGGCTCAATACGATCGACTCCTCGCTGACCAGCACCACCAACATCATGAACCAGGTCCGCGACCTCACGGTCCAGGGCGGCAACGGCTCGCTGAATCAGGCCGCTAAAGATGCGCTGGCCACCCAGATCGAGGGTCTGAAGTCCGATCTGATGGGTCAGGCGAACACCCAGTTCCAAGGCCGAAATGTATACGCGGGAAGCTCCGACAAGACTCCGGTGTTCACGGCACCCACCGATCCTAACTACCTCCAAGCCACACCATCCCCCGACTACGCCTTCACCGGCAACGCGGGAACAACAGTCGATCGTCGAATCGCACCGGGAACTACAGTGCCGGTTGATGCGGATGGGTCAAAGATCTTCGGTGGCGACGGCACTACGCCGTCCGTCTTCAAGCTGCTGGATAACATAACTGCCACGCTCCGCGCGGGTGGGGATCCGTCGTCGCAATTAACCGACATTGACGCTCGGATGAAGACCATGACCACCGCACATGCGGAGATGGGTACACGGCAGGCCCAGATCCTGAAGGCAAAGGACACCAACTTGGCGCTGCAGAACTCGCTGGAGGCCCAGCGGTCCGGAATCGAGGACCTGGACCTGGGCAAATCCGTGCTGGACCTGCAGACGCAACAGGTCAACTACCAAGCCGCCCTGGCCGTTACCGCGAAGGTGCTGCCGCAGACCCTCATGGACTTCCTGCGATGAGCCCTGATGTGAACGTCGTGACCCAGCTGACCTTCGTCACTCCCCCACCCGGGCTTGCTCCGCTGGTGGACTTCATCCTGGAGCCCATTGCCGGTGCCGAGGGGCTGTACGCCCTGCAGGCTACCCAGGATCCGGCTAAGCGCATGTTCGTGCTCGATGCAGGGGTTTACCTGCACACCTACACGCCCATGCTTTCCGATGCCCAGTGCGCGGCACTGTCCCTCACCGACCCGGACGACGCCCAGGTGCTGGTGGTGGCCAACACCGGTGAAGGGGCCACCACCGTAAACCTGATGGCGCCGATCATCGTGAATCGCGCCACAGATGTCTGTGCGCAGTTCATCCTGGATGGCCAGGACTTTTCGTTGCGGGCTCCCCTGGGTTACTGACCCACTCTCCGCGGCCCAATCCCTGGGGACTGGCCCTGGCTGCGCCCGCTTTCGCCCGCCTGCGTCCGCCTGGGCAGTGTTGCGCTAGCGGGCGGCGGCGCTGCAGACCCAGCCCTCCGGCGTCGTGCCCCGCGCAAGGAAGTCCGCCAGTTCGCTGCCCGCCTCCTCGGACAAGGTGGCGTCGGCCTGTGTGTAGATGATGGGCTCCTCCTTGGAATTGTGCGCATCGAGGAGCGCCAGGAGCGCTGTGCAGGCCTCGCGCCGGGCAACTGCGTCAGCGCCGTCAGCCAGCAACTGCTCCACCTTGTCCATGGACGTCCACAACTGGCCGTGCTCGCGCAGCATGACGAAGATGGGGCCCATCAGCCCGGCCGCCTTCAGGGGCGGGAAGAGAAACTCCTCCTCGAGGTAAATGTGGCGGCGCAGGCCGTCCAGCGCCGACCGCAGCGGTTCCGGATCGGCAGCGCCGTCCAGGCCGGCCAGATACGCCTCAATCCCGCCGTCAATCTGCCGGTGCTCACGTTCCAGCGCACCGCCCAGAGAATTCGCCTCCATGTTCCTTCCCTTCCCATGCACGTCCGGCGCCGCATGCCGGCCCCCCTTCAGGCTATGCCTGTCTGGCCCGGCCGGAGCCCGGACGGAGCAGGCCTGCTAGCCGCCGCGGCCGCGGCCGCCAGGGCCAAACCCACCGGGACCGCCGTCGCCAGAGCCAAACCCACCGGGACCGCCGTCGCCAGAGCCAACCCCACCGCGAGCGCGCCGGGACCGCCGCCTCGGCCCCAAGCCACCGCGAGCGCCGCCCGGAACCGCCGTCGCCGCTCCCCCGGCGCTACTCCGGCATGATGTCGCGGGTGCCGAACCTCCGCATCCCGAGGACAGCGAGGACCACGGCGATGGCGGTCAGGACCACCAGGGGCAGGGGCGTGAAGTCCTCGGCCGGAAGCCGCGGAACGGCACCGAACGGCGTGGACCTGATGACCTGCTCGGAGAGCGAGAACAGGCCTCCGAACATGGCGACCAGCATGGACACCGCGTAAACGGCCCAGGTGATGCTGCTGCTCAGGCGGGGCAGGAAGCCCTGGAGAAAGAGCTGCACGCCCATCATGAGCAGCACGGCCGGCCAGTAGGCAAACGCGGCCCCCGCCAGCTGGGGTCCGGTGGCCGCGCCGCTGGAGGACGCCCCTGTGAGGTAGCCGCCCAACAGCAGTATCACGGCGGAGCCCACGGCTGCCACCAGCACATGGGCCCACAGCCACTTGGATCGTGAAAGTGCACCCGCCAGCTGCGGCTCGAGCCGGCCGCCGGCCTCCTCGGCTCGGGCGCCGGCCAGGCTCTGCACGGCGAAGGCACCGGACAGCATGGCCGTGAACAGCACGAAGATGCCCAGGACGCCGTCGAGTATGTTCGGCGCAGTGCCGACGAAGGCCTTGGCGAAGGCGTTCGACGGTTCCAGCACCGTGGACATGGCCTGCGCAACGCCGCCAAAGAACAGCCCGGCAACCACGGCCCCGACCAGCCAGCCGACCAGGCTGCCGCGCTGCAGCCGCAGCACCAGGCCCACGGGCTCGGTCAGGAATGCCGAGGCACGCCCCTGTCCGCGGCGCTCAGCCAGCAGACCCATGCCAAGGTCGCGGCGCGTTTCGATGCGCAGGGCAAGCGCGCAGCCCAGCAATGTCAGGGCCAGCAGTGGCAGGAGCGGCCACCAGGTGTCCTGCCCGAAGGAGCGCATGTTCTGGGCCCAGCCAATCGGTGAAAACCAGCTCAGCGCCGTCACATTGCTGCCGTCCGCCTGCAGGTCCGCTGCCGCCCGGATGAAGTAGAACACCGCCAGCACGGCCACGCCCAGTGAATTCGCGCCCCGGCTGGTGGAGCTCAGCTGACCGCAGATGGCCGCAACACCAAGGAAGGCCAGCCCGGTTCCGGCGATGGAGGCGCCCATGACCCAGGAGCCGGCCGCGGGCAGCTTTTCTGCCAGGCACAACAGCGAGATCAGCAGGCCCACCGCCACGCTGAGGCCGCCGGCAACCGAGTAGTTCGCCATGCTGTAGGCATGGCGCCCCAGCGCGGACGCGCGCAGCAGTTCGGTCCGGCCGGCTTCTTCATCGGCCCGGCCGTTGCGTGTCACCAGAAATATGGAGGCGAACGCCAGGGCCAGGGCCAGCGTCATCCAGATCTTGATGACCAGGATGCCACCCAGCGAGCCGGCCGCGTAGGGAAGGCCCGTCATGGCCGCAACCGCCGGGGTGTTGGCCACCTGGGCATAGGAATTCCTGGCGGCCTGGGTGGGGAATGCCTGCTGCTGGGAGTTGTACACCACGGGGATCATGACAGCCAGCACGGCCGCCCAAATGAGCAGGCGCAGCCAGTTGCGGCGCAGGATGAACCTCACGCACAACCAGTACCGGGTCATGGAGACGGCGAATGCCGGGGCAGGCGGCGGGGCAGTCGCCGGGGCGGGGGCCGCCGCAGGGGCGGGGTTGGTTGCGGTGGTCACCGCACGCCTACCGTCTGCGCCGCAGCGGCCACGGGGCCCTTGGGAACTCCGCCATAGTGGCGCAGGAAGAGGTCCTCCAAAGACGGCGGGCTGGAGACCAGCTGCCGGGGCGAGTAGGTGGAAATCGCTGCCAGCACCGCGCCCAGTTCCGCCTCCCCCACGGTGAAGGTGGCCTTGGGCCCGTCCGCCACCAGCTCGTTGACCCCCGGAACCGAGGCCAGGACGGACGCGTCACGGTCAAGCAGCACTGAAATGGTGGTGCGGTGCAGGTGCCGAAGCTCCTCCAGCCGGCCGGCCTCTACGGTTTGGCCCTCGCGGATGATTGTCACGGTGTCACACAGCTTTTCCACCTCGGCAAAGATGTGGCTGGACAGCAACACGCTGCGGCCCTGGGCCTTGACCTCGCGGATGCAGTCCGTGAACACCTCCTCCATCAACGGGTCCAGGCCTGACGTCGGCTCGTCAAGGACCAGCAGCTCCGCATTGGAGGCCAGACCCGCCACCAGGGCAACCTTTTGCCGGTTGCCCTTGGAATAGCTGCGGGCCTTCTTGGTCGGATCCAGCTCAAACCGGGCCAGCAGCTCGTCGCGTTTGGCGTTGTCCACTCCACCGCGCAGCCGGGACAGGATGTCGATGGCCTGCCCTCCGGTCAGGTTTGGCCACAGGTTCACGTCCCCCGGCACGTAAGCGATGCGCCTGTGAAGTTCGACGGCGTCATGCCAGGGGTCGCCGCCAAGCAGCGTGGCGCTCCCGCCGTCGGAACGCAAAAGGCCCAGCAGGATGCGGATGGTAGTCGACTTCCCAGAACCGTTCGGCCCCAGGAAACCCGCAACGGTGCCCCGGTCGACGCGAAGGTCCAGGCCGTCCAGTGCAGTGGTACGCCCGAACCGCTTGCGCAGTCCGGCGGCTTCAATGGCAGGGATATTAGGCATGATTCTTCCTTACCTTGGCGACGGTTCGTCCGCGCGGCCCGCGGGCGGGTTGCTGGTGCCGGCCACGTAGGCCAGGTACTGGTCCAGATAGGTGCGGTCGGCAAAGAGACCTTCCGTGTATAGCTCGAGCGTGGGCAGCATGGACTCCGCGTAAAACTGCTCCATGACGCCCTGAAAGTCATCCAGAGCGATGTCCGGGCGCATCCCCAGCTGGACGATCAGCCCGCCCACGGACTGCCGGACCAGGTGGCGGACGCGGGCTTCCTCGTCGCGGCTGGGAACCACCAGGCCTCGGGCCACCGACTCAGCCGAGACTTCCAATGCTTCCGCCACCATGTTTTCCAGGAATTCGCGTCCTGCCGGGCCACCATCACGGACGCTGCGCAGGATGTAAACCATCAGGATCCCACCCTCCCGGGACGCGGGTAGCTGGGAGAACAGCGCCGACGGTTCGGCGTTGAGGCTGTCCACCTTCAGCCGCCGGTAACGGTCCAGCACCGTGGCGTCGCATTCGGCCCGAAGGTTCTCCTTGGAGCCGAAGTGGTGGCGGACCAGACCTGCAGTGACCCCTGCGCGCGCCGCGATGGCGCGCAGGGATTCATCGAAGCCCTGTGCCGCGAAACACTCGATGGCCGCGTCGCGCAAGCGTGCGCGGCCCGTCAGGTCATCTTGTACTGTACGCATGAATAGGATGCTACTCGTGTGTATAATGCGTGGCAATATAATCTCTGCACGAGCGGCAATGAAAGTAGAATCGGGCCATGACATAGGCCAGCGCGAAGGGGCCGGAATCGCTTGTGGACCTCGATACCGTAGGCACCCGTGCGACCGGACCTTTGGGTAGCCGGCACAGAAGCGTTCTGTGAACCGGCCAAAATGCTTACTTCCGGTGCCGGTGCAGGAACCTGTCCACCCGGGCGGCGAACTCGTGCGGATCTGCCGCGGGGCCCTGTGGGACGCTCCGCCCGGCCTGGATCACCGGCTGCAGCCCCTGGTCCACGGCGGCCTTCGACGCCCGTAGCGACGCGGCCGAAAGTCCGGCCCAGCCTGCAAGCAGACCCGCCAAAGCCGCGTCCACGCCGTCGTCGGCCACCTTAGAACTGATTAGCCCCATGCCGACGGCCTCCTGGGCGCTGAGCAGCCGGCCACCGTAGAGCAGGTCCTTGGTCCGGGACGGGCCGATCCGCAGTGACATCCGGTTGGCGAAAGTGGCCGGAATCAGCAGACCCAGGCGGCCGATCGGCATCCCGATGCGCGCGGAGGCGCCGGTCAGCTGGAGGTCGCAGGCCAGAGCCAGCTGGCAGCCGGCGCCGGTGGCATAGCCCTCCACGATGGCAACTGTGGGAACAGGCAGGTCCTCGATGGCCTGCAGTGCCGCTTCCATCAGCTCAAAGCTACGGCTGACCTCTTCCCCGGAGATTCCGTCCCCCCATTCGCGCAGGTCGGAGCCGGAGCAGAAAACCCCGCCCCTGCCCCGCAGCACCACGGCCCGCAGCGGTCCGAAGCCGTCCAGCGACCCCACCGCCCTATCGAGTGCCCGCCAGTCCGGGCAGCCAAGGGCGTTGAACCGCTGCCCGGTGCCGAAGGAGATTGTGGCCACCGCGTCTGCGACCTCGACGGCGACCGTCTCAAGTTCCTGCCGGCTTGCCACGGCCGGACCGGCCGTCACTGGACCGCACCCGACGTGCGCAGCGAGGCGATGTCCTCAGGGTTGAACCCCAGGCTGGCCAGCACCTCGTCCGTATGCTGGCCAAGGACTGGGGGCGCCGTCCGCATCGTCGGCGGGGTGCGGGTCAGCCGCACCGGGCAGCCCACCACCTTGAGGGCGCCCGCCCTCGGGTGTTGCAGCTCCGCAACCATGCCGCGCGCCAGCACCTGCGGATCCTGTACCGCCTGGTCCACGGTCTGGATGGGACCGACCGGCACGCCAGCCTCGTCCAGGACGTTAACCCACTCGGTAGTGGTCCGCGTCAGCATTGCCTCCTCGATCAGCGGGATCAGGATGTCCCGGTTCGCCACCCGCGAGGGGTTCTTGCTGAACCGTTCGTCAGCCAGCAGGTCCTCCCGGTCCAGAGCTGCGGCGAACTTCCGCCACAGGCTGTCGTTCCCCACCGCGACCATGACGAAGCCGTCCGACGTGCCGAAGGCCTGGTAGGGGGCGATGGTGGGGTGGGCCGAGCCGTAGCGGCGCGGAACGCTCCCGCTGGCAAAGTAGCCGCTGGAAACATAGGTCAGCCAGGAGACCGAGCCGTCCAGGAGGCTGATGTCCACCCACTGGCCGCGGCCGGTGCGCTGCTTTTCATGCAGCGCGGCCAGGATTCCGATGGTGGCCCACATGCCCGCCACCAGGTCCGCGCTGCTCACTCCCACGCGGACCGGCGGCCCGTCCATTTCCCCGGTGACGCTCATGATCCCGCTGCGTGCCTGCGCAATGGCGTCGTAACCGGGGCGGTGGGCGTCCGGACCGGTCTGGCCGTAGCCGCTGATGGAAGCGAAGACCAGACCGGGATTTTCGCGGGAAAGCTCCTCATAGCCCAGGCCCAGCCGGGCCGCGGTTCCCGGCCTGAAATTTTCCACGATCACGTCCGCCTTCAGCGCCAGCCTGCGGACCGCGGCCAGCCCTTCGGGGGACTTCAGATCCACCGCTAGGCTGCGCTTGTTGCGGTTGACAGCCAGGAAGTAGGCCGCCTCCTCGCCCTGGAACGGCGGACCCCACTGCCGCGTGTCGTCGCCCTGGCCGGGCTGTTCAATCTTGATGACGTCCGCGCCCAGGTCCGCCAGGGTCATGGTGGCAAACGGGCCAGACAGGATCCGGGTGAGGTCCAGGACCAGCAGGTCCTGGAGAGCCGAGCCACGCTGCTCGGCCTGCTCCGGCGTCTCAGCTGCAGCTGGAATCTCCGCCCTGTTTGCTTGGAACTGGTCGATCCGTGCCTCTTGGATGCTCACGCGCTCTGCCCCAGCGGAGCCGAAGTCTTCGCTGCCTGGGCCTGTACCGCCTTGGGCAGCAGCACCAGGGCGGCCATGCTCACCGCACAGCAGATTAGGATGTAGACGGAGATCGACGTCGAGTCCCCGTAGTGGGCCAGCAGCGCTGCGGCAATCAGCGGCGCGGGACCGCCTGCCACCACGCTGGCCAGCTGGTATCCCAGGCCTGCGCCGGTGTAGCGGATGTCCGCGTCAAAGCTCTCCGCGATCAGCGCTGCCTGCGGGCCGTACTGGATGTCGTGGAGCATCAGGGAGATGATGACCGCTACCAGCACCAGCACGGAGTTGCCGGTGTTGAGCAGGCCAAAGTACGGGAAGGCGAAGACGGCCGTAAGCACAATGCCGACCCCGTAAACCCGACGCCGGCCGAACTTGTCGGAGAGGCGGCCGAAGACAGGGACGCTGATCAGGCCCAGCGCGGCGGCAATCAGGGTGTCGTCAAGGATTGAGTTGCTGCTCAGCTTCAAATGCTTGGTGGCGTAGGTGATTACGAACGTGATGAACAGGTAGAACGGAGCCTGCTCGGAGGTCCGGACCAACGCGGAGAGCAGGATCTGCTTGGGCTGGCGCTTGATGGCTTCCAGGACGGGGTTCTTAATAACCTTCTTGGACATTCTGATCTGCTCGAATTCCGGGCTCTCAATGACCCGTAGCCGGACAAAGAGTCCCACGCCAATCAGGATGATGCTCAGGATGAACGGGATTCTCCAGCCGTAGGCCGCAAAGCCAGCCGTTCCGGTCACCCCGGTGGTCAGCCGCACGACGCCGGTGGACAGCACCAGGCCCAGCGGGACGCCGATCTGCGGCCAGCTGGCGGCCAGACCGCGGCGCTTCTGGTGCCCCCATTCCATGCTCAGCAGCACGGATCCGCCCCATTCGCCACCCACGCCGATGCCCTGAATGATCCGCAGCAGCACCAGCAGGATGGGGGCAGCCACCCCTATGCTCTGGTACGTCGGCAGCACCCCGATCAGCACGGTGCCGAAGGCCATCAGGAACAGCGTGGCCATCAGCGTGGTCTTGCGGCCGATCCGGTCGCCGAAATGTCCAAAGATCGCGGCTCCGATGGGACGGGCCACGAAGCCGACAAACTGGGTGCCGAAAGCGGCCAGTACGCCGGCGAACGCGCTTTGCCCCGGGAAGAACAGCTGCGGGA
>DASYGM010000130.1:0-2190 GCA_035999715.1 Micrococcaceae bacterium | reverse complement strand
AGCATTGCCGGTTCCAAATCCGCCCTCAGCGCTGCCGTCGGCGCTGTCTGACGTGTCGCCGCCGACGCTGGCGAGGCGGCCGTTAGTTCCGCCGCCGCAGGAGACAGCGCTGTCAGAGCTGCCGCCAACGCAGCCGAAACTGCCGGATTTGCCGTCAGCGCAGTCATTGCCGTTGCCGCCGTCGCCGCCGTTACTGCCGCTGCCCGCGGTCGCTGAGTCTCTGTCGCGGCCGTTGTTGCTGTCGCTGGTGCTGGTATTTTTGGTGCGGGGGTTGGTGCCGGCGTTCAGGACGGTGAGGACTGTTTCGTACTGGTACTGGTCGGCGTCGATTTCCAGGTGGTACAGGCCCCGGCGCAGCCCGTGCAGCCGCAGGCCCTGCCGGGCGGCGAGTTCGGTCACGGACGGTTCGGGTCCGTCCTGATCGAGGCGGTGCCGCCAGCGCTGGGCGACCTGGGCCAGGAAGTCCGGATCACGGGCCACCGCCGTCTCCGCCAGGGATTCCTCGATCAGTCCCAGCCCGGTGGCGGTGGTGCGGGTCCTCGCGTCCCGCAGCGCGGCCAGGGAGATCCGCAGCGCATCGGGACCGAGCAGGCCTTGGGCGGCCGCGGCGCCCAGGACCGGGTAGCGGAGCCTGTCAAGTTGTTTGTGTAAGTGAGGTGGGGTCTCATCGGTTCAGGTAGGGTCCGACTCTGTCGGGGTAGTTCAGGACAAGGACGCCGAGGGCCTCGCTCCAGCCTTGCGTGGTGGTTCCTTCGATGAGTTTGTTGACGGTCTTGGACCGGTTCTCCCGGGCCTTGCCTTCGAGTTTGGCCCGTTCGCTGGCGCGTTTGTCTTCAATGTTGCAGATCGCCAGCCAGAGCAGCTTCACGGCGGCCGCATCGTTGGGGAAATGCCCGCGGTTCTTGATGATTTTGCGCAGTTGGTAGTTCAGCGACTCGATCGCGTTGGTCGTGTAGATGATCCGCCGCACCGGCGGCGGGAAAGCCAGGAAAGGGATGAATTTCTCCCAACCGTTTCGCCAGGTCCGGACAGTTGCGGGATACTTCCGTCCCAGATCGGAGGCCTCGAATGCGTCGAGGGCGTCCTGCGCGGCGTCGGCTGTCGGGGCGGTGTAAACGGGCCGCAGTGCGGAGGCGACCTTCTTGCGGTCCTGGTAGCCGATGAACCGCATCGAGGCGCGGATCAGATGAACGACGCAGGTCTGGACGGTCGCGGCCGGCCAGGTCGCGGCGATGGCCTCGGGGAAGCCTGTGAGCCCGTCGCAGCAGACAATCAGGACGTCCTTCACGCCGCGGTTGGCCAGTTCGGCGCAGACCCCGGCCCAGAACTTCGCGCCCTCGGCGGCTTCAACCCAGATGCCCAGGACGTGCTTGATGCCCTCCATGTCCACACCCACGGCGATGTGCGCGGCCCGGTTCTGCACCTGGTGTCCGTCGCGGACCTTGATGATGATCGCGTCCAGATAGAGGATCGGATACAGCGGCTCCAGCGGTCGTTTCTGCCACTCGAGGACCTCATCAAGAACCTGGTCGGTGATCTTCGAAATCGTCTCGCGCGAGAGTTCGGTCCCGAGCGTGGACTCCAGATGGTGGGCGATGTCCCGGACCGTCATCCCGCCGGCGTACAGGCTGATAATCATGTCATCCAGGCCACCGGTGCGGCGGGCACCCTTAGGCACCAGATGCGGGGTGAACGACCCGTCACGGTCCCGCGGCACCGCCAGATCCACGTCCCCGGCGGACGTTCCGAGTGTCTTCGGATAGGACCCGTTGCGGGAATTGGGCAGAAAACGGCCCACCGGATCGCCCTTGTCATAGCCCAGATGTCCGGACAGCTCAGCCTGCAGCCCGCGTTCCAGCGAGGCCTTGACCAGCTGCTGGATAAAACCATCCTTGCCATCGAGCTCCAGTTGCCCGGAATCGATCTGAGCCATCAGCTCATCAAACGCGCCCGAAGCCTTCAACGCATCCATGCTGCCGACGGCCGCAGCCTTACGGGCAAGCTCCTCGGCCAACTCTTCACGGGGCTTAGTCATAACCACAATGATTCTCCAATCAATCGGCGACTACAGCTCTCCTACACAAACAATCTGACACCCTCCGACCTGGGCCAGGAAGTCCGGATCCCGGGCCACCGCCGTCTCCGCCAGGGATTCCTCGATCAGTCCCAGCCCGGTCGCGGTGGTCCGGG
>DASYGM010000123.1:0-13909 GCA_035999715.1 Micrococcaceae bacterium | reverse complement strand
TGGAGTCGCCGATGATGCCGGCGAAGGTGCGCTGCTGGTACCCGTGGGTGAAGGCATCCGAAAAGGTCTGGCCGTTCACGGTGTAGGTGGGCGGGACCAGGACATGGGAGAGCGGGCTGATCTTGCCCTCCTGGATGGCCCCGGCCGCCGTGACGGTCTTTTCCGTGGACCCGGGTTCGATGGCAGCCGTCACCGAGCGCGCGCCGCGGTCCGCGGCGGGGGTGGCGCCGGGATCATTAGGGTCCACGGTGGTGTCCTCGGCCATCGCGATGATCTTGCCGGTCTTGACGCCGACGACGACGATGTTCCCCCACTGCGCGTTGAACTTCTTGACCTGGTTGGAGATGGCCTGCTGCGCGTAGTACTGGAGGTCGCTGTTGATGGTCAGCTTGACCGATTCCCCATCCACCGCCGGCTTCACCTCATCGGGAGCGGTGGGGATGACGATGCCGTTGGCCCCGCGCTGGTAGGTCCGGCTGCCGTCGGTACCCTTGAGCTTGGAGTCCATGGTCTGCTCGATGCCGGCCAGCGCCTGGCCGTCGGATCCAAGGAAGCCGACGATGCTGCCGCCGACTGCACCCATCGGGTAGGTACGCTGGCTGGTGGGCTGGGCGTAGATCCCCGGCAGGCCCAGGTTCATCACCTTGGCCTCCACCGTGGGAGTCACGCCCTTGGCCACGTAGGCGAAATCGCCGTCCCCCGTCACGGACTTCCGGACATCCGCCTCGTTGAGCCCCAGCACGCCGGCCAGTTCCCGGATGCCCTGGTCCCGGGTAATGTCCTCCAGTTTGTTGGTGGCGTCATTCTTGCGCTTGAAGGTCTCCGCGGCCGTGTTGTTTTTCGGCGAGGCGGTGATGTCGTAGCGGATGATGCTTTGCGCCAATACCTTGCCGTTGGCATCCAGGATTTCCCCGCGGGCGGCCGGCAGCGCCTGCACCACGGTGCGCTGGGTGACTGCCGCCTGCGCCAGACCGCCCACGTCAAGGCCCTGGACAAAGAACAGCTTGCCGGTGATGATCATCAGCAGTGCCAGCAGGAACGCCAGTCCCAGGCGCAGACGCCGTCCGGCGGCCTTGGTGCTGCGTGGCCCGCTAATGCTGGGCGCCTTGGTGGATTTCCGGACGTTGCCGATGTTTCGTGCCAATGCTGTTCCTCGCTGGGTAGAAAGGGCTATCCGTTCTTCTGCTTGGGAGCCGGAATGGTACCTCCGTGAAGATCCTCTGCGGGGGCCGGAGTTTGGGCAGCAGGTGCCTGTGCGGGGTCAGCACCGGGAGCGGTGACCGGGGCTGACCCGGAGCCGCCCGGCGCCGTTGCCGTTCCGGGGACATGCTCTCCGGGGACCAGTGAATCTCCTGCGATCGCCCCACCGGTTGCGTCCTGCGCAGGGGCGTCTGCCGGGGCCGGCGTCGCGGCCTGGGCGGCACCGGCCGCTGTGGACGTGCCGGAGGTGGACGTGCCGTTGACTGCCGGCGGGGCTATCACGGCCAGCGGTTTATCCGCGTCGGTGGCCGGCTTGGGATTTCCCGAAACCGTCATCGTGTCCAGATCGATCTGCCCCATTGAGGATGAAGTGACCATGCCCAATTCTGTGGCCTTGGAGACCAGATTCTGGGGAGCCTGGGCGTTTTGCACCTGCTGTGCCAGATCCTGGTTGGATTTCAGCAGCTCCGCTTGGTGGTTGCGCAGTTGGACCAGCTGGTACTGTCCGCTGGAAACCGAGATGTTCAGCACCAGCACTACCATCAGCGCCGCCACCAGGGTCAGGAAACAGAAGACGGCAAAGGGTGCCCGGCGCTTGGCCGGGGCGCTGACCACCAGGGACAGCGGTGTCCGGGCGCGTCGGGACGGCTCGCCCTCGGGTTCCGGCCGGGTGGACGGCCCGAAACTGGAAAGAGCCCGGGCGGTGTTGCCGATGATGGCCTGGAAGTTGCTGGGGGCCGCTGCACTCATGCTGCTCTCCTGGTTCTGATTCGTTCCACTGCCCGCAACCGCGCCGAAGCGGCGCGCGGATTCTCGGCTATCTCTGCCTCGGTGGGCACCTCGGTGCCCTTGGTCAGGGTCTTCAGGACCGCCTTGTGCTCCTCCAGCTCCACCGGGAAGCCGAGCGGGGCCGAGGACCTGGAACCGGCAGCAAAGACCGACTTGACGATCTTGTCCTCCAGCGAGTGGTAGGACATGACCACGCAGCGGCCATGCACGGCCAGCACGTCGACGGCGGCGGGCACGGCGCGTTCCAGCACGTCCAGTTCCTCGTTGACTTCGATCCGCAAGGCCTGGAAGGTCCGCTTGGCCGGGTGCCCGCCGGTCCGTGCGGCCGCGGCGGGAACCACCTGTCGGATCTGTTCCACGAGCTCGCCCGTGGTGCCGAACGGATGGTCCGTCCGGGTGGCGACAATCCGGTTGGCGATCCGCCCGGCAAACTTCTCTTCGCCCCACTTGCGGATGATCCGCACCAGGTCCTCTTCGCTGTAGGTGTTGACGACGTCGGCGGCCGTCTGCCCGCGGCTGGTGTCCATCCGCATGTCCAGCGGAGCGTCGTAGGAGTAGGCAAAACCGCGTTCGCGCTCATCCAACTGCAGCGAGGACACGCCCAGGTCCATCAGCACGCCCTGCACCTCGGCGAAGCCCAAATCCCCCACGACGTCGGAAATTTCGTCATACACCGCGTGCACCAGATCGATGCGGGAGGCAAAGGGAGCCAACCGCTCCCCCGCCAGGCCCAGGGCCTCGGTGTCGCGGTCGATGCCGATCAGGTGGAGGCCGGGAAAGCGTTGCAGCATTGCTTCGCTGTGGCCCCCCATCCCCAGAGTGGCGTCTACGACGACGGGAGTCTTGCCTTCCGAGACCGCCAACTCAAAGGCGGGAGCCAGCAGATTAATGCAGCGGTCCTTCAGCACCGGAACGTGGCGGTCGGACGTGGGCGGGGTGGGCGGCTCGGCCGTCATGACGCCTCCTCCTGCGCTCGGTCCGGATGGGTTATTGGACCAGATCCCCATCCGCGCCGAGCCGTTACCTGCCTGGCTCCGGGGAAGGTGAGCCAGGTCGGTGGTGCTGGGCGGCTGGAGATCTCATTCAAGAACCCGCAACTGTTGTTCTGGGTGGTGCTTGTCTACTGCTTCACGTACTGCGAACAACTGGCGATGCCGGCCGTTCGGATGCTGTTGTGGAGCGACTGCTTTTGTTCAGTACTGCTGTCGGTCGGATACCGTCTAGAAAACGCCGGGGATATTGTCGTCAGTCTCGGAGAACGAATTCTCCTTTTCCTCGAGGTATGCCGTCCACGCCGCGGCATCCCAGATCTCGGCCCGTGAACCCGTGCCGATAACGGCCAGTTCGCGGTCAAGGCCCGCATATGCACGCAAGGCGGCCGGAATGGTTACGCGGCCCTGCTTGTCTGGTACTTCGTCAGAGGCTCCGGAGAGGAAAACCCGACTGTAATCACGTGCCTGGCGGTTGGAAATGGGGGCCGCCGCCAATTGCTCGTGAATCCGCTCGAATTCCCGCTGACTAAAGACGTAGATGCAACGCTCCTGCCCCCTGGTCAGGACAAGTCCGTCGGCCAGTTCCTCGCGGAACTTGGCGGGAAGAATGATCCTGCCCTTCTCATCGAGACGCGGGGAGTGCGTTCCGAGAAACATCCCCACCGTCCTTTGAAATCGGAGCTACAGAACCCTTCTTCACCACCATCCTCTTACACGCTCCACTTTACTCCACAATCCCCCACCGTCAACGCCAAAGCGCTCCATCGTCCGGCGTGTTGCGGAACTGCGGCCCGTAATTACTGGGAATACCGCCGTGGTGCGCAGTGGAGGGGCTGTCCGCCCCCCCACCTTGAATCGAGTGAGCGCTCCACTCGATGGGAAAAAGCGGGGAAAGGGAGGGAAGTGGGGAGGGGAATGGGGCGCCGAAAGTATGGATGGGGGCTGGAGGCTGGTGGGGAATGGAGGCTGATGGGGAATGGAGGCTGGTGGGGATACGGGGGGCTTAAATGGAAAAGGCCCGCCGATGCGGACCTTTTCATACGGCCGGTCTGTGCCGGTGGTGGGGAAACTCCTACTGGTCGCGCCGGCGCTCGTCCCACCGTTCCTCAAGATTGCTCATGAAGCTGCTGCGCGGTTTGCCCGTGCCCGACGCTCCGGCTCCTGCCCCGCCCTTCCGCCGGCCGCGGCGCATGGTTGCGTAGTAGACACCGCCACCCATGACCACGAATCCCAGCACGCCGAGCGGTATCGCCTGCAGGGCGACCCCCAGCAACAGGACCAGGATTCCAACAACGGCGCCCAGGGCACCTATGACGATGTGCCGGGTGGAAAATGCCCGCGCCGGATCGGATCCGAGCGTACTGGCAAATTTGGGGTCCTCAGCGTGCAGCTGCTGCTCAAGCTGGTCCAGCAACCTCTGTTCGTGCTCCGAAAGGGGCATCCCGACCTCCTTCAGGTCATTGCCATGGCGTCTATCCTAAGAACGAACAGCGCCGGATGATTAGTTCCCTCCGAATGCCTGTGAACCAACGGCACCGGAAAATCCTCCGGCGATGCCGTTCTCAACTAGCTCCTTGAGATAACAATAGGCGTGTTCGCGCAGAACTGAAACCCGTTTTCCCGGCGCACCCGCTAAGGGGTTTCCTTCCCGGCTTGTCCGCCGTTTCCTGCCCCAAAGCCGGGTGGCTCGAGCAGCCGGGCGGGTCCGATCTTCCGGGACCCGAACTTGGCCGCCACCGCATCCAGGGCCGCCTCCGCCGTTCGCCAATTGTCATCCCGGCGGTCCAGGCTCAGCTGCAGGGAGGCCTGGCCTGCCGGTTCCAGCTGCTCGGCCCGCAGTCCCACCAGCCGCACGCTCATGCCCCGGTCCCCCAGTGACTCAAGCAGTTGTACCGCGGTGGCGTACAGCAGTTGGGCACTGTCCACCGGGGTGCCCAGGGTCCTGGACCGGGTCACGGTGGAAAAGTCGGTGTAGCGCAGTTTCAGCGCCACGGTCCGGGTCAGCAGTCCGGATTGCCGCAGGCGTGCGCCGGTGCGGTGGGCCAGCCGCAGCAGCTCCCGTTTGAGGACGCCGTCGTCGTACGTGTCCTGGGCGAAGGTCTCCTCCGCCCCTATACTCTTCTCGGCACGGGTGGGGGTCACCGGCCGCGGATCAATCCCCCACGATAGCCGGTGGACATGCTCGCCCGTCACACCCAGCACCTTCCGCAGGACCGGCACTGGCGTCGCGGCCACATCCGCTACCGAGTGGATACCCAGCCTCGCCAGCACCTCAACCGTCTTGGCGCCCACTCCCCACAGCGCCTGCACGGGCAGGGTATGGAGGTAGGTGACCGTGTCCTGCACCGGAATGAGCAGGAGCCCGTCCGGCTTGCAGCGGGTGGAGGCGATCTTCGCCACGAATTTGGAGCCGGCGATCCCCACCGAGGCGGTGATGCCCAGCTCCCGCCGGACACGTTCCCGGATGAGCGCGCCGATCTCCAGAGGCTGGCCCAGCCGCCGGATGGACCCGGCAACATCCAGAAAGGCCTCGTCCACGCTCAACGGCTCCACCAGATCGGTGATGGAGTCAAAAATTCCCATCAGCTGCCCCGAGACCTGGTAGTAGAGCTTGTGCCGGGGTTCAATGACGGTGGCCGAGGGGCATAGGCGCATCGCCGCCGCCATGGGCATCGCCGAGCGCACGCCCACCGCGCGCGCCTCATAGGAGGCGGACAGGACCACGGAACGGCCGGCGGGAAAGCCTACGATGACGGGCCTGCCCTGGAGCTGCGGTTTCTCCCGCAGCTCCACGGAGACAAAGAAGGCGTCCATATCCACATGCAGGATGTGGCTGCTGCGCACCCCGCCGGTCTGATTGGACTCCACACCGTCCATCCTAGGTTCCCGGCTGATTTGCGGCACTGGCTAAACTTGTCATCAGCGCCGGGTTACTTGGGGCTATTCTCCGGCCGACGCGTCTGACCGGCGCCCGTAGCACCGTTGGTGCTGTTAATCGCGCCGTTAATAAGGATCAGAATAAAGGACAAGTGATGTTGAACGCACCCACAGGACCCAGCTGGACCTCGTTCGGCAACCGTCCCGGCACTCTGGCCGCGGCTGTCCTGGCACTGGCCCTGATGCTGGCCGGCTGCAGCTCCGGATCGTCCGGCAACGGCCAGGGCAGCACGGGCGCGGCGTCGTCCGCCGGCGGAACCGACACGTCGTCGTCGGCCCCCGCTGCCGGCTCCGCAGGTGCGTCCACCACCGCGGCGCCGCAGAACGCCAGCTCCACCGCCACCGTCGGCGCCTTGGTCCCCGGTTTCCCCAGTACGCTGATCCCGCTGATGAGCGGGGCCACGGTCCAATCGTCCAGCCTGGACAAGTCCAAACCGCTGGTCACCGCCTCTCTGGTGGCCTCCACCAGCGCCAAGAGCGATGACGTCCTGGCCTTCTACACCAAGGCCCTGCAGGACCAGGGGTTCACCGCCCTGCCCGGCGACACGGTGGGATCCGTTCCGTCCAAGGACTTCACCCGCGCGGACGGGAAGGAAACGGTCAATGTTGCCGTGGTTCCCTCCGGCAGTTCCGTCACCTTCACCATCGGCGCCAACGTTCTGCCGGCGTCGTTGAAGTGAGGATAGTTGAAGTGAGGGCGTCGAAGTGAGCACGGCGGAACTGAGCAGGGAAGGCGGCCCGGCCGGCTCAGCGGGCAGCGAACAGGACGCCTTCGTTGGCGCCGTTGCTGGCAAGCTGGCGGACTTCCTGGATTCCAAGCGCGGCATGCTGGAGAGCATTTCGCCTGACACCTTGGCCCTGCTGGACTCCATCCGGGCCCTGGTCACCGGCGGCAAGCGGCTGCGTGCGCTGATGTGCTACTGGGGCTGGCGCGGCGCCGGCGGCGCCGCAGACTCACCGCAGATCGTGGCCGCCGGGGCGGCATTGGAACTGTTCCAGGCCGCTGCCCTGATCCACGATGACATCATTGACCGCTCGGACATCCGCCGCGGCGGCCCGAGCGTGCACCGCCAGTTCGGCCAGTTGCACCAGCGGCACCGCTGGGCCCTGGATGCCGAGCGCTTCGGCCACGCGGCGGCCATCCTCACCGGTGATCTCTGCCTGTCCTTCAGCGAGGAGGTCTTCGCCGGCATCGGTCCCGCGACCTCAGCGGGCTCGCGGGCCCGCGAGGTGTTCGATCTGATGCGCGCGGAGGTGATGGCAGGGCAGTACCTGGACATCCTCGAAGAGGTTTCCGGACCGTCCAAACCCGCTGCCGGCGCCGTCCAGAGGGCGCAATCGATCATCCGCTACAAGAGCGCCAAGTACTCCACCGAGCATCCGCTCATCCTGGGCGGCGCACTGGCCGGCGGCAGCGGCATCCTGCTGACCGGCTACTCGGACTTTGCCCTGCCGCTGGGCGAGGCTTTCCAGCTGCGCGACGACCTGCTGGGCGTCTTCGGCGACCCTGCCACCACCGGCAAGCCGGCCGGCGATGACCTGCGCGAGGGCAAGCGGACGGTGCTGGTGGGCCTGACGCTGGCCAAGGCCGACGACGACGACGCACGCTTTGTGGACGAGCGGCTGGGAATCCAGGACCTGGGCGACGACGAAATCGCCAACATCCGGGCGATCATGGCGGGATCGGGCGCACTTGCGGCCGCCGAAGCCCTGATCGAGGAATACAGCGAGGCGGCGTTCACCGCCCTGGAACTGCTCGATATCGGCTCGGGCCCCGCGGCCGCGCTCGGCTCGCTGGCCAGGGCCGCCGTCGGGCGCCGGTCCTGACGCTGCAGTTTTTAACGCGCCGTCCTGGCTGGCGGGCCGGGACGGCGGATGCCGCTGCTACCAGGCTAGAGCCTGCGCCCGCCGCCTGATCTCCGTCTTCCGTCCCTCGCGCAGGGCATCCACGGGACGGCCGGGCAGCGAGTCATCCGGCGTGAACAGCCAGATGATGGCCTCCTCGTCGGAGAAGCCTGCGTCGCCCAGGACCGCAATGGTTCCCTTCAGACTGTCCAGCACATGACCGTCCAGGAAAAATTCCGCCGGGACTGAGCGGATTTTGCGTTCCCCGATGCGCAGCGCCAGCAGTGTGCCGTCATCCAATAGGCCATGGACCTTGGTGATGGGGATATCCAGCAGTTCACAAATATCCGGCAGCGGCAACCATTCGCCGACCAGATTTTCCACGTTACTCACCCCACAAGGTTGCCACATCAACGCCCGGCGGGCCTACTCAGCCCCGCGGCCCCGGCGACTTCCGGACTGCCCTTCGCATCAATGCGCCGCTAACACAGAAACGACACTCCGGACAAAACCGGAACGCGGATTTAGAAAAAGATTGTGCTATGGGAAATATCGTGTAAATTCACAGTAGTCACATAAGTAACAAAATCAACAATGGCACCATCCGCCCCTGAGGAAGAGGACGATCCATGACATCCGCACGCCAGTTACAACCGGGCAACAGAAACGCGAAGCAGCTGGTGGCCGTGACCACGGTTGCTCTTCCGGTCGTTATGCTGTCGTCTCTTGCCCTGGCCCAACCGGCTGCTGCAGCCGGGCCGCAGCAGCTTCCCGCCAAGAACACGGCCAGCGTGCTGGCCAACACGGCGCGGGCCGTCGCCGCAAGGGTCGCCAGCATGCCGGCCTCGATGGTCGCCACCGCCGTTCCTACCTCCCTGGCCTCCACCTCCCTGGCCCCCGCCGCACTGCCCGCGCAGGCCGCGGTGCCGAATGAGTGCACTGTGGTTTCCGGAGACACCGTCAGCGCCATCGCCGCGCGCTACGGGCTGGATGTCTGGGCGGTGCTGAAGGCCAACAATCTGGGCCCCTCGACCCTGATCTACCCGGGGCAGAAGATCCAGCTGACGGGCGGAGCCGCTGCGGCGCCCTCAGCGCCCTCTGCACCCTCTTCTCCAGCGCCGGCTCCGGCGGACGGCGGAGCGACCTACACGGTGAAGTCCGGGGACACCATCAGCGCCATCGCCGCCCGGCACGGCCTGGGCGTCAATGCTGTCCTGCAGTTGAACGGGCTCACGGCGACCACCATCATCTACCCGGGCCAGACCATCCAGCTGGGCGGCCAGAGCGCCCCTGCCCCGCAGCCCGCGGCACCCGCACAGGCCCCGGTGGACGTGGTACCGGCGGCCTCCGCCCCGGCAGCCCCGGCTGCGCCCGCCGCCTCTGGCAGCTACACCATCCGTTCCGGGGATACGCTGAGCTCCATCGCGGCCAAGAACAATGTCAGCCTTGCCGACCTGATGCAGGCCAATAACTTGAAGGCCACCAGCATCATCTATGCCGGCAAGACCCTGAACCTGCCGGGCACCGTGGCTCCGGCCAGCAGTTCCACGCCGACCGCACTGGTGCCCAGCACGTTCCTGCACTACACCTACCCGGAAGCGGTCGTGGCACAGGCCAACGTCAACAAGGCCGCACTGATGGCCGCCCCGGTGCCGTCCGCGGAGCAGATGAAGCAGATCATCTCCAGCACCGCCAGCCAGATGGGCGTGGATCCCTCGCTGGCGCTGGCCTTCGCCTGGCAGGAATCCGGCTTCAACCAGCAGGCCGTCTCCCCCGCCAACGCCATCGGCGCCATGCAGGTCATCCCGCAGTCCGGTGAATGGGCCTCCGAGCTGGTGGGCCGGCATCTGAACCTGCTGGATCCGTACGACAATGTCACGGCGGGCGTGGCGATCATCCGGGCGCTGGTATCCACCAGCGATTCCACGGACAACGCCATTGCCGGCTACTACCAGGGGCAGACCTCGGTGTCGATGTACGGAATGTACCCGGACACCGAGGATTACGTCGCGGCGGTCAAGGCAAACCAGGCGCTCTTCCGGTAGGACGAAAAGGAACTTCGCACAAGGGATCCAGATAACGAAAGAGGACCGGATTAAGCGTTTGATCCGGTCCTCTTTCGTTTGATCGCCTAGGATCGAAGGGTGCAGCAAACGCCCTCTGACCCCATTGTGGGCACCCTTGTAGGTAACCGCTACCAGGTCCATTCCCGGGTGGCGCGCGGCGGCATGTCCACGGTCTACCTGGCCACAGACCTGCGGCTGGACCGGGATGTGGCCCTGAAGGTGCTGCATCCGCACCTGGCAACGGACAACAGCTTCGTCCAACGGCTGGGTAGCGAGGCCAAGACAGCGGCCCGACTCTCCCACCCGCATGTGGTGGGGGTATTGGACCAGGGCAACGATGGCCAACTGGCCTACCTGGTGATGGAGTACATCAGCGGCCACACCCTGCGCGACGTCCTGCGCGAACATGGCGCGCTGGCCCCGAGGCTGGCCCTGGCCTACCTGGATGCCGTGGTGGAAGGCCTGGGCGCCGCGCATGCGGCCGGCCTGGTGCACCGCGACGTGAAGCCTGAGAATGTTCTCCTGGCCGACGACGGCCGGATCAAGATCGGCGACTTCGGCCTGGCCCGGGCGGTCACGACGACGACGAACACCGGCACGCTGCTGGGCACGGTGGCGTACATCTCCCCCGAACTGGTCAACGGAGAACCCGCCGACGCTCGCAGCGATATCTACTCGGCGGGCATCATGCTCTACGAAATGCTCACGGGCCACCAGCCGTTCCGCGGCGAGGTGCCCATCCACGTTGCCATGCAGCACGCCACCGCCCCGGTGCCGGCACCCTCGCTGGAGCTCCCCGGCCTCTCCCCCGATCTGGACGAGCTGGTCCGCTGCTGCACCGAGAAGGACCCGGAAGCCCGGCCCGCGGACGGCTACGCCCTCCTGGAGGACCTGCGGCACATCCGCACCTCGCTCAGCAATGCCGAATTGGACTATGCGGCGATGGCGGTCAGCGTTCCCAGCCGGCCCCAGCACGCGCCCGGCCAGCCAACCCAGGTGGTCTCCCGGCCCACCGAGGCCATTGCGTACGGCGCCGGCGCCAATGCCGGCAGCGCAAATCCCACTGCCGCCAATCCCACGACGGTGATGCCGTCCCGGCCGCACCCGCGCTCCTACGCCGCCCAGGCCACCGAAGCCAGCTACGACAGCGACGACGGGTACGGCGGGTATGGCGACGACGACCGGTACGATGACGCCGGCTACCATTCCGGCGGCCCGGGTGCCAGGCAAGGTGACACGCGGACCCTCGCGGACGTGCCGTATTCGCGCGGGCTCTATCCGCCGTCGGACACCGCACCTGTGGCCGTGCCGGGGAAGCACGTGCCAAACAAGCGGGCCGTCAAACGCCAGGACAGGGAGGCCCAGAAGGCCCGCGCCCGCGCCGCCGCCCGACCTTCACAATCCCTGCGTCCGGGCAATCCGCGCCGCCGCGGGCTGATCTGGCTGATCCTGCTGCTGGTACTGGCGCTGCTGGCCGCCGGGGCGGGCTGGTTCTTCGGACTGGGACCCGGGGCACTGGCCACCGTTCCGGATGTCCACAACAAGACCGTGGCCCAGGCCCAATCCCTGCTGCAGGCCCAAGGGTTCAGCTCCACCAGCAAAGACGTCTTCGACGAGACCGTTCAACAGGGCCTGGTGGTGACGAGCGACCCAGGGCCCCGGACGCAGCAGCGTAGGTTTCAGCCGGTGACCCTGCTGGTGTCCAAGGGGCCGGTGCTTTATCCGGTGCCCAAACTCGTCGGCGGCACCCTGGATCAGGCAAAGACGGCACTGAACGGGGCAAAGCTGGCCCTGGGGAACGTCACGGAGCAGTACGACGAGCAGAATCCTGCCGGCGTGGTGCTGAGCCAGGATCCTGCCCCGGACACCCAGCAGCGCGGCGCCACCCCGATTAACCTGGTGGTGTCCAAGGGGCCGACGCCGATACCGGTACCCAACGTCGTCGGCCGCGACAAGGACGACGCCGTTAAGGCCCTGCAGGATCTGGGCCTGAACCCGCAAGTCGCCCCGGATACCGTGTTCGACAAGAAAATTCCCGCAGGCTCGGTGGTGTCCCAGAACCCCGCCAACGGCACGCTGATCAAGGGCGGCGCCGTCACCCTGACCATCTCCAAGGGCCCGAAGATGGTGCACGTGCCCAGTTACATTGGCAAGCAGGTGGACAAGGCAACCAAGGCGCTCCAGGACCTGGGCTTCGTCGTCCAGGTCAACAACATCTTGGGCGGATTCTTCGGAACTGTGCGGGACCAGAACCCGGTAGACCAGGACGTCCCCGAAGGCTCCACCATCACCCTCACTGTCGTCTAGCCCCAATACCGTTTACTTAGGCTTTTGGATGCGTTTGAGTGGCCAGTTGGACATTTTTCGTTTGATGACTCGTGGGTTGGCCCTGGGTCTTCGCGGGGGCAGGAGCTCGTGGAGGACTTCGGCGGCGAAGGCCAGGAAACTAGTTTTGGCCGGTTTTCGAGGGGGGAAAAGCCGGGCTGTCGGCGAGGGAGCGCCTGGCAGCCCGGAGGGTCCTGGTAAAGGAAATCCTTAAGGGGTCCTCCTCGAAGTGTTGGGCGACGTCGCCGATGAGGGACCTGATGGCGTAGTGCACGCAGAGGTAGCCGTAGATTTCCTGGAGTACACCGCCGGGGGTTTTGGACCGCAGGACGATGGATGGCCCGCGCTGGTGGGTCTTGAGCTCATCGAAGCAGGACTCGATTTCCCAGCGTTTGGCGTAGAGCCCGGCCAGATCGTCCGCCGGTGCCAGCCCGGGATCGAGGATGGTGGTGATCAGCCGGAAATCGCTGGTGCTCTCACCGGTGGTGACCGTGTATTCGATCACCCGCACCGGGATTGCCCCGATCACCTTCCGGCGACTTTTGGGATTCTCGTATATGGCTGACAGATACGATCCGTCCGGCAGTTCCTCCATCACCGGCAGCAGCGCCGAGGACTTCATCCGCCATAACAGCTGCGCTCCATCGGCGGTGCTGTCCTGCCAGGCGGTGTAGCTGAAGAAGCCGCGGTCGGCCATGAGCAACATGGTCGGATCCAGCCGGTGGCGCAGGCCCGGATACATGTCATGCTCGCTGGTGCTGCAGCTGGCCGCGACAGCCCCGATGACCGCATGTGTGCCGCATTCGACGAAAGCCAGGACCCGCGCCTGCGGATAAGCACTCTTGGCCTCGGACTTGGTGCCGGGCCGGCCGTAATAACGTTCATTGGCCGGGGTATCAGCGATGTCCAAGGTGGTCCCGTCCACGCTGATCAGCCGCCAGGACTTGTAGAAGCCAGGCCCTCCGGCAGTAGCCAGCGGCCTGGCGACCTCAGCAAAGAGCTCGATCATCACCGCCGGGCCAAGTCTGGCCCGGGCCTTGAAAATAGCGGCCTTCGTCGGCATCACCCAGCCATCAAACCGGCCGCTGAGCCAGTCCAGCCCGGCCAACAATGAGCGCATCACTTCCTCATACGACCCAGCCGAGAACAACGCCATCGCCATCACGTAGTACACCATCAACCGCGCCGGAAGCAGACGCGTGCGCTGCTGGCCCGCATCCGTACGGGCGATCACCTCATCCACAACACCGGGGGAAAAAACGCGCGTCAGCACGCCCAGGGAGACGTGGTCACTCAACCGTTCGGAACTTTCGGGTTTCACCCAGCCACTACGCGCCATAAAAAAAGATTAACAGACAAAACCCTAAGTAAACGGTATTGCCTCTAACCCGGATTTTTCATCGGACGGTGGTCGGGGCGCCGGACCCGGTTTTTGCCGTCCCGGCGGGCTGAATCCGATTTTGGGCGTGGCTGAAGGGCCCCTGATCGCCGGGCGGGGCGCGGGCTTCCACTGATCCCGTTGGTCTTTTTCTTTCCTGCTCGTCGGTGACCGGGGGCTGCGGTGTCAGGTCCGCAGCAGGAGAGCGGGGCGGTTCGCGGCTGCGGCGATCCGGCTGATCGCTTCGAGAAGCGCTGCGATGAGGGATTTCTCCGGCGCGGCGTCGGGCAGCAGCAGGTGGTTCCGTCGGGCGGGGGTGATGATCTTCCCGGCGGTGGCGAAGAGCCGGTAGCGCCAGCGTTTGATGTCCCAGCCCC